>JANNNU010000045.1:0-19660 GCA_031398695.1 Paracoccaceae bacterium | reverse complement strand
CGGACGGGCGGAAGCGTCATGCCATGTTCGAGCGCCGTGCGCGCCCGCCGCACACTTCTACGTTCGGCCCGCCTGCCGCTGGATCCGGCCTTCCAGCTCCAGCGTGACCAGCGCCGGGGTCAGCGTGCCGGGCGGCATCGCCAGATCGCGGATCAGCTGGTCTTCGGCCAGCGGACTGGGGCCGAGGCGGGCGAGAATCAGGTTGTGCACCTCGGTCGTGTCGGACAGCGGGCGGGGACGCGCCGCTGGCGGGGCCTGCGGGGCGGGCACCGGCAGGGCCCGTTCGCCACCGGCGACGCCGATGGCCTCGAGCACATCGGACGAGGATCGCACCAGCGTCGCGCCGTCGCGGATCAACTGGTTGCAGCCTGCGGCGCGGGCGTCGAACGGGTGGCCCGGGACCGCCAGCACCTCGCGCCCCTGATCCAGCGCGTCACGGGCGGTGATCAGGCTGCCCGACCGTGCCGCCGCCTCGACCACCACGACCGCCCGCGACAGACCCGAGATGATGCGGTTGCGCTGCGGGAAATGCCGGGTTTGCGGATCCATACCCATGGGCTGTTCCGAAACGAGGCAGCCTTGCGCACGGATGTCGGCCATAAGATCGGCGTTTTCAAGCGGATAGACCACGTCGACCCCACCGGCCTGAACCGCGACGGTGCCGGTCGCCAGGGCGGCGCGGTGCGCTTCGGCGTCGATGCCGCGGGCGAGGCCGGAAACCACGACCTGCCCCGCCCCGCCCAGCGTTTCGGCCAGCCGCCGCGCCATGCGAAGGCCCAGCGACGAGGCGTTGCGTGCGCCGACCAGCGCCACCATCGGCTGGTTCAGCAGCGCGACATGGCCAAGGGACCACAGAACGGGGGGCGCGTCGGGCAGGTCGAGCATGGCGCGCGGATAGTGTGGGTGACCCCACAGCAGCAGCTCGGCGCCCAAGGCACGGCCCTGCGACAGTTCATGGCGCGCCACCTCGACCGGGCAGGCGGTGTAGTGGTCGATCCCTGCGGCTTGTGCCACACCGGGCAGTGCCGCGAGGGCCGCGCGGACCGAGCCGTGTTCGCCCAGCAAGCGATGAAAGGTCACCGCGCCGATGCGCCGCGACCGGATCAGGCGCAGCCAGTCCAGCGGATCGTCATCCTGCAGCACATGCAGCTGTTTCAGACCCATGACCGCCCCCAGATTTGATTCGTCCGGTTCAATCTGCCCCGCACAAGGTTAACGCGCCGTGAATCCGCGAGGGGTATGTGACAAGGCCCGCGGCACCCCATCGCAAGCCGCCGGCCGCGCTGGCGGGGAACCGGGGGGGGGCGCGCGGCGTTAGGTCTTCGAACAGCACCGGATTTCGGTGTGCCCGTTCGTCATTCGGACCGCCTGGCCATTTCGGCCAGCGCGTCCCCGCTGAAAAGGAGACTTCCATGTTTTCTCGTGTCATTTCTGCAGGCCTGCTGGCCGTTCTGCCCGTTGCGGTCTTTGCCCAGGACCCTGTGATGGTCAAATCCGTCGACGTGACGATCGAACTCGATGCCCTGACCAACGCCGAAGCGGCGACCAAATTCGCCAACATCGAGCTCGACCTTGAAAATGCCATCGCCGCGCGTCTGATCGACCAGACCGATCCCGAGGATGGCGTCGACATCGAGATCGACATTTCCGAACTGGAGCTGAGCAACTCGTTCACCGAGACGTTCAACTTTGCCGATACCCGGCTGGTCGCGAACGTCATCGTGCGTGGCACGGCGGAAAACCCGGACACCAACAACTATGATCTGATCGTGGATGTCGGCACCTCGATGCCGTTCTTCCCGGAAGGCACCGTGATGGAAACGCTGCCGGTCGATTCTGAAGTGTACTACACCACGCTGGTGACGTCGTTCGCCGACGCGGTCGTGCGCAAGCTCGGCGAGTAAGCCCGCGCGCAAGTGGTTCGTCATTGATGCGCCCCGGAAAGTTTGATCAAATGGTCGCAGCACTGCCCCTGCGTCCGGGGCGCATCACGAACGGAGCCTTTCCATGTTGAACGCCGAAGTCGCCAAACGCCGGGACGATGCAATTTCGCGCGGCGTCGGCATGATGACCCAGATCTATGCCGACCGGGCGCTGAACTCGGAAATCTGGGATATCGAAGGCAACCGTTACATCGATTTCGGCGCCGGGATCGCGGTAGTCAACACCGGCCACTGCCATCCGCGCGTGATGGCGGCGGTGACCGAGCAGATGGGGCGGTTCACCCACACCTGCCATCAGGTCCTGCCCTACGAATCCTATATCCGCCTGGCCGAACGTCTGAACGACAAGGTGCCGGGCGATTTCCCGAAGAAGACGATCTTCGTCACCACCGGCGCCGAGGCCTGCGAGAACGCGGTCAAGATCGCGCGCATCGCCACGGGCCGCAACGCGGTGATTGCGTTTGGCGGGGCGTTTCATGGGCGCACTTTCATGGGGATGTCGCTGACCGGCAAGGTCGAGCCTTACAAAAAGGGTTTCGGCGCGATGATGCCGGACGTCTTTCATGTGCCCTTCCCGCAAGAAGTGCACAACGTGACGACCGCCGACGCGCTGGCGGGTCTGACCAAGCTGTTCAAAGCCGATCTTGACCCGGCGCGTGTCGCAGCCATCGTTTTTGAACCGGTGCAGGGCGAGGGTGGATTCTATCCTGCCCCCGCCGATCTTGTGCGCGCGATTCGCAAGATCTGCGACGAGCATGGCATCGTGATGATCGCGGACGAGGTGCAGACCGGCTTTGCCCGCACCGGGCATCTCTTTGCGATGGAAGGCTATGGCGTGGCCGCCGATCTGACCACGATGGCCAAGGGTCTTGCGGGTGGTCTGCCGCTGGCCGCCGTCACAGGACGGGCCGATCTGATGGACGCAGCACATCCGGGCGGTCTGGGCGGCACCTATGGCGGCAATCCGCTGGGCATCGCCGCCGCGAATGCCGTTCTGGACGTGATCGAGGAAGAGGACCTGTGCGCGCGGGCCAACGTGCTGGGCGGACGGCTGAAGCAGCGGCTCGAGGCCTTGCGCTCCGTGACGCCAGAGATCGTCGACATTCGCGGACCGGGATTCATGGTCGCGGTCGAATTCGCCAATCCGACCAGCCACGAGCCCGACGCGGGCTTTACCAACCGCGTGCGGCTGGAGGCGCTGAAGCGCGGTCTGATCCTGCTGACCTGCGGGGTTTACGGCAACGTCATCCGCTTCCTCGCGCCGATCACCATTCCGGACGCCCATTTTGCCGAAGCGATGGACATCCTGGAAGAGGCCGTCGCAGCCGCACGGGTGGTCTGACAGGACGCCGACCGTGCGGCCCGCGTGAAAAGGGCCGACGCGTGGCGGTGATCTGCGGCTGATCCGGGAATAAAATGGCAAGGTGGGAACGTTTTCTGCGGTGGTGCGTTAACGGTTACCTTATAGAAGCGAGATCATCATGAAAAAATTCCTGTTGTTGCTGCCGGTTCTGGCCTTCGGCCTGTCGGCTTGCGAAACGTCTGACCAGAACGCCGCAGCCGGCGCACTGGGCGGTGCCGTTCTGGGCGCTGCCGTGACCGACAACAACCCGGTTCAGGGCGCGCTTATCGGCGCGGCCGTCGGTGTGGCGGCGTCGACCTTGATCGGGCCGACCGGCAACAGCGGTCAGTGCTACTACCGCAACTCGCAGGGTCAGCGCTACGTCGACCGCTGCTGATCTGACGGTTCCGGGGTCGCGACACCGACGTGTCGCGGCCCCGGTCTTTTTCCCAGACACCCCGGGGCGGCGTCCAACACTGGACTGCCCCCTTTTGGAGCCGGCTTTGGTGCGCTAGAACGCCCTACCGCAGCCAAAAGGTCTCCCCGTGCCCCCTGCCCTTCCGGCGATCAGTTTGAACGGCGCGTCGGTGACGCTGGCGGACAAGACGGTTCTGCTGGATCTGACGCTTCATCTGACCGAGCCACGCATCGGGATCGTTGGGCGCAACGGGTCGGGCAAGACGACGTTGCTGCGGCTGCTGGCGGGACTGATCCCACCGACGCGCGGCACGGTGCGCATCGGCGGGCTTGATCCGGCGCGCGACCGTCGGGCCATGCTGGCGGCGGTGGGGATCCTGTTTCAGAACCCCGATCACCAGATCCTGTTTCCGACGGTCGAAGAGGAACTCGCCTTCGGCCTGATCCAGACCGGATTGACCCGCGCGGCAGCCGCCCAAGCCGTGGCCACGCTTCTGGCTGCCGAGGGCCGCAGCCACTGGGCCAAAGCGCCGGTCAGTACCCTTAGCCATGGGCAAAAGCATTATCTTTGCCTGCTGGCCGTGCTGGCGATGCAGCCTGCGACTCTGTTGCTGGACGAGCCGTTTGCCGGGCTCGATCTGCCGACGCAGGCCCGTCTGACGCGCAGGCTGGCAGCGCTGCCGCAGCAGGTCATCACCATCACGCACGACCCGTCGGTGCTGGCGCAGGCGGACCGGGTCATCTGGCTTGACGCGGGGCGCGTTCTGGCCGACGGCGCCGCGGCACCCGTGCTGGCGGCATTCGCGGCGGCAATGGCGGAACGGGGGGCGTCGGATGCTGACACTGACCTCGCCGGTTGACACGCCGCTGCACCGGGTGCGAGCCGAAATCAAGCTGGCGGCGCTGTGCAGCTTTACCGTGCTGCTGTTCGCGCTGCACAGCCCGGTGGCGCTTGTGCTGGCCGCGACAGTGCCCGTGGCGCTGATCGCGACAGGCGGTGCGGTCTTTGCGCGGCATGGGCTGCGGATGTTGCGCCCGCTTTGGCCGTTCTTGCTGGTGTTGGCCATCTGGCACGCCTGGACGGACGATCTGGCGCAGGGACTGGCCATCGGGCTGCGGCTGGTCACCGCCGTGGCGGCCGCCAATCTGGTGACGATGACCACGCGGCTGTCGGACATGCTGGCGGTGATCGAGGCGCTGCTGGCGCCGCTCGCCCGGTTCGGTCTGCCGCCGCGCAGGGCCGCCCTGGCGTTCGCGCTGGTGATCCGGTTCATCCCGGTTCTGGCGGACCGACTGACCCAGATCGCCGAGGCGTTCACCGCCCGGTCGCGCCGCCGCCCGCGCTGGCGCGTGCTGGTGCCGGCCACGCTCGCCGCCCTCGACGATGCCGATCACGTCGCCGAGGCCTTGCGCGCGCGGGGCGGGGCGGGATAGTGGGCGGAAAAGAGGAGTTTTCATGGAACGCAGTCTGACCCACATCGCCCTGTTCGCCGCCCTGGTGGCCGTGCTGGGGCTGGTGCCGCCGATCATGCTGGGGTCCGGTGTGCCGGTCACGGCGCAATCGCTGGGCATCATGCTGTGCGGCACGGTTCTGGGCGCGCGCAAGGGGGCGCTGGCGGTTCTGGTTTTTCTGGCGCTGGTGGCGGTGGGTCTGCCGATCCTGTCGGGCGGGCGTGGCGGTCTGGGCGTGTTCGCCGGGCCGTCGGTCGGGTTTCTGGTCGGGTTTCCGGTGGCGGCGTTCGTGGCGGGGCTGGTGGTGGAACGGTGGTCGGCGCCGGTCGGTTTGGCGGCGGGGGTCGGGGCCGCCCTGGGCGGGGTGTTTGTGCTCTACGCCTTCGGCATCCCGGGCATGGCAGTCATGCTGGACAAGACTCTGGCCGAGGCGGCGCTGCTGATCACCGCCTATCTGCCGGGAGACGCGATCAAGGTGGTTCTGGCCGCACTGGTCACCCGTGGCATCGCGCAGATGCGGCCGGGCGCGTTGCTGTCGCGACCCTAGGCCTGCAGCAGAACGGCGCAGCCCACACCCCCGGCCGCCGCAATAGCCGCCAGACCGCGGCCCGCCTGCAACTGATGGTAAAGCCGCACGGCGAGAATGGCCCCCGAGGCCCCGATCGGATGCCCGCGCGCCAGCGCCCCGCCGCCCCGGTTCACGATGCCGGGGTCGATCTGCGCGCCGCGCACGCAAGCGATCGCCTGCACCGCATAGGCCTCCATCACCTCGGCCACGGTCAGCCCGCGCGCTCCACCCACGGTGGCGATGGCCGCCAAGGCGGACAGGCCGGGTTGTAGCGGGTCGGCCCCGACCGTGGCCCCGGCCGCGATCCGCAGGGCGCGCGGACCGCGGGGAGTGGCACAGACCACGACGAAGGCCGCGCCATCCGCAGCCACCGCGGCGTTGGCGGCGGTGATGGATCCTGCGATCGCCCTGGCCCGCGCGGCGATCGACAGGGACAGCGGCCGTTCGAACGCATCGCGGCTTTGCCCGGCGAGGCTGACGATCTCGGCCGTGAAATCCGCCTGCCGGGCGCGGGCATGGCTCTCGACCGCCCACTCGTCCTGTTCGCGGCGCGAAATGTCCAAGGCGTCTGCCAGAGATGCCGCCGCGTCTGCCATCGCTGGATCGCGGTCGGGCCACGGCGTGAATGGGGCCTGATCATAAGGAACGGCCGGACCGTCGGGGTCGGTGCGCAGGCGCAGGGGGCGGCGCGAGTAACTCTCGACCCCGCCCGCGACCACCACCCGCGCCGCGCCACTGGTGACCAGCGCCCGCGCCATCAGGATCGCATCCAGCCCGCCTGCGCATTGCCGGTCGATGGTCAGCCCTGCTACCCGGTCCGGCAAGCCCGCCGCCAGCGCCACCCGCCGTGCCGGATTGCCCCCCTCGCCCAGGGCGTTGGACACGATCACCTCGTCCACCTCGCTCGGATCGACCCCGCAGGCCCGCAGCGCCGCCAACAGAACTGGCGCGCCCAGATCCTCGATCGACAGGCGGGCGAAGGCACCGCCGTGCGGCACGACCGCGCTGCGTCGGGCGGCGATCACAAAGCTCATGGCGACACCGACAGCGCCAGCGCCGCGAGATCGGTTTTGCCCGACGGCAGCACCGGCCAGTCGTCGCGCCAGATCACCGCGCGCGGTGCAGCGGTTGCGCCAAAGCGCCGGCGGGCTGCGGCCAGCAAAGCCGCCTCCTGGGCCGGATCGCCCTGAACGACGGCGATCAGGACCGCCCCGCGCAATCCGTCGGCGCGCGGCAGAACGGCGACCTGCGCCACACCCGCCACGCCGCCCAGAAACGCCTCGATCTGTTCCGGAAACACGTTTTGCCCGGCGATGGTGACCATCCGCCCTGCCCGCCCCGCCAGATAGAGATCGCCATCGCGCAGATGTCCGATCTCGCCGACCGAAAGCCAGCCGTCGTGCCAGACAGCCGGACCCGCATCGTCTTCGGCATACCCGTCGAACAGATACGGGCTGCGCACGCGGAGTTCGCCGTCGTGCAACGCGATCTCGACCCCCGGATAGGCGCGGCCGACCGATCCTTCCGGCGTGGTTGCGTCTGACAGGGTGACGAAACTGGTTTCCGCCGCGCCATAGAATTCGCGCAGGTCGCACCCCGGCGCAAGCGCCGTCAACCCGGCCCGCAAGCCCGCATCGACCTTGGCCCCGCCGATGAGCGCCAGCCGCAGATCGGGCAGCGGCACCCCCGCCGCGACCAGCATCCGCACCTGCACGGGGGCGGCATAAACGACCTGCACGCGCCGCGCAGCCAGCGCGCGCGCCTGGCGGTCGGGTCGCAACCCGTCCAGCAGATGCAGCTCTGCGCCCAGGCTGACCGCCTCTATCGCGCCATAAAGCGCCAGCGACTGCACCAGCTGGCCCGGAACGCCAACACGCACGCCGGGTCCGATTCCGAACAGACGCGCGTTGACGTCAAAGCTGGCGGTCCAGCTGGCATGCGAGCGTGCGATGCGCCGCGGGGTGCCCGACGATCCCGCTGTCAGCGTTTCGAACCCGGCGATGGGCGCGGGCCGGCCACCGCCCCCGATCCGGAACGACCGGGCCGCAAAGGCATGGGCCAGCGCCACCCCGGTGGGACGCGACGCGATGACGCCCGACGTCGCCCTGCCGGGCAGCACCGCGTGACCCGCCGCGTCGAAAACGCGCGCCGCTGGATGCCAAAGAAATGCCGTCACCTGCCCTCCGCCCGCCCGCGCCGCATCCATTCGATGGGCCCGCAGCGGCAATCGCGCACCCCTCAGGGCGCGTCAAACAGTGCCCGCAAGGCGCGCATCGCCCGTGCTAGCGTCACCAGATCCACCCCCACGGCGGTAAATCGGCTGCCCCAGGCCATGCACTGTTTCGCGAACACCGGGTCGAGCACCAGGATGCCTGCCGCCTTGCCCGTGGCGTCGATGCGGCGCAGCGCATCCTCGATCGCCGCGACCACAGCAGGGTGTGTGACCTGCCCCGGATAGCCCATCGTCGCGGACAGATCGTTGGGGCCGATGAACAGTCCATCCACGCCGTCGACGGCTGCGATCGCCTCGATCTGTGGCAGGGTCGCCGCGGTTTCGATCTGAACCAGCAGGCACAACTCCTCTTCTGCCCGCGCGACATAATCGGTCACCGCGCCATACCGGGTCGCCCGTGTGGTACCGCCCATGCCACGGATACCGTTTGGCGGATAGCGCATCGCCTCGACCGCGCGTTTCGCATCGTCCACCGTCTGGACGTAGGGCACCATCACCGTCTGCGCGCCCAGGTCGAGCACGCGCTTCATCAAAACCGCATCGTTTGCCGCGATCCGCACCAGCGGCGCGACAGGATAGCCCGCCATCGCCTGCATCATGCCCAGCGTGTCGGGCAGGTCGGTCAGCGAATGTTCGGTGTCGATCATAACCCAGTCGAACCCCGCCCCGGCCAGCAGCTCGGCGACGACCGGGCCCGGAATGGTGTTCCAAGCACCGATCGTGTTGCGCCCCGCCGCCATCGCCGCCTTGAACGCGTTCTTCGGCAGCATCACGTGCCCCCCAGCAGGCTGGCCATCCGGCGCAGCGCGAGTTGGTAGCCTTCGACACCGAAGCCCGCGATCACCCCGTCGGCCCGCAGGCTGACGTAGGAGTGGTGGCGGAACGCCTCGCGTTTGTGGATGTTCGAGATGTGCACCTCGAGCACCGGGCCGTCGAAGGCGTTCAGTGCGTCGAGGATGGCGATCGAGGTGTGGCTATAGGCCCCAGGATTGATGATCACCCCCGCTCCTTCGGTCCGGGCCTGCTGAATCCAGTCCACCAGCGCGCCTTCGTGGTTCGATTGCAGGAACCGGACGGTCAGCCCGAGGTCCGCCGCCAGCGCTGCCGCGGCGGCACCCACATCCTCCAGCGTCTGCGCGCCATAGATGTCGGGCTGACGCTGGCCAAGCAGGTTCAGGTTGGGTCCGTTAAGGATGTAGATCGGCTTGGTCATGGGGCGCGGTCCTTGATCGGGCTGGCCGCAGCCTAGCTGATCCTGCCCGGCGAACAAGGGTGGTCAGCAGACGGTCAGGCGACCTTTTCCAGCGCCGGTTCCGGGGCCAACCCCAGCGCGCGCACCACCTGATGCGTCAGGTGCGGGCGGTTCAGGGTGTAGAAGTGCAGATCGTCGACCCCGCCTTCGATCAGCCGGGTGCACAGCGTGGTGCACTGGGTCAACGCCAGCAAGTCCTCGCGCCCGTCGCGCGCGGCCATGGCAAAGGCTTCGTCCAGCCGCGCCGGAACGCGCGTGCCGCAGCGGGCGGCAAAGCGTTTCGTCCCCGCCCAGCTTTGGATCGGCAGGATGCCGGGAATGATCGGGGCCGTGATGCCGATCGCCGCGCAGGCATCGCGGAAGCGGAAGAACGTGTCAGCGTCGAAAAAGAACTGGGTGATCGCGCTGGTCGCCCCGGCGTCGATCTTGCGCTTGAGAAACCGCACGTCCGCCAGGGCATCGGCGGCATCGGGGTGGGGCTCGGGATAGGCGCCCACGCGGATCTTGAACTTTCCAGTCGCCGCCAGCGCCACCACCAGATCGACCGACCGACGAGGCAAAGCCGTCGGGGTGCGGGGTGAACCGGTCGGCGCCCTTGGGGGCATCGCCGCGCAGAGCGACGATTTCGGTCACGCCAACGGCAGCGTAAGCCTCGGCAATCTCAAGCGTTTCGGCCTTGGTCGCGTCAACGCAGGTCAGGTGCGCCGCGACCGGCAGGCCATAGTTGCGGTGGATCGTCCCGACCGCCTCGTGCGTCAACTTGCGGGTGGTGCCGCCCGCGCCGTAGGTAACCGACACGAAATTGGGGTTCAGGGGCGAGAGCGTCTGTACGGTTTCCCACAGCTTGAACGACGCATCCAACCCCTGGGGCGGGAAGAATTCGAAGGAAATGCGGGGTGCGGACATCGGGGCGGCTCCTGTTGTTGTCCTCTTGTCGCACGATTTCGAATATGACACCAATTCATGTCATTCACGATGATAATGAGGTGCACCGCATGTACATTGAGCTACGCCACCTGCGCACGATCCGCGCGATCCATCAGGCCGGGGGCCTGGCCCGCGCCGCCGAGGTGCTGAACATGACGCAATCGGCGCTGTCGCATCAGGTGGCCGGCCTGGAGGATCAAGCGGGGATGGAGCTGTTCGTGCGCCGCTCCAAACCGATGAAGCTGTCGGCGGCGGGCATCCGGATGCTGCGGGCAGCGGACCGGATCCTGCCCGAGATCGACGCGATGGAAGAGGAGTTTCGCAACCTGCGGTCGGGCAAGACGGGCCGCCTGCACATCGCGATCGAGTGTCACGCCTGTTTCGACTGGCTGTTTCCAGTGCTGGAGCTGTTCCGGCAGGCCTGGCCCGAGGTGGACGTCGATATTCGTGCAGGCCTCGCGTTCGACGCGCTGCCCGCGCTGAACCGCGAAGAGGTCGATCTGGTGATCAGCTCGAACCCGGTGCCGCTGCCGGGGATCACCTTCAACCCGTTGTTCGACTATCACCCGACCTTTCTGGCTGCCGCGGCCAACCCGCTGGCCGCCAAGGACGTGATCGAGGCCGCGGATTTTCGCGACCAGACCCTGATCACGTATCCCGTCACCCGCGACAAGCTGGACGTCTTTTCCGAACTGCTGACCCCCGCCAAGGTGGAACCCCGCGCGCAACGCACCGCCGAACTGACGGCGGTGATCCTGATGCTGGTGGGATCGAACCGGGGTGTGGCGGTGCTGCCGGACTGGGTGCTGCGGGATGTCAAATCGTCAGCCGACTATGTGACACGTCCGCTGGGGCCGGGGGTGATCCAGAAACGGCTTTACGCCGCGACCCGGACCGAGGATGCGGGCAAGCCGTTCATGGCGCATTTTCTGAAACTGGGCCGATCGGAGCCGGTGAAGCTGCAGCGCGGCTAGCGGCGTCTACATGCCATAGGCGAGCATCGCGGCCGCCATCGCGGCCATGCCCAGATTCTCGACCACCGTGACGGTGGACATCGGCAGGTTGAACACGGTCCCGAGGCAGGCACACTGGATCGTTTCGCGCCGCAGCAGCGACCGGATCACCCCGGCCGCCCCGATCAGGCTGAGGATCAGCGCGGCCCAGATCGCCGGTCCCATCTGCCAATGGAACAGAAAGGCAAACCCCAGCGCCAGTTCGGCAAAGGGATAGACGAACCCCCAAAGCGGCACACGTTCCGCAATGACGTCATAGCGCGCATAGGCGCGGGCGAAGGCCGACAGGTCCAAGAGCTTGAACGCGCCGAAGACCAGATAGAACCCGGCCATGAACCCCATCATCCAGCTCGACGCGGCAAAGGACGCGACCGCGATCAGACCGACGACGAGGGCAAGGGGATAATAGACCGTCAGCCCGGCCCCCGAAACCGCCGGTGGCGCAGCAGGCGCGGCTTGCACGGGCGACAGCCGATAGCCGCCGATCGCCGACAACGCCGCGTTGGCCACCGACGCCGACACGGCGACGTTGCTGGCGCGCGGCGGATCGAGCGTGATCACCGCGTCGGGTGACAGCGCCTGAAGCGCGGTGCGCACCTTGCTGGCGCAGCCGTTGCAGGTCATTCCGGAGATTTCATAGGTTGCCATCCGCATTATCTAGTGCGGCCCTGTCGCAGTTGCAATCGGCGCGGCCGGGCCAACCCACCCCTTCCCATCCCCGGCGGTGCCGTGTAATGCCCCTGCCTTGACCGCAGCCGGAGAGCGACATGCAAGGCACCGCCAACCTGAACCTGATGATCAAGGCCGCCCGCGCCGCCGCGCGCAGTCTGGTCAAGGATTTCCGCGAGGTGGAAAACCTGCAGGTGTCGTCCAAGGGCCCCGGCGATTTCGTGTCGAAGGCCGACCGCGAGGCCGAACGGATCATCAAGGACATGCTGATGGAGGGCCGCCCGACCTACGGCTGGCTGGGCGAGGAAACCGGAGGCGACGACGGCGCAGACCCGACGCGGCGCTGGATCGTCGATCCGCTGGACGGCACCACCAACTTTCTGCACGGCATGCCGCACTGGGCGATCTCGATCGCGCTCGAACACAAGGGCGAGATCGTGTCGGGGGTCGTCTATGATGCCGCCAAGGATGAGCTCTTCTGGGCCGAAAAGGGGGCCGGGGCGTGGATGAACGACCGGCGGATGCGCGTGTCCGGGCGGCGCGTGATGCAAGAGGCGGTGTTCGCCACCGGGGTGCCGTTCGGGGCCAAGAAGACACTTCCCGCGATGCTGGGCGATCTGGCACGGCTGATGCCGGCGACGGCGGGCGTGCGGCGCTGGGGCGCGGCGTCGCTGGACCTCGCCTATGTCGCGGCGGGGCGGTTCGACGGCTATTGGGAGCGCGAGTTGAGCGCGTGGGACATCGCGGCGGGTCTTTTGCTGGTGCGCGAGGCAGGCGGGATGGTCGCCCCGGTGCGCGAGGGGGGCGACATCCTGCTGGACGGCAGCGTGATCGCGGCCAACGACCCGCTGTTCGCGGGGTTTTGCAAGATCATCCGCAACGAATGATCGGGTGGGGGTCGGTTCGGGCGTCACCTTGCGGGACCGCAGGTTTCGAACGCTCCTCTATTGTTTCGGACCGATCTGAACCGCGACCCCATCCCGGCGCGCCTGCATGGGTGCCGCTGTCGCATCGGCGGGGCGCAGGCCGGTGCGGCCGGACGTGGTCCGGGCCAGTCCGGCAAACACCGCACACGGGACCGCACGACTAGATGCGGTCGGACGGGTGGTTGACTCCGTCGCTCCACGGAATGTCGCCAAGATCGCGCGGGTTGATCCCGTCCAGGATGGCCGCGTTCACCCCGTATTCCTGTGGGTTCGACCGGCGCTGATGATGGGTGTAGATGCCGCAGGTCTTGCAGAACCAGTGCTTGGCCGTCCCGGTGCCCCACTGATACAGCGTCAGGTTCGCGGCGCCCTGCACCACCGTCACCCCCGACAGCAAAGCCGACACCACGATGGCCCCGCGTCTGCGGCAGAACGAACAGTCGCACCGCCGCGCGGTGGCGAGACCGTTCGACAGCGACACCTCCAGCACCACCGCGCCGCAATGGCAGGTGCCTTTCATCGGCGCGGCACGCGGGGCACCGAAGATGGCGACAGCTTGTATTCCGCTTCGGGATGCGGCGGATGGCCCTTGGTGCGCTGCCAGAACCCGAAGCCACCCAGCCGCAGCCACAGCGGCACCGTCAGCACCATCCCCCCGATGAACCCGCCGATGTGGGCGAGATAGGCCACGCCGCCTTCGTCCGTCGGCGTCATCGCCCCGTTGAACAGTTGCGCCCCGATCCACACACCCAGCACGATCCACGCCGGGATGGCGAAAATGCGAAAGAAGATGATGAAGATGAACAGCACATCTACCTTGGCTTTCGGAAACAGCAGCAGATAGCCCCCCATCACCCCGGCGATCGCCCCGGACGCCCCGACCATCGGGATCTGCGATGCCGGCTCGGCGGCCGTCTGCAGAAACGCGGCGGCAAGACCGGCGGCAAGATAGAACAAGGCAAAGCGGCCATGCCCCATCTCGTCTTCCATGTTATCGCCAAAGATCCACAAAAACAGCATGTTGCCCGCAAGATGCATCCAGCCGCCGTGCAGGAACATCGAGGTGACGATCGACTCCACCTGATAGCCCTGCAGCACCGCGACCGGCACCAGACCCCACCGGTTGAAGAACAGCGCCAGCTGGTAGTCGTCTGTGATGGTCAGCCAATAGCTCAGAAAGACCGCGATGTTCGCCGCGATCAGCGCATAGGTGACAAAGGGCGTGGCCCCCGACGGGTTGTGATCGCGGATCGGAAACATGGGCGCACCGTTCCCGATCCGGCGGGTTTCGTCAAGCCGCGCGGGCGTCGCGGTCCGTGTCGCCGCCGACGTCGGACAGCAGTTGCGCGTTGCCGCCCGCTGCCGTCGTGTCGATGCAGACGTGCCGCTCCAACAGGGCGTGGGCCGGGTCCGGCAGGTCGCCGATCAGCAGCAGGATCGGGCCGGGGCGGCTGGCCAGCGCCAGCGCATAGGGGCGGGCGGCATCGGGCGGGCCCCAGTGCAGCGCGCCACCAAAGCCCTGCAGCGTGGTCAGCGCGTCGGGCGGCAGTCCCGGCGCCTCGACCGCGTGGCCACCCAGCGCACGGACGGCTTGCGCCTGCGCCATGGCGGTGGCGGCCGAAGGGCCGAGGCACAGCATCGGCGCGCGCGGGACCGCCGTCAGGCGGTTCGATTCGCCGGTCGGGCCGGGCAGCAGGGTGTTGCGGGGCGCGACATCGGGCTGGCGCTGCGGGGCCAGCGCGCGGGCGGCATCCGCCGCGGTCGTCGTGCGGTCATCCGGGCCTGCGGCGGGTGCGGGCATCCGGGTGAACCGCGACAGGTAGTGCGGGCCGCCCGCCTTGGGACCGGTGCCGGAAAGCCCCTCGCCGCCAAAGGGTTGGCTGCCCACGACGGCCCCGATCTGGTTTCGGTTGACATAGGTGTTGCCGACCTGCAGCCGGTCCACGATGCGCTGCACCCGGTCGTCGATGCGGCTGTGCAGACCGAAGGTCAGGCCATAGCCCGTGGCGTTGACCGCGTCGATCACCGCGTCGATCTCGTGCGCCTTGAAGGTGGCGACGTGCAGGATGGGGCCGAAGATCTCGCGCGGCATGGCATGGATGCCGCGAACGCGCAGGATCGTCGGGGCGATGAAATGGCCGGTCGCGGGGGTCGTCAGGGTCTTGATCAGACGGCCCTCGGCCGTGGCATCAGCAATGTAGGCGGCGATGCCGGTGGCGGCCGTGGCGTCGATCAGCGGGCCGGTGTCGGTCTCAAGGTGCCACGGGTCGCCAAGCGTCAGGTCGTCCATCGCGCCTTTCAGCATGTGCAGGACCGTGTCGGCGACGTCTTCTTGCACATAAAGGCAGCGCAGGGCCGAACATCGTTGCCCTGCCGACTGGAAACTCGAGGCGAGGATGTCGCGCACGGCCTGTTCGGGCAAGGCGGTGCTGTCCACCAGCATCGCGTTCAGCCCCCCGGTTTCCGCGATCAAGGGCGCGGTGGGGTTCAGGTGCGCCGCCATGCTGGCGCGGATGTGCCGCGCGGTGGCGGTCGATCCGGTGAACGCGACGCCATCGATCCGCGGGTCCGACGTCAGCGCGGCCCCCACGGCGGCATCCCCGGGCAGCAGTTGCAGGGCCGTGGCGGGCACGCCCGCGCGGTGCAGCAGATCCGTCGCCAGCGCGGCGATCAACGGGGTCTGCGGGGCGGGTTTGGCCAGCACGGCGTTGCCGGCGGCCAGCGCCGCCGCAATCTGGCCGGTGAAGATCGCGAGCGGAAAGTTCCAAGGGCTGATACAGGCAAAGGTGCCGCATGGCGGGGCGGTCACCGTTTCGGCCTGGGCGGCGTAGTAGCGCAGGAAGTCGACGGCCTCGCGCAACTCGCCCACACAGTCGGACAGCGTCTTGCCGGCCTCGCGCGCCAGAAGCGCGAAGATCGGTCCGACGTCAGCCTCGTAGAGATCGGCCGCGCGGCGCAGCACCTCGGCGCGGATCGCGGGGGCGGCGGCCCATGGCTCTGCGAGGCGCAGGGCGGTGTCGATGTCGGGCATGGCGGCCGGTATGACGTGACCGGTGAGGGTGCCGGTGGCGGGGTTCAGCACGGAATGCCGGACGCCGCCGACCGGGCGACCGGCGAGGCGGGGTGCTGCCTCGAACAGGGTGCCGTGATGCGGCGCGCGGGCGGCTTCGATCGCCTCCAGATCGCCGGCATCGGTCAGATCCCAGCCCCGCGCATTCGTGCGCGCGCCGAACAGCGCCGGACCGGTCACGATCGCGGGGCTGGCGATCGGCGTGATGGCCTCGATCGCGGTCAGGGGGCACGCGGCGACGCGCGCAGGGGGCACGGCGTCGTTGACGATCTGGTTGACGAAACTGCTGTTAGCGCCGTTTTCCAGCAGCCGCCGCACCAGATAGGCCAGCAGGTCGCGGTGCGCGCCCACCGGGGCATAGATGCGGCAGCGCGTGCCGTGATCTGCCAGCACGATGTCGTGCAACCGTTCGCCCATGCCGTGCAGGCGCTGAAATTCGAAGGCTTTCCTGTCGATCGCCCCGGCACGGGCCATGTCCAGCACGGCCGCCACGGTATGGGCGTTGTGGGTGGCGAATTGCGGATAGATCCGTGCGGTCATCCCGAGCAGCTTGCGCGCGCAGGCGATGTAGCTGACGTCGGTCGCCTGCTTGCGGGTGAAGACCGGAAAGCTGGCCAGCCCCAGCACCTGCGCCCGTTTCACCTCGGTGTCCCAGTAGGCGCCCTTGACCAGCCGGACCATGATCTTGCGGTCCAGCTGCACCGCCAGCGCATGAAGCCAGTCGATCACCGCGCCCGCCCGCCGCCCATAGGCCTGCACCACCACACCGAAGCCGTCCCATCCCGCCAGGCTTGGGTCCGACAGCACCGCCTCGATCACTTTGCACGACAGCGCGAGGCGGTCGGCCTCTTCGGCGTCGATGTTGAAACCAATGCCGGCGGCGCGGGCCAGCCCCGCCAGGTCCCGCACGCGCGGCACCAGTTCGGCCATCACCCGGGCGGTCTTGGCCACCTCGTAGCGCGGATGCAGCGCCGAAAGCTTGACCGAGATGCCCGGATTGTCGCGGATGTCGCCCCGCGCCGCGCCCGCAATCGCCGCGATCGCCTGCGCATAGGCGCGATGATACCGCTCGGCGTCGGCTTCGGTGCGCGCCGCCTCGCCCAGCATGTCATAGCTGTAGGTATAGCCCTTCGCCTCCAGATCGCGCGCGCGCTTCATCGCGGCCTCGATGGTTTCGCCCAGCACGAACTGCCGCCCCATCTCTTTCATCGCGCGCGCGACGGCCCCCCGGATCACCGGCTCGCCCAGCCGTTTCACGGCCGCCTTCAAGTGGCCGACGATGCCAGGCTCGCGGTCCTCCAGCACCTTGCCGGTCAGCATCAAGGCCCAGGTCGAGGCGTTGACGAGGCTGGACGCGGATTTGCCCAGATGGCGTCCCCAGTCCGAAGGCGCAATCTTGTCCTCGATCAGCGCGTCCATCGTTTCGGCATCCGGGACCCGCAGCAGCGCCTCTGCCAGACACATCAGGGCCACGCCTTCGTCGGTGGACAGCCCGTATTCGGCCAGGAACACCTCCATCAGGCCCGGCCGCACGCTGGCGCGGATACGCGTCACCAGATCGGCCCCGGCGGCCGTGATCCGGGCGCGCGCCGGGGAGTCGAGATCGGCCTGCGCGATCAGCTGGCGCACCAGCGCGGCCTCGTCGGTCAGGGCGTGGCGGTCGATCCGGGTGAAGGCGGCGGCGCGGTCGGTCATCGGGGCATTCCTTGGCTGGATGTCCCATGATACACCGGTCGGCGCGGGCCGTTCGCCCGAAGATGCGGGGCAAGGCGGGCGATACGCCCGAAAACAGGGATCGTTGCGATGCGAACCGATCTGGACAGATTCGACACCGCCATCCTGCACATCGTGGCGGTCGAGGGCCGGATCAGCGCGGCCGACCTCGCCCGGCGCATTGGACTGTCGAAATCCCCGACCCAGACCCGATTGAAACGGCTGGAAGAGGCCGGGGTGATCACCGGCTATCGCGCGGCGCTGAACCGCGCGGCTCTGGGCCTTGCGCATGTGGCCTTCGTCGA
The DNA here is from genome assembly GCA_031398695.1 of Paracoccaceae bacterium. Classification (GTDB taxonomy): domain Bacteria; phylum Pseudomonadota; class Alphaproteobacteria; order Rhodobacterales; family Rhodobacteraceae; genus JAIYDJ01. Next base: position 1,830 of record JANNNU010000045.1, on the reverse strand, counting down.
GGTGCGCATGTCCGACACCCGCGAGGCAGCACTGCAAGCGTTCAACCGCGCGGCGCTGGCGGTACCCGAGATCGAGGAATGCCACATGATCGCCAGCCGGTTCGATTACCTGCTGAAGGTCCGCACGGCGGACATTTCGGATTATCGCCGGGTACTGGCCGAACAGATCTCGGCGCTGCCGCATGTCGCCTCGACCTCGACCTATGTGGCGATGGAGGCGGTGAAGGAAGGCGGATGATCCTTGCGGCTTCGTTGCACAAGTATTGCCGGGGGTCCGGGGGGGGTGCGCCCGGTTTGCCCTTCGGCGCAACTTCCCGTTGCCCGTTTGCGTAGGTTGACGGAACGGGAGAGTGGAATGGCATTGGTTGATCTGATCGGGCGTGTGCTGCTGTCCGCGCTGTTTGCCGCCGGGGCGGTGCAGAAGGCCGTGGATCCGGCGCAGGTGCAGGGTCTGCTCGCGGGCTTCGGGCTGCCGGTCTGGCTGGTGTGGCCGGCACTGGCGTTCAACGCGACGTTGGCGGTGGGGCTGGTCGTCGGGCCACGCGTGCCGCTTTGGGCGTTGGCCGGGGCGGCGTATTGCATCGTCACCAGCGCGTTTCACTTTCTGCCCGGCGATGGCTGGCAGATGTCGATCTTCGTCAAGAATTGGGCAATCGCGGGCGGATTGCTGGTGCTGGCTGCCCGGCGCTGAGCGGCCCCTTGCACGGACGCCCCGGCTTGCGACAAGCTACGCGCGACAGGAGGCCGCATGACCCTAGACCCGCGCGAGTTGACCGCCGCCATAGCCCCGTTGCGGGTGGCCCGATCCATGCCAGCCGGATTTTACACCGACCCCGCAATCTTTGCTCGCGAACGCGACCGGGTGTTCCTGCGCGAGTGGTTCTTTTTATGCCGCGACGAAATGCTGCCCGAGCCAGGCGACTACCGTGCCTTCGACACGCCCGGCGGGCCGGTGGTGGCGCTTCGCGGGGCGGACAGGGTGTTGCGTTGCTTTGCAAACTATTGCCGCCATCGCGGGTCGATCCTGCTGGAGGGTTCGGGCAACACCGGGGGCCGGGTGACCTGCCCCTATCACGCGTGGAGCTATCTGTCGGACGGCACGCTGTACGGCTGCCCCGACATGAAGGATGCCGAGGGGTTCGACCGGCGCGAGAACGGGATGGTGGCGCTGGATTGCCAGTCCTGGGCGGGTTTCGTCTTTGCCCGGTTCACCCGCGACGGGCCGAGCCTGCGCGACAATCTGGGCGATCTGCCCGACCGGATGGCGTCGCACCGGCCCGACCTGATGCGCTACACCTGGTCGATGGTGCTGGAGCCGGCGTGCAACTGGAAACTGATCCTCGAAAACGCGATGGAGACGTATCACACCGGCATCGTCCACAAGGCGACGGTGGGCGCGCAACAGTCGCGCACCTTGCCGACACGGGGCAACTGGATCTGCATCCAGGTGATCTCGGGGCGGTCGGTAGCGACGCTGTCGGACACGATCCCGCCGTTCGATCCGATCGACGGGCTGGATGACGACGCCCGGATGGGGACGTATTTCACCGTCGCCCTGCCCACCATGCAGTTCGCCCTGGCGCAGGATTGCCTGTGGTGGCTGAACGTCACGCCGGTGTCGGCGGATCGGTCGTGGTTGGAGATCGGCGGCTGCTTTCCGGCAGACCGGTTGCAGCGGCCCGATTTCGCGGAACGCGCAGCCCCCTATTACGACAGGTGGGAGCGGGTCGGGCGCGAGGATGTGGGTATCCTCGAAAAGCAGCAAAAGGCGCTATCCTCGGCGCTTTACCGCCCCGGCCCCTTGTCGGGACGCGACGACATGGTTCAGGC
>JANNNU010000038.1:0-40225 GCA_031398695.1 Paracoccaceae bacterium | reverse complement strand
AGGGCAATCGCGTCGTCCTTGAGCACCACGTGGACGGTGCCGCCCTTGGTCAGCTTGCCAAAAAGCAGTTCTTCGGCCAGCGGTTTCTTGATGTGTTCCTGAATGACGCGGCCCAGCGGACGCGCCCCCATCCGGTCGTCATAGCCCTTTTCACCCAGCCACAGGGCGGCTTCGGGCGACAGGTCGATGTGCACGCCACGGTCCAGAAGCTGCGCTTCCAGTTGCATCACGAACTTTTCGACCACCTGCAGGATGATCTCGCGGCCCAGCGACGCAAAGCTGATCACCGCATCGAGACGGTTACGGAACTCGGGCGTGAAGGTCCGCTCGATGGCCAGGGTATCCTCGCCCGTCCGCTTGTCGCGGCCAAAGCCGATGGCGGATTTCTGCATGTCCGATGCACCCGCGTTGGTCGTCATGATCAGGATCACGTTGCGGAAATCGACTTGCCGGCCGTTGTGGTCGGTCAGCTTGCCGTGGTCCATCACCTGCAAAAGGATGTTGTAGACGTCGGGATGGGCCTTTTCGATCTCGTCCAGAAGCAGCACGCAATGCGGATGCTGGTCGATGCCGTCGGTCAGCATGCCGCCCTGATCGAAGCCGACATAGCCCGGAGGGGCGCCGATCAGCCGCGAAACCGCGTGCTTCTCCATGTATTCCGACATGTCGAAGCGGATCAGCTCGACGCCGAGAGAGCTTGCGAGCTGCTTTGCCACCTCGGTCTTGCCGACACCCGTCGGGCCCGCGAACAGGTAGTTGCCGATGGGCTTTTCGGGTTCGCGCAAACCCGCACGAGCGAGTTTGATCGCCGAGCACAGCGCCTCGACCGCCTTGTCCTGACCGAACACCACGCGTTTGAGCGTCTTTTCCAGATCGCGCAGGGTTTCTGCGTCGTCCTTCGAGACGTTCTTCGGGGGAATGCGGGCGATTTTCGCCACAACGGCCTCGATTTCCTTCGGGGTGATGGTCTTGCGCCGCTTGCTGTCCGGCAGCAGGTGCTGCGCGGCCCCCGCCTCGTCGATCACGTCGATCGCCTTGTCGGGTAGCTTGCGGTCATGGATGTACCGCGCGGCGAGTTCCACGGCGGACTTGATCGCATCGTGGGTGTAGCGCAGGTCGTGGTGTTCCTCGAAATAAGGCTTCAGACCCATGAGGATCTTCACGGTATCTTCGACCGAGGGTTCGTTCACGTCGATCTTCTGGAAGCGGCGGGCCAGGGCCCGATCCTTCTCGAAGTGCTGGCGGAATTCCTTGTAGGTGGTCGAGCCCATGCAGCGCAGCTTGCCGCCCTGCAACGCGGGTTTCAGCAGGTTGGAGGCGTCCATAGCACCGCCGGAGGTGGCACCAGCGCCGATCACCGTATGGATTTCGTCGATGAACAGGATCGCGTCGGGATGATCCTCCATTTCCTTGACGACGGCCTTCAGGCGTTCCTCGAAGTCGCCGCGATAGCGGGTCCCGGCCAGCAGCGCGCCCATATCGAGCGAGTAGATCGTCGCCCGCGACAGGATGTCGGGCGTCTCGCCCTTGACGATCTTCCACGCCAGACCTTCGGCGATGGCGGTCTTGCCGACACCCGGATCGCCCACCAGCAGGGGGTTGTTCTTGCGGCGGCGGCACAGGACCTGGATGCAGCGTTCGACCTCGGCCTCGCGGCCGATTAGCGGATCCACTTCGCCCTTGCGGGCCTTGACGTTCAGATCGACGCAATATTTCGACAGCGCGGATTCCTTGGCCTCGCCCGCCTCGGCCTTTGGCGTTTCCTGCGGTTCATCGGCCCCGGTGACAGGGCGCGGCTCGCCATAGGACGGGTCCTTGGCCACGCCATGCGCGATGAAGTTGACCGCGTCGTAGCGGGTCATGTCCTGTTCCTGCAGGAAGAAGGCGGCGTTGGATTCGCGTTCGGCGAAGATCGCGACGAGGACGTTGGCCCCGGTCACTTCGGTGCGGCCCGAGGATTGCACGTGGATCGCGGCGCGCTGGATGACGCGCTGGAAGGCGGCGGTCGGGACGGCTTCGGAACCTTCGACATCGGTCACGAGGGTGGACAGATCGTCGTCGATGAAATCAACCAGCGTCTTTTTCAGCGTATCGAGGTTGACCGAGCAGGCCTTCATCACGCGGGCCGCGTCGGGTTCGTCGATGAGCGCCAGCAACAGATGCTCCAGCGTGGCGAGTTCGTGGCGGCGCGCATTGGCGAGGGCCAGTGCGCCATGGATGGCTTGTTCAAGCGTTGTCGAAAATGACGGCACGTTCGGTGCTCCTGTCCTGCGGGTCGGAGGGGCCTTAGGGCCTGCTCCAACCGTGGCCTCATATTGTTAAGCTTCGGTGTTATTCTGGGGACTGCAAGTGATATTTGGTGTGGAAACGGATTTGACGAGGGGGGTGCGGAAAAAGTGATCGGCCCCTGCCATTCAGAACCGGTCCTTGCGGGCGCGGAGTTCGGCGAAAACCTGTGCGGCGGGGGCATCGGGCAAGTTGGTTGCGGCGCGCAAGGCAGGCGTATCGGCGCGCAGGAACGGGTTGGTCGTATGTTCCAACGACAAGAGCGACGGAACGGTGGGGCGGTTTGCCGCACGGGCGGCAGCGGTGTCGGCGATGCGGGTTCGCAGGGCCTGGTTTTCGGGATCGACCGATGCGGCAAAGCGCAGGTTCGAGGCGGTATATTCGTGTCCCGAACACACCAGCGTGTCCGGGGGCAGGGCGGCAAGGGCGCACAGCGAGGCGAACATCTGCGCGGGCGTGCCTTCGAACAGACGACCGCAGCCGCCTGCCATCAGACTGTCGGCGGTGAACACGCAGCGGCTTTGGGGAAAATGGAAGGCCACGTGACCGACGGTGTGACCGGGCACATCGATTACATGAGCCCGTTCAGGTCCGATCGCAAGGGTGTCGCCGGCGCAAACGGCGGTATCGAGGGGCGGCAACCGATGGCGGTCGGCTGTGGCACCCGTCACCTTGGCCCCGGTGGCGGCAACGAGATCGGCAGTGCCCGCGATGTGGTCGTCGTGGTGGTGGGTGATCAGAATGTCGTGCAGCGTCCAGCCTCGTGCCGCCAGTTCTGCACGAATCGGCGCGGCGTCGGGGGCATCGACCAGGGCGGTGTAGCCCATGTCCTTGTCGTGCAGCAGGTAGGCATAATTGTCGGTCAGGCAGGGAATGGTCACCAGTTCAAGCGTCATGGTCATTGGCCCGTGTTGCGGTATTCTGCGCCAGAGTGAACCGATGGGACGGCCCCTGCAATGCATGTCGATGTGCTGGACTTGCGCAATTTCTATTACCGCACTGCGCTGGGGCGGGTGGCGCAGCGGGCGATCCGCGATCAGGTGGCGGCGAGCTGGCCGGATGTGACGGGGCAGACGGTGGTGGGATTCGGGTTTGCCGCCCCGGTGCTGCGCCCGTTTCTGGGCGGCGCGCGCCGGGTGATCGCGCTGATGCCGGGGCCGCAGGGCGTGATGCCGTGGCCGGCGGGCGAGGACAACCTGTCGGTGCTGTGCGAGGAAACCGCCTGGCCGTTGCAGACGGGGTTTGTCGACCGGCTGGTGATGTTGCATGGGCTGGAGACGTCGGAAAACCCGTCTGCGGTGCTGAACGAGGCGGCGCGGGTGCTTGGTCCCGGGGGGCGCATGCTGGTGATCGTGCCGAACCGGGCCGGGCTGTGGTCGCGGCGCGACATCACGCCGTTCGGCTTTGGCCGCCCCTATTCGGCGGCGCAGCTCGAGGCGCAGCTGAAACGCCACGGCTTCACCCCCGAGCGCAGTCTGACGGTGCTGCACGCGCCCCCCAGCCAGTCGCGGTTCTGGCTGCGCACGGCGGCGTTCTGGGAGCAGGTCGGCCGCCGGCTGCCCTGGCTGTCGGGCGGGGTTCTGATGATCGAGGCGAGCAAGCAGGTCTATGCGCCCACGCGCGGCGGCCTTGGCGCGCTGGTGCGCCGCCCGCTCAAAGCGCTGGAAGGGGTGGGCCAACCGGTGCCCGTCCCGCAGGCCGGCCGCAGCGGTCGTCAGGCCGCCGACAACGCGCCGTAGGACGTGCCCGCCTGCACCGCCGCCGCATCCGCGAACAGCAGGATGTCCGCCGGGTCGAGGTCGGTCACGCCGGTCAGGCGCACCGATTGCAGCGTGATGCCTGCGGCGTCGGCGGGGTAGTCCGGCGGGTTGGGCAGGGTCAGGACCACATCCGTATACCCCGCACCGACGTTGGATGTGATCGTCACCGTCAGGTCCGAAAGATCGTCTTGCGCGATCACGATCGCCAGCTGGTCGACCCCTGGTTCGAAATCAGACACAACATCCGGCAGATAGGTGTCTGGCGGCGCCTCGGCCGGCAGGTCGTCGCGTGCAGGCGCCAGCGCCAGAACGTCGGCCCCCGCGCCCAAGGCGACCCGGCCAAAGGTTTCCGGCTCGTTGATGAATTGCGAGGCGACTGTCACGATATCGGCCCCGGCACCGGCATCGACGACGCTGTCGGCATTGGTCAAGATCAGGTCATCGCCCGCGCCGCCGTAAAGATCGGCCCCGGTGTCGCCCGGCCCGCCGACCGAAAAGCCGGTGATCGTGTCGTCACCGTCGCCGCCATATCCTGAACCGGAAAACAGGGTTTCGCCGCCGCCCGCACGCACGGTCACCAGATCGTCATCCGCGCCGCCGTAAAGCTCGGACCCGGTCAACACGTCATCGCCGCCGTCGCCATAAGCCTCGCCGGACCCCGACAGGGTGTCCGCGCCCGCGCCGCCGTAAACCGCGCTTGCAAGGCTGAGGGTGTCGTCGCCGTCGCCGCCATAGAGCACGTCATTCGCCCCGAAGCTGGCCCCTGTTATCGTGTCGTTCCCACCCCCGCCGAACAGGGTGTCGGTGCCGGTGCCGCTCAGGGCATCGTCGATGTCGATCGCATCGGACAGGGTTGCAATGCTGACGGCGAGGCTGGAGTCGAGGCCGAACACCGTCTCTTCGTCCAACGGCACGATGTCGAAGTCGATGCCCTCCGTGGTGGTCAGGCCTGACAGCTCGATCCGCATCCGCAACGCTTCGCCGCCGTCCGGCGACGTGCCGACCACGGTAAAGCCCGCATTGCCCGCGACGGTTTCCGGGATGAGTTCATAGGACGTGGCGTTGCTGGCAGGGATGCTGCCGTCGATCAGCAAGGCCAGGTCGTCGCCTGCGCTGAAGTCGGTGATGGTGATGCTTTGGCCGTTGGTCAACTGCCACGCTTGGATGGCGAAGGTATCGCTGCCCGCGCCGCCGGTCAGGGTCATGTTGCCGGCGTCGGCCACCAGCAGGTCTTTCCCGTCATCGCCAGACAAGCTGTCGCCCACCGTGCCCACCAGCGTGTCGAAGCCCTGACCACCGAACAGCGCCATGTCGGTGGCGAATGTGATGCCATTGGTGAACGTGCCACCCACCAGCACGTCATCGTCCTCGTCGCCGTACAACGTCGCGCTGTTCTCGCCCAACAGATAGTCGTCGCCCGTGCCACCGTAGGCCGACGCATCGCCATTGGCCGCCAGGATGTCGAAACCGGCATCCCCGAAGACCGTCGCGGGGCCGGGGGGCAGCGGCGGGTTTGCAAAGGTGGACGCGCCGTCGGCGGTAAGCCGGTCGTCGCCGTCGCCGCCGTAACCAGACCCGCCGTTGGCGGCCACCTCGATGACATCGTTGCCCGCGTCGCCGTAACCGACCGACTGGATCGACACCTCCAGCGTATCGTCGCCCTCTCCGGCAAAGGCCGTGCCATTGAAGATCCCGATGAGGTCGTTGCCGGCCAGACCCAGAACGGTGCCCCCGTTGCCGACCAGACTGTCGTCGCCGACTGTGCCCGTCACATCGCTATCCCCGCCGCCTCCGCCGTCGCCGCTACCTGTGCCGTCATCGTCATCGCGGCTGCTGTCATGGCTGTCGAACAGCCCGAAGGCGGCTGCCACGCCCAGCCAGCCGAGGACGGAACCCGCGACAATCCAGCTCATGTTGGCACACCCCCGTTTACCATGCTTGCGAGCGTATTCACACTGTGTGCGATTCTTTCAAAGCTTTCGGCCGCTATTGATGAAGATCCGGAAATGCATTGTTTCCGCAGAATGTTGCACGCCGGGTTGTGGCCCGTCGCGGCGCGGCCTCGTTTGGGACGTTTCGTCGCACAGCGCACTTCCAAAAAGCTGCGGGTTCCGGACGGGTTGCAAAACTTGACGCCCGCGCGCGTGAATAGAAAATGAAGGCCCGCCTTCACTGTTGCGGCAGTGCAGCACCTCTGCTAGAGACGCCTCGAAATCAACAGACGCAGGCGGGTCCGCTTGCGCCAAGGGAGCCTTGTGATCTGCGCGGCAGCGCGATCCCGGGGCCGAAAAGCGGAAGGGTTGACGTGTCCGAATCTGCTTCGATGTCACTGGGGATCGCGGCGCGTTACGCGCAGGCCTTGTTTGAACTCGCCAAGGAAACCAACGCGCTGGACGTGCTGGAGCGGGACGCGGACGCTTTGCAGGACGCGCTGATCATGAGCGACGATCTGACCGCGCTGATCACCTCGCCGGTGGTCGAGCGTGAGGATCAGGCCCGCGCGATTGCGGCCGTGGCGGCAAAGATGGGTCTGTCGGCGCTGATGTCGAACACGATCGCGCTGATGGCGCAAAAGCGGCGACTGTTCGTGCTGCCGCATCTGATGGCCGACCTCTTGCGCCGGATCGCCGAGGACAAGGGCGTCGTGACTGCGGAAGTCACCGCCGCGACGCCTCTGTCGGATGCGCAGGTCACCGCGCTGACCGCCAGCCTGAAGGTGCGCGCGGGCAAGGATGTGAAACTGAAGACAACCATCGACGCGTCGCTGATCGGTGGGCTTGTTGTGAAACTGGGATCGAGCATGATCGACACGTCGATCAAGGCCAAGCTCGCCGCCCTGCAAAATTCCATGAAAGAGGTCGGATAAATGGGTATCCAAGCTGCTGAAATCTCTGCGATCCTGAAGGATCAGATCAAGAATTTCGGGATGGACGCAGAGGTGGCCGAAGTGGGCCGCGTGCTGTCCGTCGGCGACGGAATTGCCCGCGTGCATGGGCTGGATAACGTCCAGGCCGGCGAGATGGTCGAATTTCCGGGCGGCATCCGCGGGATGGCGTTGAACCTTGAAATCGACAACGTCGGGATCGTGATCTTCGGGTCCGACCAGGACATCAAGGAAGGCGACACCGTCAAGCGGACCAAGTCCATCGTGGACGTGCCGGTGGGCAACGCCCTTCTGGGTCGCGTCGTGGACGGCCTGGGCAACCCGATCGACGGCAAGGGCCCGATCGACACGACCCAGCGCAGCGTCGCCGACGTCAAGGCGCCGGGCATCATCCCGCGCAAATCGGTGCACGAACCGATGGCGACCGGCCTAAAGGCCATCGATGCGATGATCCCGGTGGGCCGCGGCCAACGCGAGTTGATCATCGGCGACCGGCAGACCGGCAAGACCGCCGTGGCGCTCGACACCATCCTGAACCAGAAGGCCTACAACGAGGCCGCCGGCGACGACGAATACAAGAAGCTCTACTGCGTCTATGTGGCCATCGGGCAGAAACGCTCGACCGTTGCGCAGCTGGTGAAGAAGCTGGAAGAGACCGGCGCGATCAAATACACGATCGTCGTCGCTGCGACCGCATCCGACCCTGCGCCGATGCAGTTCCTGGCACCCTATGCCGCGACCGCGATGGCAGAATTCTTCCGCGATAACGGGCGTCACGCGCTGATTATCTATGATGACCTGTCGAAGCAGGCCGTGGCCTATCGCCAGATGTCGCTGCTGCTGCGCCGCCCGCCGGGTCGCGAAGCCTATCCGGGCGACGTGTTCTATCTGCACTCCCGCCTGCTGGAACGTTCGGCCAAGCTGAACGAGGATTTCGGGGCGGGGTCGCTGACCGCGCTTCCGATCATCGAGACACAGGGTGGCGACGTTTCGGCGTTCATTCCGACGAACGTGATCTCGATCACCGACGGCCAGATCTTCCTTGAAACCGAACTGTTCTATCAGGGCATCCGCCCGGCCGTGAACACCGGTCTGTCGGTTTCTCGGGTCGGCTCGTCGGCGCAGACCAACGCGATGAAGTCGGTGGCCGGCAAGGTGAAGCTGGAGCTGGCGCAGTACCGCGAGATGGCTGCGTTCGCGCAGTTCGGCTCGGACCTCGACGCCTCGACCCAGCAACTGCTGAACCGTGGCGCGCGCCTGACGGAGTTGATGAAGCAGAATCAGTATGCGCCGATGACCAACGCCGAGATCGTCTGCGTGATCTATGCGGGCACCGCCGGCTATCTGGACAAGGTTCCGGTCAAGTCGGTCGGCGCGTTCGAAGCGGGTCTGCTGAAGCATCTGCGCGCGGCAGGCAAGCCGCTGCTGGACGACATCACCCAGAACGACCGCAAGGTGGCGGGCGATCTGGAAAAGGCGATCCGCAAGGAACTCGACACTTTCGCGAAAGACTTCGCCTGACGGCGCGGGTGGGGAGATAACGGATGCCCAGCCTCAAGGACCTGAAAAACCGCATTGCGAGTGTGAAGAATACCCGCAAGATCACCAAGGCCATGCAGATGGTCGCTGCGGCCAAGCTGCGCCGCGCTCAGGAAGCGGCCGAGATGGCGCGGCCCTATGCCGAACGGATGACGGCGGTGATCGCCGGGTTGTCGGCAGGCGTCGGCGGTCCGGACGGTGCACCGCTGCTACTGGCCGGAACCGGCGAGGAAAAGGTGCATCTGCTGGTCGTGATGACGTCCGAACGCGGGCTGTGCGGCGGTTTCAACTCGACCATCGTGCGTCTGGCGCGCACGCGGGCGAATGAACTGCTGGCCGCTGGAAAGACGGTCAAGATACTGACCGTCGGCAAGAAGGGGCGCGAACAGATGCGCCGCGACTTCGGCAAGTACTTCGTCGGGCATGTGGACATGTCCGAGGTCAAGCGGCTGGGCTACGTCAACGCGCAGACCATCGCGCGCGACGTTCTGGCGCGGTATGATGCGGGCGAGTTCGACGTGGCGACGCTGTTCTTCAACCGGTTCCAGTCGGTGATCAGCCAGGTGCCCACGGCACAGCAGATCATCCCGGCCAAGTTCGAGGCGGCCACGACGTCGGCGCTGTACGACTACGAACCCGACGAGGAAGGCATCCTGACAGATCTGCTGCCGCGCGGGGTCGCCACGCAGGTGTTCACCGCGCTGCTGGAAAACGGCGCGTCCGAACAGGGGGCGCGGATGTCGGCGATGGACAACGCCACGCGCAACGCGGGCGAGATGATCACCAAGCTGACGACGGTGTACAACCGTTCGCGTCAGGCGGCGATCACCAAAGAGCTGATTGAAATCATTTCGGGCGCCGAGGCGCTGTAAGGTAACCGGAGAAACGACATGGCAAATGCGACCTCGCATGGCAAAGTGACGCAGATTATCGGCGCTGTGGTCGACGTTCAGTTTGATGGCGACCTGCCGGCTATTCTGAACGCGCTGGAGACGACCAACAACGGCAAGCGTCTGGTGATGGAAGTGGCGCAGCATCTGGGCGAGTCCACGGTGCGTTGCATCGCGATGGACGCGACCGAAGGTCTGGTGCGCGGCGCCGCGGTGGCCGACCTCGGGTCGCCGATCTCGGTGCCGGTGGGTGACGCCACGCTGGGCCGCATCCTGAACGTGATCGGCGAGCCGATCGACGAGAAAGGCCCGGTCAACGCGACCGAATTCCGCCCAATCCACCGCGCAGCCCCCTCTTTTGCCGAACAGGCGACCGAGTCGGTGGTGCTGGTCACGGGCATCAAGGTGATTGATCTGCTGGCACCCTATGCCAAGGGCGGCAAGATCGGCCTCTTCGGCGGTGCGGGCGTGGGTAAGACGGTTCTGATCATGGAACTGATCAACAACATCGCCAAGGTGCACTCGGGCTATTCGGTGTTCGCCGGCGTGGGTGAACGGACGCGTGAGGGCAACGACCTTTATCACGAGATGATGGATTCGGGCGTCATCAACCTCGAAGACATGACGCAGTCGAAGGTGGCGCTGGTCTATGGCCAGATGAACGAGCCGCCGGGTGCGCGTGCCCGCGTGGCCCTGACCGGGCTGACCCTGGCAGAACAATTCCGCGACCAGTCGGGCACGGACGTTCTGTTCTTCGTCGACAACATCTTCCGCTTCACCCAGGCCGGGTCCGAAGTGTCGGCGCTGTTGGGCCGTATCCCGTCGGCCGTGGGCTATCAGCCGACGCTGGCGACCGACATGGGCGCGCTGCAAGAGCGGATCACCTCGACCAAGGCAGGTTCGATCACCTCGGTTCAGGCGATCTACGTGCCGGCCGACGACCTGACCGACCCGGCACCGGCAACCTCGTTCGCGCACCTCGACGCGACGACCGTTCTGTCACGCGCGATTTCGGAACTCGGGATCTATCCGGCGGTGGACCCGCTCGACAGCTCGTCGCGCCTGCTGGACCCGACGGTCATCGGGCAGGAACACTATGACGTGGCGCGTTCGGTTCAGGGCATCCTGCAACGCTACAAGTCGCTGCAGGACATCATCGCCATCCTCGGGATGGACGAATTGTCGGAAGAGGACAAGCTGACCGTGGCCCGCGCGCGCAAGATCCAGCGCTTCCTGTCGCAGCCGTTCGACGTGGCCAAGGTGTTCACCGGATCCGACGGCGTTCAGGTGCCGCTGGACGTGACCATCGCCTCGTTCAAGGCGGTCGTGGCGGGCGAATACGACCACCTGCCGGAAGCGGCATTCTATATGGTGGGCGGCATCGAAGAGGCGAAAGCCAAGGCGCAGCGTCTGGCTGCGGCTGCGGCGTAAGGGGGCGGTCTGATGGCGGGCACGATGCAATTCGATCTGGTCTCGCCCGAACGCAGGCTGGCGTCGGTGGCGGCGACCGAGGTGCAGATTCCGGCGACCGAGGGTGATCTGACGGCGATGGAGGGGCACACCCCGACCATCACTACCTTGCGCCCCGGCGTGGTGCGTGCGGTGTCGGCGGGTGGCACCAAGGCCTTCGTCGTGACCGGCGGATTTGCCGAGATCACTGCCACGGCCGTTTCGGTGCTTGCCGAACGCGCGATCCCGACCGAGGAAGCCACGGCAGCCGTGCTCGACGGTCTGGTGGCCGAGGCGCGCGCTCTGGTGGCCGGGGCGGTCGACAAAGACGCCGCCGAAAAGATGGTTGATGACATGACCGCGCTGAAGGCTCTGGTTGGCGTCTGACCGGACGGTGCAGGATGCAAAGGCACCGGTTGCACGACCGGGGCCTTTTTTGCATCCTGTTTTTGCCGGATTTCTGGTCTAGGGTGTCGTTCGGCATGGGCGAGACGGCATGAAACGTATTTCCAGCGGCTCGTTCGGTGTCCAGCAGGGGTCGCGCGTCCTGTTTGCGGATTTCGCCGATGGCGGTGCGATGTGGACCGGCAGCGGTTCCCGCGAAAGCCGGCACGTCGTGCGGTTCAAGGAGCCTTTTGCAGAGGCGCCGGCGGTGCATGTGTCGATCTCAATGTGGGACACCGATCACCGGCAGAACGCGCGGGCGGATATCTCGGCCGAACACATCAGTGAAATCGAGTTTCATCTGGTGTTCCGCACTTGGGGCGACACGCGCGTCGCGCGCATCCGGGCCGACTGGATGGCGGTCGGGGCCGTGGTGGACGCGGACGACTGGCAGGTCGACTGAGGCCGGGGCCGAACGTCGGTGTGCGGCGTCACGATCGCTGATACATGCCTTCGTAGATCGGCACGAGCGTCGCGTTGTCGAACAGCGACAGCACCGAGGTGCCGTTCCAGATGTTCAGGATCGCCTGAGCAAAGATCGGCGCGGTGGGCACGATGCGGATGTTCGGGGCCGCGAGCACGGCAGGCGTCGGTTCGATCGAGTCGGTGATGACCAGACTTTTCATCGACGACCCTGCGATCTTCTCGACGGCCGTTCCCGACAGCACGCCGTGCGTCGTATAGGCGTGCACTTCGGTCGCGCCACCGGCCAACAGCACGTCGCTGGCCTTGGTCAGCGTGCCGCCGGTATCACAGATGTCGTCCACCATGATGCAGATCTGGCCCGCCACCTCGCCGATCACCGTCATGTCGGCCACCTCGCCGGCCTTGACGCGACGCTTGTCGACGATCGCAAGCCCGGTTCCCAGCCGCTGTGCCAGATCGCGCGCTCGCGCCACGCCGCCGACATCGGGCGAGACGATGGTCACATGGTCCAGCTTGCCCTTGAAATTGTGTTCGATATCAAGGGCAAAGATCGGCGCCGCATAGAGGTTGTCCACGGGACTGTCGAAGAAACCCTGAATCTGCGCGGCGTGCAGGTCCATGGTCAGCACGCGGTCCACACCCGCCTCGGTCAGCAGGTTGGCGACCAGCTTGGCCGAGATCGGGGTCCGGGATTTGGTGCGACGGTCCTGCCGTGCATAGCCGAAATAGGGGATCACGGCGGTGATGCGCTGCGCGGACGACCGGCGCAGCGCGTCGGTGATGATCATCAGTTCCATCAGGTTGTTGTTCGCGGGGTTCGACGTCGGCTGGATGATGAACATGTCCTCGCCCCGGACGTTTTCGAACACTTCGACAAAGATCTCCTGGTCGTTGAACCGTTCGACCCGGGCATCGACCAGGCTGACGCTCATTCCGCGGTGCAGCGACATCCGCCGGGCGATCGCCTTGGCGAGGGTCAGGTTGGCATTGCCGGAAATCAGTTTGGGTTCGGAGTTTACGGCCATTGCGAGTCCTTCCGCATGGGTTCACGACCTCGGGATGACGGATTCGTGAGTTTGCCTCCGCTTATCATCCGGGCGTGGCCTTGCAAACCGCTGTCGTCGTGCAGGTGCAGAAAATCAGGGGGCCAGGGCGTGCAGCAGGTCCTGCACCTCGGCGTCGGTGGTGGACCAGCTGGCGACAAAGCGTGCGGCGTCGCGGCCTTGCGGGCCCGGCATTCGGTAATAGACGGCGCCTGCGGCCTGGGCGCGGTCGTGCGTGCCGGCCGGGAAATGTGGAAACAGCATATTGGCATTGACAGGGTGGGCCAGCACAGCATCTGGAATTTGTGCCAGACCCTGCGCCAGCAGGGCGGCCTTGGCGTTGGCTTGCCGCGCCAGTTCCAGCCACAGGTCGTCTGTCAGATAGGCCTCCATCTGCGCCGAGAGGTAGCGGTGTTTCGAGGGCAGGTGACCGGCCCGTTTGCGGCGCAACTCGAACTCCCACGCCTTGGCGGTGTCGAAGATCACGACCGCCTCGACACCCATCAACCCGTTCTTCGTGCCGCCGAAGGATACGAGATCTACTCCGGCTTTCCACGTCATGTCTGCGGGACTCGCGCCGGTCGCGATCAGCGCGTTGGCAAAGCGCGCGCCATCCAGATGGACGGGCAGATCGTTCTGGCGGGCGATGGCGGCGAGCGCCGCGATTTCGGCGGGGGTGTAGACCGTACCCGCCTCGGTGACGTTGGTGATCGACACCATGCCGCGCTGCACGGAATGGACGTTCGCGGGCGACAGGCGGGTGATGGCGGCAGCAAGGCTTTCGGGCGTCATCTTGCCATGCGGACCGGGGACGAGCACCAGTTTGGCCCCGTTGGTGAAGAATTCAGGCGCGCCGCATTCGTCTTCGGCGATGTGGGCGTGCGCGTGGCAGAACACTGCGCCCCAGGGCGGGCAGGCCACCGCGCAGGCGAGCGCGTTGGCCGCCGTGCCGGTGGCCACCAGATAGACGGCAGCCTCGGGCGCCTCGAACACCGCGCGCAACTGGTCCCGCACACGCGCCATGAACGCATCGTTGCCATACCCCATCGCGTAGCCGTCGTTGGCGCGCATCAGCGCCGCCATGATCTGCGGTGGACAGCCCGAAGTGTTGTCGGAGGCGAAGTGCATTACGGTTTTTCCTCGATCGTGTAGTCGTCCCATTCGTCTTCGGGCACCAGCAGTTCGGACACCGTCCAGCCGCGCACGGAATGGCCGGATCTGTGCGTGCTTTCCGGGTCGCCGGTCAGCAGGGGGTGCCATTCAGGCAGGGATCTTCCCTGGAACAACAGGCGGTAGGCGCAGGTCTGCGGCATCCAGTAGGCTACCTTCGGCAGCGTCTTGGGCGACAGGCGAATGCATTCGGGCACGAAGTCGTGGCGGTTCGGATAGCTCATGCAGCGGCAGGTGTCGCCATCGAGCAGCTTGCAGGCGACGCGGGTGAATTCGACCTCGCCGGTGTCTTCGTATTCCAGCTTGTTCAGGCAGCACTTGCCGCAGCCGTCGCAAAGCGCCTCCCATTCAGGGGTCGTCATCTTGGTGAGGGAAACGGTTTCCCAGAATTTTGGGCGCAGAGCGGTCATCGGGGCAGGGTGGCCTGTGAGCGGCGGAAAGGAAAGGGGTCAGAGGGCGGAAAGAATGTCGCGGGCGCGGGCCGTGTCGGCGGCCATCTGGCTGATCAGCGCGGGCAGGCCGTCGAATTTCAGTTCCGGGCGCAGATAATCGACCAGGGCGACCGAAATGTGCTGGCCGTAGAGATCCCCATGAAAATCCATCAGATAGGTTTCGAGGTTGGGTTGATTTTCCCCGAACATCGGTCGCACGCCCAGGCTGGACGCGCCGAAATAGGTGCCCGCCTGCGGCCCGGTCAGCACGTCCACAAGGCTGGCATAGACCCCCATGCGCGGCAGGTGCAGGCCGGCGAGTGACATGTTGGCGGTAGGGTAGCCCAAGTCGCGCCCGCGTTTTTCGCCGTGGATCACCTCGCCTTCGATTCGGTGCCAGTGGCCCAGCATGCTGGCGGCGTCGCGTGGGCGGCCTTCGGTCAGCGCGACCCGGATCGCGGTGGACGAGATGTCGGTCCCCGAAGCCTGCACCAAAGCGGCGACGGTAACCTTGAAGCCGTAGGCCTGCCCCAACTCTTGCAGGTCATGGGCGCGACCCTTGCGCTGCTTGCCGAAACAGAAATCCGCGCCGACCACGACATGCGCAATCCCCAGACCGTCGTGCAGCACCTCGCGTGCGAAATCCTGTGGCGTGAGACCGGCCATCGTGGCGTCGAACGGTAATTGAAACAGGTGCTGCACGCCCAGTTTTGCAAGCCGGTTGGCGCGGGCTTCGGCGTTCATCAGGCGAAAGGGCGGGGTGTCGGGGGCAAAGTATTCGCGCGGGTGCGGCTCGAAGGTCAGGATGCCCAAAGGGGCGGGGGTCCGTGCCAGATCGATCACCGCCATGTGGCCAAGGTGCACGCCGTCGAAATTGCCCATGGCGATTGACGCGCCGCGGGCGGACGGTTCAAGTCCTTGCCAATGGTCGTGAATGTGCATCCTGCCCCTTTTGCGGGGCGTCCGCCCGCTAGTCGAACTTGCGGCTTGGCGCCATCACCAGCGCCTCGCCCTTCAAGACCACCGTTGTACCCACCGCGCAGTGGGTTTCAAGGGTGACCCGGCGCTTTGCGTGGTCTATGGCGGTGACGGTCACATGGGTGTCGACCGTGTCGCCGGGGCGCACCGGGGCCATAAAGCGCAGGGATTGACCAAGGTAGACCGAGCCGTGACCCGGAAGTTGCTCGCCGATCACTGCGGAAATCAGGCTTGCGGTCAGCATCCCGTGGGCTATGCGGCCTTCGAACCGGGTGTCGCGGGCATAGTCGTCGTCGAGATGGACCGGGTTGCGGTCGGTCGACACCTCGGCAAACAGCTGGATGTCGCGGTCGGTCACAGTTTTGCGCAACGAGCGGGTCATGCCGATCTCGATGTCTTCGATGCAGATCGATCCGCGCGGCATGTTGTCCAGCATTGCATGATTCCCGGGTTGATCACCGCAGGCTAGCAAGCGCCGCGCCGCAGCGCAATCCGCTGCGCAAGAAATTATCACATTTTTGCCATCGAGCGCAATAATATTACCGAAGATATCCGATCGAATAAGTCGCCGCTAGTTTGCGGTCTGCCAGGTACGCCTCGAGCAAGTCCTTGTCCGGATTGGCAAAATCGCTGCCGAATTCGGTCGCGGCGATGCCGCCGGTGACGAAGAGGGTGTCGAGCCCTTCCGACAGGCCGCCTTGCACATCGGTGGTGATGCCGTCGCCGATGCACAGGATCTGCGGGTCGGTCTTGTCCAGCAACACCGACAGGCGGCGGCGGGCAAGGTCGTAGATCGGCGGGTGCGGCTTGCCGAAGTAAAGCACGGTTCCGCCCATGGCTTCATAGGCTTGCGCCAAAGCCCCGGCGCAGTAGAGCCGCCGGTGACCCATGTCGACGATGATGTCGGGATTGGCGCAGAGCATCGGCAGGCCGAGGGTCTTGCCCATCAGAAGTTGGGCGCGATAGTCGTCGGGCGTTTCGGTCAGATCGTCGACGAGGCCGGTGCAGACGATTCCGGTCGCGTCGGAAAGGGCAACGCGTTCAATGGGTTGTTCGGTCTTCAACAAAGGTTGCAGATCGTCCGCGAAGTCTGTGAAGAACGGCAGGTCCTTTTCGGCGCCGATGTGGTGCACCCGGCGCCCCACCGCGCCGGTCAGCAGCGCGTGCTGGGCGGCGTCGCCTGACGAGGCGACCTCGTCCCAGGCGTCGCGCGGGCATCCCATCGCATCCAACTGCTTGACGACGCTGGGTTTTGGCCGAGGCGCATTGGTGACCAGAATGACGATCCCCCCCTGCGCGCGGTAGCCTTGCAATGCCGCCACGGCCGCGGGAAACGGCTTTACCCCGTCATGCAGGCAGCCCCAGAGATCGCAGAACACGGCATCGTAGCGGCTGGCCACCTGCGACAATGTGGCGATGATTTCGGTCATGGCAGGCCTTTCGGGACGTCGGGTTTGCGTATGGCACACGTATGGCGCACGTATGGTTCACGTCATGACGTTCGCCGGGGATCGCCGTCACATCTTCAGGGCGGGAATGATCTGCTTCTTGCGGCTCATGATGCCGGGCAGCAGCACGGTGTCGCCGGTGACGGTGCAGCCGAACGAAACCTCGGCGACCCTGCGGACCAGATCGTTGGGCACCAGCAACGTCGCCTGTTCGTTCAGGATGTCGATGATGAACAGCATCACCTGTTCGGCGCCATCCTGGGCCGCGACGGCCGGCATCGCCGCCATGAGCGATGCCTTGCGGTCGAGGATCACTTGCGGCGCGGTGGTTTCCAGCACCGAGATGCGCAGCTCGTGCCCGTCGATGCTGTATTCCTTGCTGTCCATTCGCAGCAGTTCGGCGTCCGAGAAATGGCCGACGTCGGACTTTGCAGCGAACATCTGTGCAGCGAAGGCAGGGATGTCGATGCCAAGTTCGGCGGCCAACGCCTCGGCCACCGCGCGGTCTTGCGGCGTGGTGGTGGGGCTGCGGAATTCCATCGTGTCCGACAGGATGCAGGTCAGCATCAGGCCCTTGATCTCGCGCGGGAGTTTGGCCACGTCGGCCCCCATGATGTCATGCATCACAGTCGCGGTGCAGGCGAGCGGCTTCATCACCACGTTGATCGGCGCGCGGGTTTTCAGCCCGCCGACCAGCATGTGATGGTCGATGATCGCCATGATCGTGGCGTCGTGGATACTGTCCGGCAGTTCGGCGGGGTTGTTGGTGTCGACGATCACCACGTTCTCGCCCGGTTCGACATCGGAGATGATCTGCGGCTTGGCCACGCCCCAATGTGACAGCATGAAGGCGGCTTCGGTGTTCGGCTCGCCCAGAAGGCGCGGCTCGGCGTTGCCGCCGCGCAGGTGGGTCAGATACCACGCCCAGATGATGGCGGACCCGGTGGAGTCGGTGTCGGGGGATTTGTGGCCGAAAACGAGCGTGGTCATGGGGGGCATCCGTAAGGTCAGGGTCGCATGTGGCGCGGTTATAGGGGGGCAGGCACCGCTTGTCACGCGCGACGGGGCGTGCCGCGCCGCCTGTTTCTGCGTTGCGGCATAGCTGGCGGTGCAAGAGCCATGCGTTCCCTGCATGGCGCCACCGCAACTTTCTGCGTTGCAGCACGGCGTCGGCTTGCCCATCTTTCGGACAGGGTGGAATTGCGAAAGAGGTTGAACCATGTCTGTATCCGTTGTGAAGGCCGCCCCCACGCTGATGTCCGGGATCAAGTCGGCCCTGTCGGCCCTGGCCAGCGTGTTTGCGAGCATCGTCGCCGCCGGCGCGGTGTCTGCCGCCATCGAAAACCGCCGTCAGCCCAACTCGGCCGATCTGGCGGTGCTGGGCCTGCAGGGCGTGCAGTTCAAACGCTATTACTGACCTGGCTGCCTACAGCGGAAGCCGTTCCAGCGCATAGCCCTGCGCGGCCAGCAGGTTTAGAACGCCTTGCTCTCCCGACAGGTGCAGGGCACCGAAGGCGGCGACGACCGGGCCTTTCGCGGCCGCCGCCTCGATCACCGGGATCCACGCCTGATTGCGATCGTCCATCAGGGCGGCCTCCATGATCCGCATGTCGCGCGCCACCTTATCGGGATCGGCGCCGGGCTGATCGATCATCAGTTTGAACATGAATTCCCAGATCAGCCGGCTTTGCTGGGCGAAATACGTGTCGGCAAGCGTGATCGACATGTCGGCCGCCTGCGGCTCCATCGCCAGGGCCGAACGGATCATCGACAATTGCTCGGCCTGCGACAACCCTTCGAACAGGCTGAACAGGGTGTCGTAAGGCTCCAGCGCCTTGATCGGCACCTCGTTCGCGGTCGCCTCGTCCATCAGCAACTGGTCCAGTCCGCGGCCCGTCGCGGCGATTTCCATGTCGCACGGGGCGATTCCCAGCATCATCGACAGGAACCACGGCTGGATCTTGGCCGACATGAACCCCGGAATGCCCCGCGCGGACATCGCGGCGGACAGGGCCTGCCATTCGTCTTCGGGCAGCAATTCGGGCAGCGTCGGGCCATCGGTGATGGTCATCACCCCGGGTTCGCGCGCGATGCGTTCGTTCAGGGCGGCTTCCTCTGCGGGGCCCGCCTCGACCAGAAGGGTGGTCGCAGAGGCGATCAGCGGCGCGACGGTCGCCAGCGTGTCGGCGTGGCGCGCATCCTCGAAATGATAGGTGCCGATGATGTGCACGGTGCGGGTGCCGCGCGTCGCACGCCACAGGTTGCCTTCGGGATAGGGCACCGCACCTGCGGTCTCGCGCAGCGCGGCCTGTTCGGAGGCGGGCAGGGCCGCGATCAGGTTCCGCCCGTCGCATTGGGCGTGACCGGCGACCGGCCAAACGAGGGCCGCGAGCAGGATCAGGGGTCGCAGCATGGCGGATCTCCTTTGCGCCCAACGTGGCATCGCGGGAGGCAAAACCCAAGGCGCCTGTCATGAAATTTTCGTGGAAAGTTCGGTTGACGGCATCGGGCCCGTTGATTATCTAGGCTGCATTGGCACTCGTATTCGGTGAGTGCCAATACCATTCAACCTGGAACCTAGGGAGTGTTACCAGATGGCATTCAAACCGCTGCATGACCGCGTGCTGGTCCGTCGCATCGAAGGCGAAGACAAGACCAAGGGTGGTCTGATCATCCCCGATACCGCCAAGGAAAAGCCGGCAGAAGCCGAAGTCGTGGCCGTTGGCCCGGGCGCCCGCAAGGACAGTGGCGAACTGATCGAGATGTCGGTGAAGGCCGGCGACCGGATCATGTTCGGCAAATGGTCGGGCACCGAGATCAAGCTTGATGGCGAAGACCTGCTGATCATGAAGGAAAGCGACATCCTGGGCATTCTGGCCTGAGACGTCGCATCCCTTTAACCCATTCGAAGGAGCTGCAACATGGCTGCTAAAGACGTACGTTTCGAATCCGACGCCCGCGACCGCATGCTGCGCGGCGTCAACATTCTGGCTGACGCTGTCAAGGTGACCCTGGGCCCGAAAGGCCGCAACGTGGTGATCGACAAGTCGTTCGGCTCGCCCCGCATCACCAAGGACGGTGTGACGGTCGCTAAGGAAATCGAACTGTCGGACAAGTTCGAGAACATGGGCGCCCAGATGGTGAAGGAAGTCGCTTCCCGCACCAATGACGAGGCTGGCGACGGCACCACCACCGCCACCGTTCTGGCGCAGGCGATCATCAAGGAAGGCATGAAAGCCGTTGCGGCTGGCATGAACCCGATGGACCTCAAGCGCGGCATCGACATGGCGACCAGCAAAGTCGTCGCGGCGATCAAGGCAGCGGCCCGTCCGGTTTCTGATTCGGCTGAAGTCGCACAGGTCGGCACCATCTCGGCCAACGGCGAAGCGGAAATCGGTCGCCAGATCGCCGACGCGATGCAGAAGGTCGGCAATGAGGGTGTCATCACCGTCGAGGAAAACAAGGGTCTGGAAACGGAAACCGAAGTCGTCGAGGGCATGCAGTTCGACCGCGGCTACCTGTCGCCCTACTTCGTGACCAACGCCGACAAGATGGTTGCGGACCTGGAAGACGTTCTGGTGCTGCTGCACGAGAAGAAGCTCGGCTCGCTGCAGCCGATGGTTCCGTTGCTGGAAGCCGTGATCCAGTCGCAAAAACCACTGCTAATCATCAGTGAAGACGTCGAAGGCGAGGCTCTGGCCACGCTGGTCGTCAACAAGCTGCGCGGAGGCCTGAAAATTGCCGCCGTCAAGGCTCCGGGCTTCGGCGATCGTCGCAAGGCCATGCTTCAGGACATCGCCGTTCTGACCGGTGGTCAGGTGATTTCCGATGATCTGGGCATGAAGCTGGAAAACGTCACGCTCGACATGCTGGGCCGTGCCAAGAAGATCTCGATCACCAAGGACACCACCACCATCGTCGATGGCGCTGGCGACAAGGCCGAGATTCAGGCGCGCGTGGCACAGATCCGTCAGCAGATCGAAGACACCACTTCGGACTACGACAAGGAGAAACTGCAAGAGCGCGTGGCCAAACTGGCGGGCGGCGTTGCGGTGATCCGCGTGGGCGGCATGACCGAGATCGAAGTGAAAGAGCGCAAGGACCGCGTCGATGACGCGCTGAACGCGACCCGCGCGGCCGTTCAAGAAGGCATCGTGGTTGGCGGCGGCGTGGCGCTGATGCAGGCCGCAAGCTCGCTTGACGGGGTCGAGGGCGCAAACAGCGACCAGAACGCCGGGATCGCGATCATCCGTCGCGCGCTGGAAGCTCCGCTGCGCCAGATCGCGCAGAACGCCGGTGTCGATGGCGCTGTGGTGGCTGGCAAAGTCCGCGAGTCGACCGACAAGGCCTTTGGCTTCAACGCGCAGACCGAAGAATATGGCGACATGTTCAAGTTCGGCGTGATCG
This sequence comes from Paracoccaceae bacterium, assembly GCA_031398695.1. GTDB lineage: Bacteria > Pseudomonadota > Alphaproteobacteria > Rhodobacterales > Rhodobacteraceae > JAIYDJ01. The sequence goes on along the minus strand of JANNNU010000038.1, from coordinate 19,070 downwards.
ACCCGGCGAAAGTCGTGCGGATCGCTCTGGAGGATGCGGCTTCGGTCGCGTCGCTCTTGATCACCACCGAAGCGATGATCGCCGATCGTCCGGAGCCCAAGTCGGGCGCCGGTGCCGGCGGCGGCATGGGCGGCATGGGCGGCATGGACGGCATGATGTGATCCAACTCGGATCGTGTTAGGGAAAGGGCGCCTTCGGGCGCCCTTTTTCGTCTGGAGGTCGCGATGCGGCTCTTTTTGCTGACCGCGCTCGCCCTGTGCGCCTTTGCGGCCAATTCGCTGCTGAACCGTTTTGCGGTGGGGACGGGGCATATCGACCCAGTCAGTTTTGCCGTCATCCGGCTGCTGGCGGGGGCCGGGATGCTGGCCGTGCTGGTCGGCGTGCGCGCCATGGCGGGCGGGATCGTCTGGGCCGGGTGGCCGGGGCGGTGGGCCGGCGTGCTGGGGCTGACAGTCTATCTGTTCGGTTTCTCGCTGGCCTATGTGGCCCTGGATGCCGGGGCCGGGGCGCTGATCCTGTTTGGCGCGGTGCAGATCACCATGTTCGCGGGCGCGCTTTGGGCAGGCGACGGGGTGCCACGCGCGCGGTGGGCCGGGGCGGGGCTGGCGTTCGCCGGGCTGGTGGTGCTGCTGTGGCCGGGGATGGGCGTGCCGCTGTCGCTGCCCCATGCGGCGATGATGGCGGTCGCGGGTGCGGGGTTCGGGGTCTATTCGCTGGCCGGACGGCAGGCGGGCGATCCGCTGGCGGGGACAGCGGCGAACTTTGTGCTGGCAGTGCCGCTGGGACTGGCTGTGGGGCTGGTACTGGGCCTGATGCCGGAAGGCGTGACCGGGCTGGGGATCGGGCTTGCGGTGGTGTCGGGGGCGGTCACCTCCGGGCTTGGCTATGCGCTGTGGTATGTCGTCGTGCCGCGCCTTGGGTCTGGACGGGCGGCGGTGGCGCAACTGACCGTGCCGGTGCTGGCGGCGGCGGCGGGCGTGCTGCTGCTGGGCGAGGCGGTGGACGCGCGGTTCATGCTGGCGGCGGGGTGCGTGCTGGCCGGGGTGGTGCTGGCAAGCCGGGCCTGACTAGCGCACGAGGCGTTCCAGCGGGTCATACAGCAGACCGTCGCCCCAGGCGGCGTGGGCGAGGCTGTCGGGCTTGAACCGGATTCGGCCCAGGTCGAGGTCGGCGCGCGAGAAGAACCGCCGGTCGGTGACCACGCCTTCGGGGTCTTTCCACAGCGAATTGAGGCTTCCCCCGGCGATCGTGCAGCGAAAGAACAGATCGACCTGGTGAAATCCGGTGGCGGGATCGTGGAATTCGTTGATCAGCGCGGGGGCGCCCACGGTGACGGTCAGGCCGGTTTCCTCGAACACCTCGCGGATCAGGTTGGCAGGCAGCGAGGTGCCGGGGGTCATGCCGCCGCCCGGGGCGCACCACAGGTCGGACCGCCCTCCGGGATAGGCGTTGACCAGCAGCAGGCGGTCGTCTTGCAGGATCAGGGCGCGAACGGCGACGCGAGGGGACGGGTGTTTGACCATGAGGTCTGACGGTGCGGTGTTTGCGGCAGTTTGTCCACCGCGATCACAGGGCGGTGGCGGGTTTCACCTTGGCTCAAATATCCCCCGCGGAGCGTCCGGAACCGGCCGCGAAGCCTCCGGCGGGGATATTTTGACCAAGCTGAAACGTCAGGCCTTGCGCAGGATTTGGTTCACGTGACCCATCTTCCGGCCCGGGCGGGCCTCGGTCTTGCCGTAAAGGTGCAGGGCGGTGTCGCGCTGGCGGGCCAGATCGGAAACCCGCAGGACGTCGTCGCCGATCAGGTTCTCCATCCGGATGTCGGCGTGGCGGCCCCCGTCGCCCAAGGGCCAGCCCGCGACGGCGCGGATGTGCTGTTCGAACTGGTCCACCGCGCAGCCGTTTTGCGTCCAGTGGCCCGAGTTGTGCACGCGCGGGGCGATTTCGTTGACGATCAAGGCCTTGGGCGTCACGAACAGCTCGACCCCGATGACGCCCACATAATCGAGCGCGTTCAGGATGCGCGCGGCGATCAGGACGGCGTCGCTGCGCTGTGCGGGGGTCAGGCGGGCGGGGACTGTGGTGGTGTGCAGGATGCCCGCGCGATGGACGTTTTCGCCCGGATCATAGGCTGCGACCGATCCGTCGATGGCGCGTGCGGCGATGACCGACACCTCGTGCGTGAAGTCGATGAAGCCTTCGAGTACGCTGGCGGCGCCGTTCATCGCGGCGAGCGCCGGGGCCGCGTCAGCGGGCGTGGTCAGGCGCATCTGCCCTTTGCCGTCATAGCCGAGGCGCGTGGTCTTTAGGATCGCGGGCGTGCCGATGGCGGTTAGCGCCGCGTCGAGGTCGGCCGCCGACGTCACGGCCGCAAAGGGGGCGGTTTGCAAGCCGAGGCCGCGCAGGAAGCTCTTTTCGGTCAGCCGGTCCTGGCTGGTGGCCAGCGCCGTGCGGTTGGGGCGGATCGGCTTCAGCCGTTCCAACAGGTCGAGGGCGGCGGTTGGAATGTTCTCGAATTCATACGTTATGACATCGACGCTGGCCGCAAAGGCGGTCAGGGCGACGTCGTCGTCGTAGGGAGCGGTGGTCAGGGCGTGCGCCACGTCGGCGGCGGGGGGCTGGGGCGCGGGATCGTAGATATGGGTGCGCAGGCCAAGCCGCGCGGCCGCGACCGACAGCATCCGGCCCAGTTGCCCGCCGCCGAGGATGCCGATCGTCGCATCGGGGGGAAGACCCGGACCCGGCTCAGTCATCGATCGGCCCGTCGGGAATCGAGGCGGACAGGGCCGCGCGCCAGGCATCGAGGCGTGCCGCAAGCGCCGCGTCCGACAGGGCGAGGATCGCGGCGGCCATCAGGGCGGCATTGGCGGCCCCCCCGATCGCCATGGTCGCCACCGGATAGCCGCGCGGCATCTGCACGATGGAATACAGGCTGTCGACGCCGGACAATGCCCTGGTCTGCACCGGCACGCCGATCACCGGCAGGCGGGTCTTTGACGCCATCATGCCAGGCAGATGCGCCGCACCGCCCGCGCCCGCGATGATGACCTTGAGCCCGCGTTCGACGGCCGTCTTGCCATAGGTCCACAGCCGGTCCGGGGTGCGGTGGGCGCTGACGATCTTGGCCTCGTAGGGCACGCCGAGTTCGTCCAGAAGGTCGGCCGCAGCTTTCATCGTCGGCCAGTCGGACTGGCTGCCCATGATGATGCCGATCTGTGTCATGTCTGCCCCCGCCGCAAGGCACGCACTATACCGGGCCACGGGGCGGGGACAAGGTGGTGGGGATCAGGCGATGATGTAGGAGATCAGGCGATGATGTCGGGGATCAGCTGATCCTCGATCTTGACGATCTGATCCTTGAGCGACAGCTTTTGCTTTTTCAGACGGCGCAGCATCAATTGGTCGGGGCGTCCGGCGGTTTCGAGCGCGTGCACCGCCTCGTCCAGATCGCGGTGTTCGCGGCGCAGCACCGCAAGCCGGATGCGCAACATTTCTTCGAAGTTGAGTTCCGAGGGGGCATTCATGGCTGGATCAATGTCCGGTCTTGCTGTTTGTCCGACATTATAGTGATTCGCCGGGTCTGCGGGAAGTATTTGCAAAGAAAACCGGCGGTGCCGTTCGCGTCGGGGGCCTTGCGACACGGGTCGGCGCGCCCCATATTTGTTAGCGATGGGGTGCCGATGACGGGTCCCGCACGATTGTCGCTTTTGCAAAGGGCAAGACCATGACCAAACTGAGCTTCGGGGCGCATCCGTTCCTCTTGGGGTTCGAGCAGCTGGAACGGCTGGTCGAGCGGACGGCAAAATCCGCCAGCGAAGGCTATCCGCCGTTCAACATCGAAGCGACGGCCGAAAACGCATACCGCATCACGCTGGCGGTCGCAGGGTTCCGCGAAGAGGATCTTGCGATCACGGTCGAGGACCGGCAGCTGGTTGTGCGCGGTCGGCAGGCCGACGAGACCGAGGCGCGGGTGTTCCTGCACCGCGGGATTGCCGCGCGCGCGTTCCAGCGCAGTTTCGTGCTGGCAGAAGGCGTCGAGGTTGCGGGTGCGGCGCTGGAGCATGGCCTGCTGCACATCGACCTGCGGCGGTCGGTGCCCGAACCGGTGGTGCATACCATCGCGATCAGCACCACACCCAAGATCAAGCGCTGAGGAGGCCGAAATGAATACGCGGTTTACAGCACTGCCGGATGGCGGTGCAAAGATAGTCTATGTGTTGCCCGTCGCCGTGGCCGATCTGCCCGACGATATCAAGGCGCAGGTCGAGGGCGCAGAGACGCTTTACGCGGTGCATCGGCCCGACGGGGCGCGCCTCGCGCTGGTTGCCAACCGCAAGTTGGCGTTCGATCTCGCGCGCGAACACGACATGGTGCCGGTGAACGCGCACTGACGGATCAGACGGGCTGGGGCTGCGGTGCGGCCCCGGCCCGGTCCAGCAGCGCGGGCAGGTTGATCGCGTGGCTCACGGCCAGCGCTTGCAGTGGCCGCGCCACGCCGCGCAGGTCCAGCGATACCAGATCGAGCCTGGCCGTATCGACCCCCGCGGCGTGCAGGACGGATGTCGACACCAGAAGTTCGACCGACAGGTCTTTGGTGGCGGCCTCCAACCGGCTGGCGGCGTTCACGGTTTCGCCGATGATGGTGCGCGGCGCGTTGCCCGCCGCGCCGATTTCCCCCAGCACCAGATCGCCCAGATGCAGCCCGATGCCGATGCGCAAAGGCGCGTCGCCTTCGGACGTGAGTGCGAGGTTGAAGGCCGCCAGCGCCGCCCCGATGTCGGCCACCGCCGTCAGAGCGGCGCGGGCCGAGGTCGTTTCGGATCCGGTCTCGAAGATCGCAAGCAGGCCGCGCCCAGATATTTGTCGACGCTGCCGCCGGCACGGGTGATCGCGGGCACGATGGCATCGAAGAACCGGTTCAGCAGAAAGACCACGTCATAGGGCAACTGGCCAATGGTGCGGGTGGTAAAGCCGCGGATGTCAAGAAACAGGATCGCCATGCGGCGTTCGGACCCCTGGCTTGCAGGGGCGCGGGTCTGCCGGCCATCGGGGCGGAAGACGCGGTGCACGGTCAGCGGGCCGGTCGGGCGGACCTGACAGGCCAGGCGGGTGCCGGGGCCAGCGCCGACCGCATCGAGGCTGTGCTGTTCGGCGGGCGAGGCGGGTGGCAGGTTCGCGCCGCCATGCTCGATCACCACGCGGCAGGTCGTGCAGCGGCCTCGCCCGCCGCACAGGGCGGTGTGTGGCACGCCCGTGCTGCGGGACATTTCCAGCAGGGTCATGCCGACGGGGGCGGTGACGCGGGCGCCGTCGTCGTAGGTGACGCGCACGGTGCGACGGCGGCGCAGCAGCCGGGCGGCCAGATGGGCGACGGCTACGGCCGCAAGCAACAGCCAGAACACCAGATGTGCCGTCTCCTTGAGGTCCCAAAGCAGGGCCGATCCGGCCCGGTCGGGCAAGTTGAAGGGTTCGGTGATGGCGGCGCGCAGATCGGGGTTGGCATAGGCGGCCGCCAGACGGCGGCCTTCGGTCAGAAAACCGGCGAGGGCAAAGGCCGGGATCAGGGCGGCGATGCCGGCCAGCAGCGGCAGATTAGCCCGCCATGCCGCGCGCCCGCGCAACCAGAAATGCACGCCGATACAGCCGTGGGTCCACACGATCAGCAACAGCGCCGCCTGTTGCCACCCCGACCGCGTACCCCAGATCAGGCCGACCAGATAGGCCACCTCGTCGTTCACCCCCAGCAGTTCATGCGCGCCGCGCGTATAGATGATGTGGGTCGACAGCAGCGCCGGGATTAGCAGGCCAAGGGCGATCTGCGCCCATTCCCACGGCGGCAGGCGCAAGGTCGAGCGGGCCGCGAGCCTGGCCAGCGCCAACCCGGCATGGGTCAGCAGTGCGGCATAAAGAATGATGGTGCCGGGCAGGCTGCGGGTCACGATCTGGCGCAGGTCTTGCGCCGCCTCCAGCAGATCAGGGGAAAACAGCCCGAGGCCGATGTTCAGGAAATGCAGCAGTGCATAGACGAACAGCACCAGGCCACTGGCGATCCGCGCGCGCGTCGCCGCTGTGCCGCGCCACAGATCGCGCATGACCATCCCCGTTGCCTTTGGCCGCAGGGTGCGCCACCGATGCGCGGTTGGTCAATGCCCCGCGAGGAAACGTTCGGCGTCAAGCGCAGCCTGACACCCCATCCCGGCGCTGGTCACGGCCTGCCGATAGATGTGGTCGGTCAGGTCGCCCGCCGCGAAGACGCCAGGAATGGCGGTGCGGGTCGATCCGGGCTCGACCTCGACATAGCCGCCGTTGTGCAAGGGCAGCTGGTCCTTGACCAGTTCCGAGGCGGGTGCGTGGCCGATCGCCACAAAGAACCCTGCACAGTTGATGATCGATTCCTCGCCGTTCGCGAGACTGCGCACGCGCACGCCGGTGACGCCGAGCGGGCCTTCGGTGCCCAGAACCTCGGTCACTTCGCTGTTCCAGCGCATTTCGATCTTGGGATGCTTGAACAGGCGATCCTGCATGATCTTTTCGGCGCGCAGGGTGTCGCGGCGGTGGATCAAGGTGACCTTGCTGGCAAAGTTCGTCAGGAACAGCGCCTCTTCGACTGCCGTGTTGCCGCCGCCGATGACCACGATTTCCTTGCCGCGGTAGAAGAAGCCGTCACAGGTCGCGCAGGCCGACACGCCGAAACCCTTGAACTTTTCTTCCGACGGCAGGCCCAGCCATTTGGCCTGCGCGCCGGTCGCAAGGATCACCGCGTCGGCAGTGTAGGTGGTGCCGCTGTCGGCCTGGGCGGTGAAGGGGCGTTTCGAGAGGTCCAGCGATGTGATGTAGTCACCGATAATTTCGGCCCCCATCGCGGTGGCGTGTTCCTGCATGCGGATCATCAGGTCGGGGCCCATCACATGCGTGTCGCCGGGCCAGTTTTCGACTTCGGTCGTGATGGTCAGCTGGCCGCCGGGTTGCATTCCCTGGATCAGCAGCGGTTCCAGCATGGCGCGGGCCGAATAGACCGCGGCGGTATAGCCGGCGGGGCCGGAGCCGATGATCAGAACTTTCGTGTGCCGCGTGTCGCCCATTTGCCGTCCCCTTGGTGTGGGGCCGGATATATGCGAGCCGGCGCACAGGGGGAAGGGCGTCGTGCTGCATAGCGGGGTTGCGACCAAATCTTGCGTAAATGCGAAATATTATTGCGCGAAACGGGGTCTTTGCCTACATGTTCGCTGGAACAAGGAGGCGTCATGGCCGTCAACAAACTCGACCCCATCGATCGCCGCATCCTGGCCGAATTGCAGGCGGACGGGCGGATGACCAATGTGGAGTTGGCGCGGCGGGTCGGCATCTCGGCGCCGCCCTGTCTGCGCCGGGTGCGCACGCTGGAAGAGGCGGGCTATATCAAGGGCTATCACGCCGACATCGACGCGCGCGAAATGGGGTTCGAGGTGCAGGTGTTTGCAATGGTCCGCCTGCGCAGCCAGGCCGAGGTGGATTTGTCGGCGTTTGAAAAGCGTTGCAGGGATTGGCCGCTGGTGCGCGAGTGCCACATGCTGAACGGCGAGATCGACTTCATCCTGAAATGCGTAGCCCCCGATCTGAGCACGTTCCAGAATTTCCTGACCGAGGGGCTGACGTCGGCCGACAATGTGGCAAGCGTCAAGACGTCGCTGGTGATCCGCTGTGCCAAGGACGAGCCGGGCCTGCCGTTCGACGTGCTGGAGGCGCGGCTGGCCAGAAACGCCTGACCGGTCGGAGAAGGCCGTTGGTTGCACAAATGATTAGGCGGCCCCTCGATGATGCCAGAGGAGCATCGGGGCCGCCTTAACCGAGCATCAATCCCAGAAGCGGTCGTTCGACCGATCCGGATCAGCGTCAGGGGGGCCCGAGGGGGTCTTATCGCACCTGTCGCCGCCTGTTTTCACAGAGGACATCTGTAGGGGAAAGATGGCGGAAGGCGGGCAGGGCGTCAAACTTTATTCTTAATTGGCGAACCCGAGCGGTCCAATCTGCGCAGGGTTGTAGGATCGTTGCGCGCCCGACCGCAATCTCGCGATTCGGTGCGGCGGTGCGGTCACAGTCAATGGGCGGCGATCGCACGGCGTTTCGGGGCGCGGGCCTTGAGCGATTCGGGTTTGCGGCGGGCGCCGCGTGCCCAGGGCATCGCCGGCGTTGCGGCGGTGCTGGCGGCGATGACGGATTTCATCCAGCGCGGTGTCTTGGTCATCGGTGTGATCCTGAACAGGGAAACTGATCGTCGTGATGACAGCAACATGACCGCGCATTGCGGCGAGGGTTTGGCGCCGTTCGTGGCATTTTTCGGAAGTTGTGCCGCCGCGGGCCGTGGAATGTGGCTGCGGGGCGAGGCGACCTGTGGCCGTGATTGTTGACGTTTCACCAACAATTGCCGCGCGTTGTTGCGCGCTTTGTGGTCAAAACCGGGCGGGTCAGAGGCGGATGACCGAAATCAGGCGTCCATAATCCGCCTCGCCCGCGTGGGTCGTGCGGCGGAACGAATAGAAGCGAGCTGGGTCGCGGTAGGTGCAATGGCGCGTCCATTCGGCGTGGCCGACCCCGGCGGCGCGCAGGCGTGCGAGGCCATAGGCGGGCAGGTCGAACACCATCCGGTCGCCGGAGCCGTTGGCAAAGAAGCGCGCCGTGTCGGGGTCGTCGTCGGTGAAGGATTCGAAGAACTCGGGGCCGACTTCGTAGGCCGACTGGCTGATGCATGGGCCGATGACAGCAGTGATGCCCTGCGGCGTCGCGCCAAGCCGCGTCATCGCGGACACCGTCGCCTCGAGCACGCCATCCTTGACACCGCGCCAGCCCGCATGGGCCGCACCGATCACCCCGGCTTCGGGATCGCTGAACAGCACCGGCTGGCAGTCGGCGGTCAGGATGCCAAGCGCCAGACCGGGCGTGCGGGTGACCATCGCATCGGCACGCGGTCTGGTCGCGAAGGATTCGGTCAGTGTGACCACGTCGGCGGAATGGACCTGGTGGATCGTCAGCAGATTTTCGGGTGCCACGTGCATCGCGGCCGCGACGCGGGCGCGGTTGATCGCCACGATTTCCGACAGATCGCTGGACCCGGGCCCGCAATTGAGCCCGGTGAAGATGCCCGAAGACGCGCCGCCCTTGCGGGTGAAAAAGCCGTGGGCCGGGGTCAGGGCGTCTGAGGTGATTACTTCAAGCATCAATCCAGTCCGGGCGGTGGCGGGGCATTTGCGGGATAGAGCGCCAGCACTTTGAACAGGCTTCCCATTTCCGACGTCGCGGTCAAGCGGCGTGTCGCAGCAAGGTGGATTTCGCGCGCCTCTCCCTCCAGTTGTGCCGCCAGACGGGCACTGCGGGCCGCTATCCCGAGGCGGGACAGGAACGTGCCCTGCTCGATAAAGCCGTAGGTGACCGCCCCGGCGTCTTGGGCAGACGCGGCGAGCGCCCGGAAATCGACGTGGGCGGTCAGGTCGGCAAGTCCGGGCTCGACAAAGGGATCGGCAAACGCGTGAGCCCGCAGCGCCTGAAGCGTGTCGCCCCGGCCGCCCCAGTTGCCATAGTCGACGACGAGCGCGGCGCCGCCCCGCGTGGCGAGGCGTGCGGCGATGGTCTGGACGATCGGACTGGCCGCGGGGCACAGCTCGACCACGTCGCCGGGTCGGGTGTCGGCCAGCCGGTGGGTCAGGGCGGCGAGGGGGGCCGCGGCGGACAGGCCCGCAGTCAACTTGCCGCCCACCTCGCCAATCACCGTTTCGCGCCAGCCTGCAGGGTCCCGGGTGAACTGCCGGATCGGCAGCGCGTCGAAGAATTCGTTGGCGACAAGGATCAGCGGCCGGTCGGGCAGGTTCCGCGCGTCCGCATGCCAGGTGCAGGCAAAGCCGTTCAGGGCCGCTGCCTGCCGGGCCTGCAGCACGGGCGACGCCTCGACCAGATGCAGGCGGGCGGCGCGGTGAAAGCCCGGCACGCCACGGGTCGCGCGCAGCAGGTCGGTCATCAGGGTGCCGCGGCCGGGGCCCAGCTCTGCCAGCGTGAACGGGTCGGGCGCGCCTTGGTCGAGCCAGCTTTGCGCGAGGGCAAGGCCTACCAGCTCGCCGAACATCTGGCTGATCTCGGGAGCGGTGGTGAAATCGCCCGCGGCCCCCAGCGGATCGCGGGTGGCGTAGTAGCCATGCTCGGGATGCAGCAGACAGTCTGCCATGTAGTCGGACAGCCGGATCGGGCCGGTGGCGCGGATGCGCCGGATCAACAGGTCGTGCAGCGGTGTCGTCATCGGCGCCGGGCGCGGGCGAGGAACCACAAGCCCGCCGCGATCATCGGCAGCGACAGGATCTGGCCCATGGTCAGGCCAAACCCCCCGAAGTGTACCGCCAGACCCAGCGGATTGCCGGGGGTCACGAACTGCGCGTCGGGCTGGCGAAAGAATTCGACCAGAAAGCGTGCCGCCCCATAGCCGGTCAGGAACAGGCCCGTCACCCGGCCCGGATACCGCAGGGCATCGGCGCGAAACAAGGCCCACAGCAGCACCGCGCCCAGGATCAGGCCTTCCAGCGCCGCCTCGTACAGCTGGCTGGGGTGGCGCGCGCAGGTGCCGGCGATCAGGCCCTGGCAGGTCTGCGCGGCCTCGCCCGGAAACACCACGCCCCAGGGGACGGTGGTGGGGCGACCCCACAGCTCGGCATTGATGAAATTGGCGATGCGCCCGAAGAACAGGCCGAAGGGGGTCACGGCCGCCATCAGATCGCCCGTGGTCAGGACCGGAATGCCTTGCGCGCGGCAGAACAGCCAGCCCGCGACCACCACCCCCAGAAACCCGCCGTGAAACGCCATGCCGCCCTGCCAGACCTTGGGAATGTCTTGCGGATTGGCAAGGTAGTAGGCCGGTTGATAAAACAGCACGAACCCCAGACGGCCGCCCAGAATGACGCCGACCACCACCCAGGTCAGCAACCGTTCGACCTGATCGGGCGTCATCGGCGGAGTGCCGTTCGGCAAATGCGCCCACAACCGGGGGGTGGCCAGCATCCGCCGGATGGTCTGCCATCCCAGCAGCAGGCCCGCGATATAGGCTAGCGCGTACCACCGCAGGGCCAGCGTCACGCCGAACAGCTCGACCGAGACGATTTCGGGCGAGATCTGCGGGAATGGGATCGACATGCGCGCCTCGTGTGATGTTCGGGTCGGGTTGTCTTGGGTCGGCGGCCACAAGTCAACCGCGATGCCGCTTTGGCGCGCCGCCGTCGTCACGAGATGCGGCATCGCCGCCCTTGTGACTGGGGGGGAGGTGCCGCATATAGAGGGCAACCTTGGAAGGACGTGCAATGCAGACCTCGAACAAGTTCTTTGAAGACATCTCGAAACTCATGACCAACGCGATGGGTGTCGCGCAGGGCGCCAAGACCGAGGCCGAAACGGCGATGAAGGGCTTCATCGACCGTTGGATGGCCGACCGTGATTTCGTGACGCGCGAGGAATTTGACGCGGTGCGCGCGATGGCGCTGAACGCGCGCGAAGAGAACGACCGCCTTGCCGCGCGGATCGCCGCTTTGGAGGGCAACTCGGGCGGTTCCGGGTCACAAGCTGGCGAGCTTACCTAACTTCGGGTCGGGCACACTTTCTTTCGGCGGATGCTTTGCTATCTGTCGGGCAACGCTTGGTGTGTGACACGAAGGGAAGATTTTTCATGGCCGTTTGGAAGCAGGTTGTTCTGACAGCAGTTCTGGCCGTGTGCGGGTTGGTCGGCTGGGCCGTTTTCGTGCCGTCGTCGCAGCCGATGCTGGATCGCATCGGCGTTCTGCAACCGATGCGCAGCGTCGGGCTGATCGCCGAGCCGGCGGCAGAGGCCGCGCCCGCACCGTCGCAAGGCGGTAGCCGGACCGGAACCGAGGTGGTGGCCGCCGCGCCGCAGGACATCGTGCTGAACGACGTGATCGCTGCCATCGGGTCTGCCCGGGGAACGCGGTCGGTCACTTTGCAGGCCGAGGTCGACGGGCAGGTCACCGCAATCAGGGTTGCGGCAGGGGATATGGTGCAGGCAGGGCAGGTGGTGGCCGAGCTTGACAGCGAGGCGGCCCGGATCGCGCTGGACCGCGCGGCGCTGATCCTGTCGGATGCACGGGCCACCTCGGCTCGGGTTGAAGAGTTGCAGGCGCGCGGCGCGTCGACCGATCTGCAGGTGCAGGATGCCGAACTCGCCCTGAAAACCGCAGAATTGCAGTATCGCGAGGCCGAGTTCGAGCTGTCGCGCCACGAGATTGCCGCCCCGATCGATGGCACGATCGGGTTGATGGGGGTCGAGGTGGGCGACCGCGTCACCACCGGCGACGAGATCACCGCGATTGAGGACCAGTCGAGCCTGATCGTGGATTTTCGCGTGCCCGAACGCATCGTGAGCCGCCTTGCCCCGGGTCTGGCGGTGCAGGCGGTGCCGCTGGCCGATCCCGAGATGCAGTTGCAAGGCGAGATCTTTGCGCTCGACAACCGGGTGGACGAGGCGAGCCGCACGCTGATGGTGGAGGCCGCGATCGCCAATCAGGACAACCGGCTGCGGTCGGGTATGGCGTTTTCGATCACGCTGACGTTTCAGGGCGAAACCTATCCGAGCGTGGACCCGCTGGCGATCCAGTGGGGGTCGGAAGGGTCGTTCGTCTGGGTGTCGCGGGACGGCAAGGCCATGCAGTTGCCCGCCCGCATCGTGCAGCGCAACGCCGACACCGTGCTGATCGAAGCCGACCTTGCGCCCGGCGATCTTGTGGTGACCGAAGGCGTGCAGGCGCTGCGCCCCGGCGCGACGGTCACCGTCGGTCCGGCCGCGCCCGAGGCCGTGCTGCTGCCAGCCGCCGAAAAAACCTGAGATCTTCTGACGGAGAACGCCGATGTCCGACGCTGCCGGAAAGATGACCGAATTCGAGCTGAGCCATTCGGGCACGGCGTTGTTCGTGCGGCGACCGATCCTCGCGTTCGTTCTGAACGCGCTGATCCTGCTTGCGGGACTTGCCGCGCTGAACGGTGCCGAAGTGCGCGAATTGCCGGACGTGGACCGCCCGGTGGTCACCGTGAACACTGATTTCGACGGCGCTGCACCCGAAACGGTGGACCGCGAGATCACGTCGGTCATCGAACAGGCAGCGGGACGGGTGGCGGGGGTCAAGTCGATCTCGTCATCGTCGCGCTTTGGATCCAGCCGAGTGACGGTCGAGTTTCGCGAAACCGTCGATCTGGACGTGGCTGCCAGCGATCTGCGCGACGCCATCGGGCGGATCGTGAACCAGCTGCCCGAAGACATCGACGACCCGCGCATCGTCAAGGCCGACGCGAATGCCGATCCGGTCATGCGCATCGCCGTCACCTCGTCCACCCGGTCGCCGCAGGATCTGACCGAGCTGGTTCAGGACCTGATCGAGGACCGGTTCCTGTCTGCCGACGGGGTGGCCGACCTGCAGATCTTTGGAGATCGCGAACAGGTGTTCCGCGTCGATATCGACCTGATGCAGGTGGCCGCGCGCGGGCTGACGCTGGCCGATCTGCGAAACGCGCTGCGCAACGTCGCCTTTGATGCACCAGCCGGTGCGCTGAGTTCGGACCGCCAGAGCATCCTGGTGCGCACGACCGCCTCGGTCACCACCAGCGCGCAGTTCGAGGCGCTGGAAGTCGCGCCCAACGTGCGGGTGGGGGACCTCGCCAAGGTGACGCTGGGCCCGCAGCCGGGCGAATCCCTGTTGCGTGCCAACGGCGAGACCGGGATCGGGCTGGGCATCATCCGCGCCGCGCAAAGCAACACCCTGCAGATTTCCGAATCGGTGACGCAGGTGATTGAAGAGGTGCGCCCGCTGCTGCCCGAGGATGTGAAAATCTTCGTCACTTCCGACACGTCGGAATTCATCAAGGGTGCGATCCACGAGGTCGAGATCGCGCTGGGCCTGTCGGTCATCATCGTGACGGCGATCATCTATCTGTTCTTGCGCGACGCGCGTGCCACGCTGATCCCGGTGCTGGCGATGCCGGTGAGCCTTGTCGGCACGCTGGCGGCGATCTGGCTTGTCGGGTTTTCGATCAACATCCTGACGCTGCTGGCGCTGGTGCTGGCCACGGGGCTGGTGGTGGACGATGCCATCGTGGTTCTGGAAAACATCGTGCGGCAACGCTCCAAGGGGATGGGCGCGCGGGCGGCGGCCGTTGTGGGCACGCAACAGGTGTTCTTTGCGGTGATCGCCACCACCACGACACTGGCGGCGGTGTTCATTCCGCTGTCGTTCCTGCCGGGACAGACGGGCGGGCTGTTCCGCGAGTTTGGCTTTACGCTGGCCATCTCGGTGCTGTTGTCTTCGATCACTGCGTTGACGCTGTGTCCGGTTCTGGCCAGCCGGATGCTGCGCGCCGAAGAGCATGCGCCGCGCGGACCGGTGGCTTGGGTCGGCAACAAGCTGGCCGGGTTCTATGGCTGGTCACTGCGGGGCGCGCTGAACGCGCCGCTGGTGTCGGTTGCGGTGGCCGCGTTCTTTGGGCTGACGGCGGTGCTGCTGTTGCCCAACCTGCGCCAAGAGCTGACCCCGCCCGAGGACCGCGCGTTGATCCTTCTGTCGGTTCAGGCACCGCAGGGCGTGGCGCTGGAATACACCGACGCCAAGATGCGCGAGATCGAGGAAATTCTGGCACCGTTGCAAGCCTCGGGCGAGATCATCAGTGTGTTTGCCAACATCGGTCAGGGCGGGCAGGACAACCGCGGGTTCGTCGTGGCGTCGCTGGCAGACTGGGCGGACCGCGATCGCGGCCAGCAGGACATCGCGGACGAGATCAACGCCAAGCTGCGCGGAGTGGTGGGCATCCGCGCGTTTGCCATCCAGCCGAACAGCCTTGGCATCCGCGGGGCGGGCCAAGGGCTGAGCTTCGCGGTGGTCGGCAACGACTATGCGGCGCTGGCAGAGTCGTCGCGCGCGCTGGTCGACGCGATGGAGCAGGACCCCGAATTGGGGCAGGTGCGGCTGGGTTACGACACGACGCAGCCCCAACTGTTCATCGAGGTGGACCGCGAGCGAGCGTCCGATCTGGGCGTTAACATCGACGGTCTGGGCGAGGCGTTACAGGCGGTGCTGGACGGGCGCACCGTGGGCGCGGTGTTTCTGGCCGACGAAAGCTATGACATCCAGATGGTATCCACCTCGGACCCGGTGAACGATCCGGGCGATCTGGAACGGATCTTCGTGCAGGCCGGGGATGGGCAGATGATCCCGATTTCGACCTTCGTCAGCCTGACCGAACGGGCGGTGGCCCCCGAGCTGACGCGCGAGACGCAGATGCGGTCGGTGCCGATAACGGCCGGGCTGACGCCCGAGCTGGCATTGGGCGATGCCCTGGTGCGCGTGCAGGCGCTGGCGGCCGACATCCTGCCCGAGGACACCCGCATCGTTCCGCTGGCAGAGGCGGCAACCTTGGGCGAATCGTCCAGCGGCATCCTGCTGACCTTCGGCTTTGCGCTGGTCATCGTGTTTCTGGTGCTGGCCGCACAGTTCGAAAGTTTCGTATCCGCGGTGATCGTGATGGCGACGGTGCCGCTCGGTCTGGCATGTGCGGTGTTCGCGCTGCTGGCGACGGGGGGCAGCCTGAACGTCTACAGCCAGATCGGGCTGGTTCTGCTGGTAGGGATCATGGCAAAGAACGGTATCCTGATCGTCGAATTCGCCAATCAGTTGCGCGACGAGGGCGCGACCGTGCGGCAGGCCATCGAGGATGCCTCGACCGTCCGGCTGCGTCCGGTGATGATGACGATGGTGGCGACCGTGCTGGGCGGACTGCCGTTGGTGTTCGCCTTCGGGGCGGGGGCCGAGGCGCGCGAGGTGTTGGGCTGGATCATCGTCGGCGGCCTGGGGCTGGCCACGGTCGCCACACTTTACATCACGCCGGTGGCCTATCTGCTGCTGGCCGGACTGTCGAAACCGAAGGCGGCGGAAGAGGCGCGGCTGCAGCGCGAATTGTCGGAGGCGGCGCAGGTCGTCGCCTGAGAGGCCCCGCGCGCGGGCAGGCCAGCCGCGCCCCCGTGCCGGATTTTTCAGCGTTGCCCGCAGCCCGGGTCGCGTTCGGGCGATGCTTCGGCGGCTCGGCGGCGAAAACCGCCGCAGCATGTCGCAATTCGGCTCGGCTGCGGCAAATTCTGTCTTATCATCAGGCCAGCAGGGTGCCGCTCGCCAAGGCGGAGAATTGGGAAGCCCGTGCAAGACCGGCACTGCCTCCACAACGGTAACGATGATGCGCGCACGACATTTGCCACTGGGGGAGGAGCTCTCTGGGAAGGCGTCGCGCCCTGGCCTGAACGGGCCATCGCCGCAGTCCGGAAACCAGCCCTGCCCGCGACGCAACCGCGCAGGGCGGGCCCGCACCGGACGGGGGTTGCCGTGCCGGGGGGCCGCCGCCTTCCGCCTTTAAGATGACCCGCGCGGGGATGCGCGGAAAGCGAGGTAGAATGCTGACCCAAGCCGATACTTTGGCCCGCCTGACCGCGCGCCGTGCCAACCATGCGCTGGAACGCGACCTCTATTGCGACGACGGCGTCTACGCGCAGGATTTGGAGCAGATCTTTTACCGCGAATGGCTGTTCGCGCTGCCGTCGCCGACCCTGCCCAAGCCGGGGGCCTATGCGACGATCCAGATCGGGGCCTATCCGGTGGTGGTGGTGAGGGGCACCGACGGGGCGATCCGCGCCTTTCACAACGTCTGCCGGCACCGCGGCCAGCGGCTGTGCGCACACGACACCGGATCGGCGGCCAAGCTGGTCTGTCCCTATCACCAGTGGACCTACGATCTGGATGGCAAGCTGCTTTACGCGCGCGAGATGGGAGACGGGTTCGACACCACGGCGTTCGGCCTGAAGAAGGTGCATTGTGTCGATCTGGGTGGCATGGTCTTCGTGTGCGTCGCGCAGGTGCCGCCGCCGATCGCCGATCTGGCGCGCAACTTGATGAGTTTCCTCGCCCCGTCGGCGCTGAAGGATGCCAAGGTCGCCCACACCTCGACCATCATCGAAAAAGGCAACTGGAAGCTGGTGATCGAGAACAACCGAGAGTGTTACCACTGCTCGGGGTCTCACCCGGCGCTGTGCCGGACCTTTTCGGACAATCCCAAGATCGGGGCGATGACCGGTCCAACGCAGGCCAGCGACGAAATCCTGGCGCATTGGGCCCGCTGCGAGGCGGCGGGGCTACCATCGCGCTATACCGTCGCGCCGGATGCGCAGTGGCGGCTGGCGCGGGTGCCGTTGTTGAACAACGCCGAAAGCTACACCCTGTCGACCCGCGCCGCCGTGGCACGGCTGCTGGGTTCCATGCCGTTCAACGACGCGGGCAGCCTGCTGTTCTACCACTATCCCAACACCTGGAACCATTTCCTGGGCGATCATGCGATCACCTTCCGCGTGCTGCCGGTGTCGGCGACCGAAACGCAGGTGACGACGACGTGGCTGGTGCACAAGGATGCCGTCGAAGGCGTCGACTACGATCTGCAGACCCTGACCGAGGTCTGGACCAGCACCAATGACGAAGACCGCCAGGTGGTCGAGGAAAACCAGAAGGGCATTTTGTCGCCCGCCTACGAGCCGGGCCCCTATTCGACAGTGCATGAAGAGGGCGTGATCCAGTTCGTCGACTGGTATGCCGGGCTGATGACGGGGCGTCTGGCCCCGAAACCGGCTTTGGCGGCGGAGTAACCGATGCCGGCCTCCACCCGCCTGAGCGCCAGCGCCCCGTGGCAGGACGACGAATGGCTGGAATGCGCCATGATCGTGCCGGAATCGCCGGATGTGGCCAGTTTCACCTTTCGCGCGCCGTCGGGGGCGTGGTTCGACTATCAGCCGGGCCAGTTTCTGACGCTGGATCTGCCGGTGCACTGGACGGGGCCGGGCGGATCAGTGCAGCGGACCTACACCATCTCGTCCAGCCCGTCGCGGCCGCTGTCGATCTCGATCACCGCCAAGGCGCAGGCGGGCAGCATTGGCACGCGCTGGATGCTGGATCACCTCAAGCCCGGCATGCGGATCAAGGCGTTCGGTCCCGCCGGGATCTTCAGCTTCCACCGGCATCCGGCGCGGAAATACCTGTTCATCTCGGCCGGGTCGGGCATCACCCCGATGATGTCGATGACCACCTGGGCCTGGGATTCGGGCGAGATGCCCGACATCGTGTTCGTCCATGCCGCGCGCCGCCCGTCCGAGATCATCTTTCGCGAACGGCTAGAACAGTTCGCCAACCGCGTGCCCGGGCTGCAATTGCGGTTTACCGTCGAGGAGCCCGACCCCTTCCGGGTCTGGCACGGCCATCACGGGCGGCTCAACCAGATCATGCTGGGCCTGATGGCGCCGGACTATCTGGAGCGCGAGGTGTTCTGCTGCGGCCCCGAGCCGTTCATGCAGGCTGTGCGCGACATGCTGGGCGCGTTGGGCTTTGACATGGCGCGCTATCATCAAGAAAGCTTTCAGGCCCCGGTCGAGCACGAACGCGATGCCCCCGCGCTGAACGACGTGACGCCCGACGCCGCGGCGCGGTCCGAGATTACCTTTGCCACATCGGGCGTCACGGCGGCCTGCGCCGAAACCGATACCGTCCTCGCGGTGGCCAGGGCGCACGGGCTGAACATCCCGTCGGGATGCACCTTTGGCCTGTGCGGCACCTGCAAGATCCGCAAGACGGCCGGAGAGGTCCACATGGTGCACAACGGCGGAATCACCGACGACGACATCGCCGCAGGCTTCATCCTCGCCTGCTGTTCGCGGCCCATGGGACAGGTTTCTGTCGCGGTCTGAGGCGCGGTAACGGGTTTTTCAGATGCCACGGCGAGCCTGCAGGCCTGCGCTGCGCAAACGCGTGTCAGACCATCAGCGGGCGGTGTTGCGGAAGATTGGTGGAGCCAGGGAGGATCGAACTCCCGACCTCTTGAATGCCATTCGTCTGATCTTGGTCATGTTTGATCCCATTTGATCGGTAAGCACCTGTAAAACAACAGTTTGCAACAAAATTCAAGTTGTCAAAATGGCACTTGATCCCATATGATCGGGCTGAATTGTTGCAAAGCATGTTGCAAAGGAGCCCGCCATG
>JANNNU010000012.1:0-12923 GCA_031398695.1 Paracoccaceae bacterium | reverse complement strand
CGCACCCGCGTCGCGTTGCGCCAGACCAGCACCGGGCTGCGCGCCATCAGACCGGCATCGACCCGTTCGGCCCAGACCACCCGGTCGTCCCGCGCCGCCGCCGCCTGCACCATCGCCTCGAAATCCTCGAACCGCAGCCGGTCATCCGACAGCGCATGCGCCAGGTCCAGGATCGGATTGTCCTCGGCCTGCCGGTGGATGCGGCTCAGCACCAGCCGCCGTTTGTCCGCCAGCCGGTCGAACACCATCTGCCCCGACAGCCCCACCGGGGCCAGCTGCGCCGGATCGCCGAACAGCACCAACGTCGGGAATATCTCTTTCAGATCCTCGAACTGCCGCTCGTCCAGCATCGAGGATTCGTCCACGAACCCCACGTCCAGCGGCTCTTCGCGCCGCTTCCAGCCCTTGATGAAATCGCTGCCCTTCAACCCCGCAGCCGCCAGTGCGCCGGGGATCGAAGCAACCTGCGCGTAGAATGCGAAAGCCCGGTCCAGCGCGATGTCCGTCAATCCTTCGACCACCGGACGCGAGCCCTGCCCGGTCAGCCATTCGGCGATCCGTTCGTATTGCGGGTCATAGACCGGCGTATAAAGGATGCGGTGGATAGTGGTCGCCGGCACCCCGCGCAGCCGCAGCACACTCGCCGCCTTGTTGGTGGGCGCCAGCACCGCCAGCGTGCGCCGATCCTTGCGCCGCCGCCCCTCGTAATCGCCCGACACCACGTCGACACCCGCCGCCACCAGCGCGCGGTAAAGCGCCCCCAGCAACATCGTCTTGCCCGACCCCGCCTTGCCGATCACCGCCAGCACCGACGCCCGCCCGTCGGCCTGCGGTGTCAGGCCATGCTCCAGATCGATCCCCATGCCCAGCAATTCCGCAGCAACGCGGTCGAATGCCTCGGCCTGATCGTCGGAAAACGTGATGGCGGGCAACAGGTCATGCATGCGCGCGACCATAGGCGAGCGCCCCCGCCAAGGCCAGAGCGGCCAGCAAGGCTAGTGCGATTTCGGCTTGCGCGTCAGGGATTCCAGCGGATCGAGCGAGCCATCGCACACCGCCAACTCTTCTCGCGCCACCCGCAACGCCTCGTCCGCCTTGACGGCAAGGGCGACCAGCCCATGCACCTGGGCATAGGCTTTCAAATCGGACAGAACATCGAAAATCCAGTCGTGACGCATGAAGGCCCCTTGCCGGTCACACAACCCAATCGGTTCGCAGCACCGTTCCAGCAATGGAACAGGGTAATTACCGATTGGTAAACACAGAATTTTCGGATCGGAAACAATCCCCACAACGGGCTGCAACCCGCTGAAAGGAAACGCCGGTTTCGTTCGGGCCGTAGGCAGGCCGCTCGCACAGCCGCAAAGGGGCGGCGCGCGGACGGTCGGGCACGCCGCACAAGCCGCCGTCGGCGGGCGTGGCGCAAGCTTCTGTCGGGGCGGCCTCAGGCGCCCCGGCTGGCCTCGAGAGTATCCTCGAACGTCCTGAGGCCGGTGCGCGGGGCCTGCACCAGCACGGCCATGTTGCCCGGCTTGTGCTCGTTGCGCCGCATCTTGACATGCGCGGCCGGAATCTCGGCCCAGGGGAACACTTCCGACATGCAGGGGTCCAGCCGCCGCTCCAGCATCAGCTTGTTTGCTGCCGCGGCCTGTTTCAGGTGCGCGAAATGGCTGCCCTGCAACCGCTTCTGGTGCATCCACATATAGCGCACGTCGAAGGTGCAGTTGAACCCGGTCGTGCCTGCGCAGATCACCACCATGCCGCCTTTCTTGCACACCAGCGACGACACGGGGAACGTCGCCTCGCCCGGATGTTCGAACACCATGTCGACGCTGACACCCTTGCCGGTGATGTCCCAGATCGCCTTGCCGAACCGCCGGGCCTCCTTCAGCCAGTCGTTGTAGGCGGGGGTGTTGACCGTGGGCAGCTGGCCCCAGCATTTGAACTCGTTGCGGTTGATCACGCCCTTCGCGCCCAACCCCATGACGAAATCTCGCTTGCTCTCGTCGCTGATCACGCCGATCGCATTGGCCCCCGCCGTGTTGATCAGCTGGATCGCGTAAGACCCGAGGCCACCCGACGCCCCCCAGACCAGCACATTCTGCCCCGGCTTCAGATCGTGCGGCTCGTGCCCGAACAGCATGCGGTAGGCGGTGGCGAGCGTCAGGGTGTAGCAGGCAGACTCCTCCCACGTCAGGTGTTTGGGGCGGTGCATCAGCTGCTGCGCTTGCACGCGGGTGAACTGCGCGAACGATCCGTCCGGCGTCTCGTATCCCCAGATGCGCTGCGTGGGCGAGAACATCGGATCGCCGCCGTTGCACTCCTCATCGTCGCCGTCGTCTTGATTGCAGTGGATCACCACCTCGTCGCCGACCTTCCAGCGCTTGACCTTGTCGCCCACCGCCCAGACGATGCCAGACGCATCCGATCCAGCGATGTGGTAGGGCATCTTGTGGCCGTCGAACGGGCTGATCGGCACGCCAAGGCCCGCCCAGACGCCGTTGTAGTTGACCCCCGCCGCCATCACCAGAACCAGCACTTCATTGCTGTCGATCGACGGCGTTTCGACGACCTCCAGCAGCATCGCCTGATCCGGCTCGCCATGCCGCTCGCGCCGGATCGCCCAGGCGTGCATCTGGGCGGGGACATGGCCAAGTGGGGGCATCTCGCCCACCGCATAAAGGTCCTTTACCGGCGCATCATAGGCGGCGATCGCCACTTGGGTATCCAAGGCCATGACATGTCCTTTCGCAATGCTGCGCCGCGGAATCGGCGTGATAACCCGAGAAATACGAACGCCCGCGCAACATTGCAATAGTGCTGATGCCAAATTTGTAATTTTATGTCTGCGGCGTTGCAGCATCCTCGCCCAGACGCTGCAAGACCGATGCGGCATGAAACCGCAGCAATGGCAATCCCGCCGGCAGCACGCCGCCGTCCGGGCCCAGAATTCCCCGTGCCACCAGCGGGGCCAACCCTTCCGCCACCGTCTGCGCAAGACCGGAGGGCGGAAGTTTCAGCACGGCCCCCTCGGCCTGCAACCGTGCCGCCAGCGCCGCCACGCGCGCCTCCAGCGGAGCGTCGCCACCCTGCAACACCGCAGCCGCGACCAACGGCACCGCAAGCACCGGCACGACCGCCGCAATCGCAGCCATCAGCGATGCCCCCAATGCCTCGACGTCGCGCGGCCCATCCGCCAGAAACCGGCGCAGGCTGATCGGCGCGCCGAAACCCGCCGCCGCCGTGCCGAACCCGGCAAACCGCCGCCGCACGACGCGCCACAGCAACCGCAGCGCAAAGGCCGCGATCACCAGCGGTCGCGCCCGAAACCGCCGCGTGCCCGCGGCCCCGGCCTCGGTCTCGCTCTCGGTCAGCAGACGGTCCTCCAGCACCCGGTCATAGGCCAGGCCCACCGGCACGAACACCACGTCGCGCCCCGCCGCGTCGAACCCCTGCACGATATACGACAGCAGCCCCATCCGCGCCGCACCCACCCGCCCGTTCAGGCTCAGCCCGCCATCGGGAAAGATCGCCTGCGTCACCCCGTCGGTGGTAATGAGTTGCACATACCGCGCCAGCACCCGCCGATAGAGCGTGTTGCGGCTGCCCCGCCGGATGAAATACGCCCCCATCGCCCGGATCAGCCGGCTCAGCGGCCACACCCGCGCCCATTCCCCGACCGCATAGGAAATCGCCGACTGCCCCGACACCAGCCAGGTCACCAGCACATAATCCATGTTGCTACGGTGGTTCATCACGAAGATCACCGTCGCGCGCGGGTCAATCTGCCCCAAAGCCAGATCGACCTTGCCGATCCGCACCCGGTACAGCGCCCGGCTCAGCCCTTGTGCCGCCCGCGTGGCAAAGCCGAAATAGACACTTGCCGAAAATCCGGGCACGATCTCGCGGGCATAGGATTGCGCCTCGGCAAAGGCAACCTCGCCTGGCACGCCGGTGGCGGCGGCGTGTTCGGCGACCGCCTCCATCACCGCCGGATCATAGACCAGCCGCGCGATCATGTCGCGCCGGGCGGCCAGCCGGAACGGCTCGATCTTGCGGTCCAGCCGGTCGTTGACGCGGGCCACCACCCGCTCCATCCGGCGCCGCAACACCCAGCGCACGCCTGGCCCGATGATCCGGTCCAGCGCGGCCACTGTCGCCAGCAGCAGCACGACCACCAAGACCCAGATCGGAAGTTCCACCGTGCCGCCCATGTGGTCAACCTAGGGCAGGTCTGCCGATCCGTCTACGCTATCAGCCATGCCGCAATGCAGCGAATTGACAGAGGCATATTGTTTCTCGTATCAGTCAATCAACGTAAGAAAATTACCTTCGCGAGTTCGCCATGCCCAAAGACGCCCGCAAAGACGCCCCTTGGCTGTTTCGCACCTATGCGGGGCATTCGACCGCGACGGCGTCGAACGCGCTTTATCGCGGCAACCTTGCAAAGGGGCAGACCGGCCTGTCGGTCGCTTTCGACCTGCCCACCCAGACCGGCTATGACAGCGACCATGTGCTGGCGCGCGGCGAGGTCGGCAAGGTCGGCGTGCCGGTGGCGCATCTGGGCGACATGCGCGCGCTGTTCGCCGACATCCCGCTGGACCAGATGAACACGTCGATGACGATCAACGCCACGGCCCCGTGGCTGCTCGCGCTTTACATCGCGGTGGCCCAAGAACAGGGGGCCGACATCGCCGCCCTGCAAGGCACCGTGCAGAACGACATCATCAAGGAGTATCTCAGCCGTGGCACCTACATCTGCCCGCCGAAACCCAGCCTGCGGATGATCACCGACATCGCCGCCTACACGTCGGAACATCTGCCCAAGTGGAACCCGATGAACGTCTGCAGCTATCACCTGCAAGAGGCGGGGGCCACGCCCGAACCGGAACTGGCCTTTGCGCTGGCGACAGCCAGCGCGGTGCTGGATGATCTGAAAGGTAAAGTTTCCCTCGCAGACTTTCCCGCGATGGTGGGCAGAATATCGTTTTTTGTAAACGCCGGAATCCGCTTCGTGACCGAGCTTTGCAAGATGCGCGCCTTCACCGAGTTGTGGGACGAGCTGTGCGAGACGCGCTACGGCATCACCGACCCCCGCTTCCGGCGCTTCCGCTACGGCGTGCAGGTCAACTCGCTGGGCCTCACCGAACAGCAGCCCGAAAACAACGTCTACCGCATCCTGATCGAGATGATGGCCGTCACCCTGTCGAAAAACGCTCGCGCCCGCGCCGTGCAACTGCCCGCCTGGAACGAGGCGCTGGGCCTGCCCCGCCCGTGGGACCAGCAATGGTCGCTCCGGATGCAGCAGATCCTGGCCTATGAAACCGACCTTCTTGAATACGACGACCTCTTTGAAGGCAACCCCGCGATCGAGCGCAAGGTGCACGCCCTGAAAGACGGCGCGCGCAGCGAACTCGCGCAGATCGACTCGATGGGCGGGGCCGTGGCAGCGATTGCCTACATGAAGGGCCGCCTTGTCGAATCCAACGCCGAACGCATCGGCCGGATCGAGACCAAGGAAACCACCGTGGTCGGCGTCAACCGTTGGGTCGAGACGACCGCCAGCCCCTTGACGGCAGGCGACGGCAGCATCATGCAATCCGACCCCGACGCCGAGGCCGACCAGCTTGCCCGCTTGACCGCCTGGCGCGCCTCCCGCGACACCGCCGCCGTGCACACCGCCCTCGCCGCCCTGCGCCAGGCCGCAGCGACAGGGACCAACATCATGCCGCCCTCTATCGCTTGCGCCACGGCCGGCGTGACCACCGGCGAATGGGGCGCAGCGATCCGGGCCGCCTTCGGCGAATACCGCGCCCCCACCGGCGTCTCGCGCAGCCCCAGCAACCGCACTGAAGGGCTGGAGCCTATCCGCGAAGCAGTCGCAACAGCATCCGCCAAACTCGGCCGCCCGCTGAAACTGCTGATGGGCAAGCCGGGCCTCGACGGCCACTCCAACGGCGCCGAACAGATCGCCGCCCGCGCCCGCGACTGCGGGATGGAGATCCACTACGAAGGCATCCGCCTGACCCCCGAACAGATCGTGGCACAGGCACTGACCGAGCAGCCCCACGTCATCGGCCTGTCGATCCTGTCGGGCAGCCATGTGGCGCTGGTGGCCGACCTGATGGCCCGCCTGCGCGCCGAAGGCCTCGCGATTCCCGTCATCGTCGGAGGCATTATCCCCGAGCCGGACGCGGCGACCCTGCGCGCCATGGGCGTGGCTGCGGTCTACACGCCAAAGGATTTCGAACTGAACCGCATCATGTTCGACATCGTGGCTTTGGTGGACACGCCGAACCTCGCCGCCGAATGACGTTTGGGGCTGGCCGACCCCCGGCCAAGGCGGCTATCAAAAGCCGATCCCAGCTTGCAAGGCCCCCGAGATGACCTTCCACATCGGCGCGAAACCCGGCGAGATCGCCGAAACCGTCCTGTTGCCCGGCGACCCCTTTCGCGCGCGCTGGGCTGCGCAGACCTATCTGCACGATGCCGTTCTGGTGAACGAGTTGCGCGGGATGCTGGGCTACACCGGCACATGGCGCGGCCACCGGGTGACCATCCACGGCAGCGGGATGGGTCAGCCGTCGATCGCGATCTATGCGCACGAACTGATGGTGGATTATGGCGCGAAAACCCTGATCCGCATCGGCTCGGCAGGGGCGCTCCAACCGCATATCGCGGTGCGCGATCTGGTGCTGGCACAAGCCGCGAGCAGCGACCACACCCCGTCCACCCCGCTGTTTCACGGATTGAACTTTGCCCCCGCCGCGGATTTCGGACTGCTGTCCGCCGCGCACATGGCATCCCTGGCGCTTGATACGCCGACCCACGTCGGCGGCATCTACACCTCGGACGCGTTCTATGACGAGCGTCCCGACCTGATGGCGCAATTGCAGCGCCACAACTGCCTGTGCGTCGAAATGGAAACGGCGGAGCTTTATACCCTCGCCGCCCGCCACAAGGCGCGCGCATTGTCGATCCTGACGATTTCCGACCACATCCTCACCGGCGCGGCGCTTCCCGCCGCACAGCGCGAGCGCAGCTTTGGCGCGATGGTGGAACTCGCGCTGACCGCCGCCTTTCAGCACCAGGGGGCATCATGAAAACCCGTCACCTCGGGGCCGGCGGCCCGCGCGTTTCGGCCATCGGGCTGGGCTGCATGTCGTTCGGCGGCATCTTCGGCCCCACGACGCTGGATGAAAGCCTCGCCTGCCTTGATGCGGCATGGGACGCCGGCATCGACTTTCTCGACACCGCCAACATTTACGGCATGGGGGTGTCGGAAACGGTGATCGGCCAATGGCTTGCCACGCGCAAACGGGCCGTGCACATTGCCACCAAGGCGTCGATCGTAACAGGCCCGAACCGGCGGTTCGACAACTCCGAGGCCCATTTGCGCAGCGAGCTGGAAGGCTCGTTGAACCGCATGGGTGTCGATCATGTCGCGCTGTTCTACATCCACCGGCGCGAACAGGAACGCCCGATCGAGGAGGTGGTGCAGACGCTGCAGCGCCTGATCGCCGAAGGCAAGATCGGCGGTTACGGGCTGTCCGAAGTGTCGCCCGGCACCCTGCGCCGCGCCCATGCGGTGCATCCCTGCATGGCGGTGCAGAACGAATACTCGCTGTGGACGCGCGCGCCCGAACTGGGGTTGATCCAGACCTGCGCCGAACTCGGCACCGCCTTCGTGCCGTTCTCGCCGCTCGCACGCGGGGCGCTGGGGCGCGACAACCTGCACCCGCCGACCTTTGCCGCCGGCGATTTCCGCGTGACGATCCCGCGGTTCCAACAGCCCGACTGGTCGCTGAACCTGACGCGGATTGACGCCCTGCGCGCCTATGCGTCCGATCGCGGCCGGCCTGTCGCGGCCCTGGCGATGGCGTGGATCCTCGAACAGGGCCCGCATCTGATCCCGATCCCGGGCACCCGGTCTGCTGACCACCTGCGCGACTGGGCCGGCGCGTCGGACCTGACCCTGACCGACGAGGACCGTCGCGAGATCGCCCGGATCATGCCGATCGGCTGGGCCCATGGCGACCGCTATGGGACCGAACAGGCGATGATGGTCGAACGCTACTGCTGAGACGCCGCGTCAGGAAACGTCTGCAAGACGTTGAAAGATCGACATCACCTCTGATTCCGACGCCTGTTCGGCCGCCCCGTTGTGCAGCGCCTCTCGCGACCAGACCCACGACTGTGCCGGATCGTCCCGCATCGCCCAGGCACCGAACAACCTTGCACTGACTACCCTGCGCGTGAGCGGCCGCAACTCGATGTGGCGGTCATCACGGCGGATGCGGGCGTAGGCCGCCTCAACTGCCTCGGCCGGGCCTTCCAACAGTTGCAGATAAAGATCGTCGCGACAGATCAGCGCGCCCGTAATGCCGTCGCGGGTGTTGCAACGGCGCGCATCGATCAGGATGCCGGCGAGCATCCCTGTATCGAAGCCGAAGGGGCGCGAGGCGTAGGTGAGTTGCAGGAGTGGCATGGATCGGCACCTCTTTCCACGAAAGACCGGGGGCCAGCCCCCGGACCCCCGGGATATTTATGAACAGATGATGCGGGTGATCAGACCACCCGTTCGACCATCATGTGCTTGATCTGCGCGATGGCCTTGGCGGGGTTCAGTCCCTTGGGGCAGGTTTTCGTGCAGTTCATGATGGTGTGGCAGCGGTAGAGCTTGAACGGGTCTTCCAGCGCGTCGAGCCGGTCGCCGGTCGCCTCGTCGCGGCTGTCGATGATCCAGCGGTAGGCGTGTAACAGGGCTGCGGGGCCGAGGTAGCGGTCCGAGTTCCACCAGTAGCTGGGGCAGGAGGTGGAACAGCAGGCGCACATGACACACTCGTAAAGCCCGTCGAGTTTCTCGCGGTCTTCGATCGACTGGCGCCACTCCTTGGCGGGGCGGTTCGTCTTGGTTTCCAGCCAGGGCATGATGCTGGCGTGCTGGGCATAGAAGTGAGTGAGGTCGGGCACCAGGTCCTTGACCACCGGCATGTGCGGCAGCGGATAGATCTTGATGTCGCCCTTCACCTCGTCGAGGCCGTAGATGCAGGCGAGCGTGTTGATCCCGTCGATGTTCATCGCGCAGGACCCGCAGATGCCTTCGCGGCAGGACCGCCGGAAGGTCAGGGTGGGGTCGATCTCGGTCTTGATCTTGATCAGCGCGTCCAGAACCATCGGGCCGCAGGTCGCGAGGTCGACGAAATAGGTATCGACCCGTGGATTCTCGCCGTCATCCGGGTTCCAGCGATAGACCTGGACCTTGCGGACCTGGTCGCCAGCCGGTTTCGGCCAGGTCTTGCCGGTCCGGATCTTCGAATTCTTGGGCAGGGTGAACTGAACCATGATCTGTCCTTATCCAGAGTGCGCGTGCGCCGGCCGGTCGGCCGCGCGGGGCGCAGGTGTGAACGGTGCGTCGAGGGAGAAGCCGGCCTGTGCCAGCATCGCGAGGTTTGCCAGGACCTGATCGGGGGCGGTCCTGCAATGGGAAAACCAGCCGCGCAGGTCGTCAAGGATCGCCGCGCGGTAGGCGGCGGCGTCCCAATGCGGGCGGGCATCATGGCCGAGGCTTGCGAAGAGGCCGAGAACCACGTCCAGATCGGTGATCGCCGCGGTCATGTCCAGACGATTGGCGCCGCCGGGCATGCGCGCGCCCAGGCGATGCTTGACGGCGGCATAGTAGTGCAGGCGATCGCACCGCGGGCCCAGCTGCTCGGCCGCGAGGTCGCGGTTCGGGCGGCGGCGCAGCACGTGGATGTCTTGCGCCACCCGCCCGAGCAGCATCCGGCCCTGCAGCGCCGAGCCTTCGGAAAATACCAGGACGCGCGCCCCGGCATAGATTTCCAGCTGTCGGCGCACCGGCCACTGCGCCGGATCGACCACCCGCACACCGGCACGGCGCAGCGCATCGGCCAGATAGCCTTCGCCTGCATGGCCGCCCTGCCCCCGCGCCACCAGCCCGGCTCGGGTGACGAACACCACCGGCGCGGCATCCGGCGTCAGCGACTGGCGCGCGGTGTTGGTGTCGAGCCGGTCGAGATAGCCTTCGGCGGTCCGGTGCGTGCCCATCATCTCGCCCTGCGGCGCCACGCGCAACGCGCCCACCTGCAGCGGTTGGTCCACCAGCCGCACCCGGTCGCGCGGCAATCCGTGCCAGTCCAGCACCTGCCACACCCAACCGGGCACCGACGCCGCAGTGCCACCCGGCGGCAGAGTGAAGAGCACGGGATCGGTGCCCCCTTCGGCCAAAGACTGCGGCAGGCGTGTCACCTGCTCGACGATCAGGTGACCGAACTGCGGGTTCAGGTAGCCGCCCCAAAGCGCCACATCCACCGGCGCGCCCCTTGCGGTGGGCGTAGCGGGGCACCGGTCAACCGGCAGCCGATCGCGGCAGTGGCGTGGCGCGACCTGATGGTCAAAGTCGGGCCAGATCGGCCCGCCCCACGTGACATGCTGCGCCACCGACTGCACCGGAACGACCGGAACATCGCGGAACAGCGACAGGGGCGCCGGATTCGTCACCGCCTACACCCGCACCGGGGGCAGACCCGCCGCGGCGAAACAGCCTTGGGCCACGGGGCGCGCGGCGATCGCGCGGATCGTCTGCTCGGTCAGCGTGCCTGCCTCTACCCCCACGTCGCGGGCCAGCGATTGCAGTTCCGCACCGCTTGCGGCGTCGAGGATGCAATAGGTCGCTGACTGCGCCGGACCCGCCGCCAGACTTCGGCTGACGACCGGCATGACGACCGATTCCGCCGCCCGCCGCACAGTCTTGTCGGCAATCTCCTGCGGATCGCAGGCGGCCAAAGCCATCAGGGCCGCGACAGGGCCGAGCCGCGCTGTCATCCCGCGACCGCCGGGGCTGCCGCCAGACACTCTGGCACGCCCGCACGCTGGCTGACCTCGCGCACCAGACCGCGCAGCGCCTCGGGCTGATTACCGGCGGTCGAGTTCGGCAGCGACAGCACTTCGGTGACGGTCATCCCTTTCAGGACGCAATCCGTCGCCGCCGCCGCCTCGTAGGCCGGCAACTCGGCCGCGACGACCGGCGACAGCACCTCGCGGCTGACCTTGCGCGACTCGCCATAAATGACGGCCCCCGCGCAGCCCTGCAATCCGAACGCCATGACGACGACCAACAGCCCTGTCTTGCCCATCAATACACCCTTGCTTTCGGCGCGATCTTTTTCAGGTCGATCCCGCCGTCCTCGTATTTGGTCAGCGGATCCAGATGCACGGGCCGCGTCGCCAGCCGCACTTTGGAGCCTTCAACATACGCCAACGAGTGCACACGCCAATTAACATCGTCACGGTTCGGATAATCTTCGTGCGAATGTGCCCCGCGCGACTCCTTGCGCGCCTCGGCTGCGACGATGGTCGTCAGCGCGTTCGGGACCAGGTTCTGCAATTCCAGCGTTTCCATCAGGTCGCTGTTCCAGATCAGGCTGCGGTCGGTGACGTGGATGTCATCCATCCGCCCTGCGATCGACTCCATCTTCGTGACACCTTCGGCCAGAGTCTTGTCGGTGCGGAACACAGCCGCATCGGCCTGCATGGTCTTCTGCATGTCGAGCCGCAGCGTGGCCGTCGGCACCGACCCGTTGGCGTGCCGCGTGGCGTCGAACCGCGACAGCGCCTTGTCCACCTCGGCCTTGTTCACCGGCGCGACCGGTGCTTTCGGATCGACGACCTGCCCCGCCTTGATCGCTGCAGCGCGACCAAAGACCACGAGGTCGATCAGGCTGTTGGACCCAAGCCGGTTCGCCCCGTGCACAGACGCGCATCCCGCCTCGCCCACCGCCATCAGGCCGGGAAAGATCGTGTCCGGCGCGCCCGGTTGCGGGTTCAGCACCTCGCCCCAGTAGTTCGTCGGAATGCCGCCCATGTTGTAGTGCACCGTCGGCAGCACCGGAATCGGCTCTTTAAGAAGATCGACGCCAGCAAAGATCCTCGCGCTTTCCGTGATGCCGGGCAACCGCAGCTCCAGCGTTTCCTTGGGCAGATGGTTCAGGTTCAACGAGATGTGGTCCTTGTTCGGCCCCACCCCGCGGCCTTCGCGGATCTCGATCGTCATGCAGCGGCTGACCACGTCGCGGCTCGCCAGATCCTTGTAGGTCGGCGCATAGCGTTCCATGAACCGCTCGCCTTCGCTGTTGGTCAGATACCCGCCCTCGCCCCGCGCGCCTTCGGTGATCAGGCAGCCCGATCCATAGATGCCGGTCGGGTGAAACTGCACGAACTCCATGTCCTGCAACGGCAATCCCGCGCGCGCCACCCTCCCGCCGCCGTCGCCGGTGCAGGTGTGGGCCGAGGTCGCACTGAAATAGGCGCGCCCGTAACCGCCGGTCGCCAGCACCACCATCTTGGCGTTGAAGACGTGCATCGTGCCGTCATCCAGCTTCCACGCCACCACGCCGGTGCAGGCCCCGTCGGTGATGATCAGGTCCAGCGCGAAGTATTCGATGTAGAATTCGGCGTTGTTCTTCAGGCTTTGGCCATAGAGCGTGTGCAAGATGGCATGGCCGGTGCGGTCGGCGGCGGCACAGGTGCGTTGCACTGGCGGACCTTCGCCGTATTCCGTCGTGTGCCCGCCGAACGGGCGCTGATAGATCTTGCCCTCTTCGGTGCGGGAAAACGGCACGCCGTAGTGTTCCAGCTCGTAAACCGCCTTCGGCGCTTCGCGCGCCAGATATTCCATCGCGTCGCTGTCGCCCAGCCAGTCCGACCCCTTGACGGTGTCGTACATGTGCCACTGCCAGCTGTCGGGGCCCATGTTGCCAAGGCTGGCCGCGATCCCGCCCTGTGCGGCCACGGTATGCGAGCGCGTGGGGAAGACCTTGGTCACGCAGGCCGTGCGCAACCCCTGTTCCGCCATGCCCAGCGTCGCGCGCAGACCGGCCCCGCCGGCCCCCACGACCACCACA
>JANNNU010000154.1:0-3347 GCA_031398695.1 Paracoccaceae bacterium | reverse complement strand
GATTCGCCGCGTCCGAACCGCTGTTCAACTGCGACCCGGTATTGTCCGCGCTGGAACTTCAGGCGGTGCCCGCGGCGGTGCGGCGGTGAGCGAGGACGCACTCACCGGACGCTGCCTGTGCGGCGCAGTGACGATCCGCGTGGCGGGGGAGCACGTGCCGCGGCCCGGGGCGTGCCACTGCCGGATGTGTCAGCGGTGGTCGGGCGGGCTTTTCCTGTGTTTCAGCGCCGAAGCGGCGGCGGTCACGGTCGAAGGACCGGCGGTGCGGTTCGCGTCGTCGGAGTTTGCCGAGCGGGCGTTTTGCGGAACCTGCGGCAGCCATCTGTGGATGCGGAACACGGACGTGCCGGATGAGCCTTACGAGCTGATGCCGGGCCTCTTTGACGCGGCGCGGGACTGGCCGCTGCGGTCGGAGATCTATGTGGATCGTGCGATGGCCTGCGCGACATTGAGCGGGGATCATCCGCGCGGGACGCAGGCCGATTATGAGAACAAGAACAATTTTGTGCCCGGAGAGAAACCATGACCTACGATGACGACTGGGTGAGATCCGAAGAAGCCAAGCGGGCCTGGCTGGACGCGAACGGGCTTTACAAGGCCGAGGACGAGCATGCGTCCTGCGGAGTGGGGCTGGTGGTCTCGATCTCGGGCAAGCCGTCGCGGCGCGTCGTGGAAAGCGGTATTTCGGCGCTGAAGGCGGTCTGGCACCGCGGGGCCGTCGATGCCGATGGCAAGACGGGCGACGGCGCGGGCATCCATGTGCAGATCCCGACGCGCTTCTTCTACGACGTGATCCGCCGCACCGGCCACGAGCCGGACATGACGAAACTGGTCGCGGTCGGGCAGGTGTTTCTGCCGCGCACGGACTTTGGCGCACAAGAGCGGTGCCGCACGATCGTGGAAACCGAAGTGCTGCGGATGGGGCACTACATTTACGGCTGGCGACATGTGCCGGTGGATGTCAGCGTTCTGGGCGAAAAGGCAAATGCAACGCGCCCCGAGATCGAACAGATCCTGATCCGCAACGAGAAGGGCATCGACGCCGAGGCGTTTGAACGCGAACTTTACATCATCCGCCGCCGGATCGAGAAGGCCGCGTTGGCCGCGCATATCCAGGGGCTGTATCTGTGTTCGCTGTCTTGCCGCAGCATCATCTACAAGGGCATGATGCTGGCCGAACAGGTGGCGGTCTTCTACCCCGACCTGATGGACGACCGGTTTGAATCGTCTTTCGCCATCTATCACCAGCGGTATTCGACCAACACATTCCCGCAGTGGTGGCTGGCGCAGCCGTTCCGCATGCTGGCGCACAACGGCGAGATCAACACGCTGAAGGGCAACGTCAACTGGATGAAATCGCACGAGATCCGGATGGCGTCGAACAACTTCGGCGACGCGGCCGAGGATATCAAGCCGATCATTCCGGGGGGGGCGTCGGATTCGGGCGCGCTCGACGCGGTGTTCGAGGTGCTGGTGCGGTCTGGCCGCAGTGCCCCGATGGCCAAGACGATGCTGGTGCCCGAGGCGTGGTCGAAGGCCACCACCGACATGCCGCAGGCCTGGGCGGACATGTATGCCTATTGCAACGCGGTGATGGAGCCGTGGGACGGGCCGGCGGCACTGGCGATGACCGACGGTCGCTGGGTTTGCGGGGGGCTCGATCGCAACGGGCTTCGCCCGATGCGCTATGTGGTGACCGGCGACGGGATGCTGATCGCGGGGTCGGAAGCCGGGATGGTGCCGGTGGACGAGACGACGGTGCGCGAAAAGGGCGCGCTGGGGCCGGGGCAGATGATCGCGGTCGATATGGTCGAGGGCAAGCTTTACCACGACGCCGAGATGAAGGACCGGCTTGCGGCAAGCCAGCCCTACAGCGCGTGGATCGAGAAGGTGGTGAACCTGAACGATCTGCTCTCCGACATCCCGGAAACCGCGATGTTCAGCGGGGCCGATCTGCGCAAGCGGCAGATCGCGGCGGGCTACACGATGGAGGAGCTGGAGCAGGTTCTGGCCCCGATGGCCGAGGACGGCAAAGAGATGATCGCCTCGATGGGCGATGACACGCCCGCCGCAGTGCTGTCGTCGGTCTACCGGCCGCTGTCGCATTACTTCCGGCAGAACTTCAGCCAGGTCACGAACCCGCCGATCGACAGTTTGCGCGAAGGACGGGTGATGAGCCTGAAGACGCGGTTCGGCAACCTCAAGAACGTGCTGGATGAAACGTCGGCGCAGACCGAGATCCTGGTGCTGGACAGCCCGTTCCTTGCCAATGCCGAATTCGACGTGATGGTGGCCAAGTTCGGCGCGCAGGTGGCGTTCATCGACTGCACCTTTGCGGTCGGCGCGGGGCATGACGACCTGCGCCAGGGTCTGGAACGCATCCGAGCCGAGGCCGAGGATGCCGTGCGGTCGGGCGCGGGGCAGTTGATCCTGACGGACCAGCATCAGGGGCCTTCCAGCGTCGGGATGCCGATGATCCTGGCCACGTCGGCGGTGCACAGTTGGCTGACGCGCAAGGGGCTGCGGACGTTCTGTTCGATCAACGTGCGGTCTGCCGAATGCATCGACCCGCATTATTTCGCCGTGCTGATCAGTTCGGGGGCCACCACCGTCAACGCTTATCTCGCGCAGGATTCGATTGCCGACCGGATCAACCGGGGCCTGATCGACGGCAACCTGACCGATGCGATGCGCCGCTACCGCGATGCCATCGACGCCGGGCTGTTGAAGATCATGTCGAAAATGGGGATCTCGGTGATCTCGTCCTATCGCGGCGGGTTGAACTTCGAGGCCGTGGGGCTGAGCCGTGCGATGGTGGCCGAGTATTTCCCCGGCATGCACAGCCGCATTTCCGGCATCGGCGTTTCGGGGATCGAGCAGAAGATCGAAGAGGTTCACGCCCGTGGCTGGCTGGGCGGGTCGGACGTGCTTCCGATCGGCGGGTTCTACAAGGCGCGGCGGTCGGGCGAAAAGCACGCGTGGGAAGCCTCGACCATGCACCTGTTGCAGTCGGCTTGCGACCGGGCGAGTTATGACCTTTGGAAGCAGTATTCCGCCGCGATGCGGGCCAATCCGCCGATCCACATCCGCGATCTCTTGGACATCAAGACGCTGGGCAAGCCGGTGCCGATCGAGGAGGTGGAATCCATCACCTCGATCCGCAAGCGGTTCGTCACACCGGGCATGTCGCTGGGCGCCTTGGGGCCAGTAGCGCACAAGTCGCTGAACATCGCTATGATCTGGTTCGGGGCGATGTCCGACAGCGGCGAGGGCGGCGAAGACCCGGCGCATTTCACCCCCGAGCCGATCGGCGACAACCCGTCGGCCAAGATCAAGCAGGTGGCGAG
>JANNNU010000086.1:0-19236 GCA_031398695.1 Paracoccaceae bacterium | reverse complement strand
TCGTCGACGCCTCGGACGAGGGCGAACTTGGCGATGCTGGGATGATGGTATACCGCCTGTCCGGACCGTATTTCTTTGGTGCCGCGGCACAGCTTGGTGCGGTGCTGGATGCGATTGCCGACCACCCGCGGCTGCTGGTGGTCGATTTTGCGCAGGTGCCGTTCATCGACAGCACGGGTGCGCAGTCGTTCGCGCTGCTGGCCCGCAAGACGGCGCGCAAGGGCGGGCAGTTGTGTCTGACCGCAACCAACCCCGACGTGCGCCGCGCGCTGCACAAAGCGGGGGTCGATGCGCCCGCGGTGCAGTTCTGGCCGGATGTCGCGGCGGTGCCGCGCCCGTCAGTCTGACCCGAACGGGGGGTGGGGATAGCCGACGCCGGTCAGATACAAGCCCTGCGGCGGGCAGACCGGGCCGCAGGCGCTGCGGTCGCGCGCCTCGAGTGCGGTTCGCATCTGGTCGGGCGACCATTTGCCGGTGCCGACCCGTTCGAGACTGCCGACGATCGAGCGCACCTGATTGTGCAGAAAACTGCGGGCGCGCAGGGTGACGCGGTATTCTATGCCGCCGGGGACCGGAGCTTGCGCGATGGTGATCTCGTCCAGCGTCTTGACCGGGCTTGTGGCCTGGCACAGCGACGAGCGGAACGTTGTGAAATCGTGCTTGCCGATCAGATGCGCCGCCGCCTCGCGCATCGCTGCAACGTCCAGCGGGTTCGGGACCTGCCAGACCCGGCCGTGATCCAGCACCGGTGGCGCGCGCCGCGCCAGCAGGCGGAACAGATAGCGCCGTTCGCGGGCCGAAAAGCGCGCGTGCCAGTCGTCGTCAACCGGCGCGCAGGCCAGCACTGCCACCGGCCAGGGCCGCAGGTGGGCGTTGATCGCACCCGACAGGCGCAGCGGGTCCCAGTCGCGCGGCAGATCGATATGCGCGACCTGCCCCGTCGCATGCACCCCGGCGTCCGTCCGCCCCGCCCCCGCCACGACATGCGGGCCAGGGTGCAGGCGGCTGATCGCAGCCTCCAGCGCGCCCTGCACCGACGGCTGGGTGTCGGACTGGCGCTGCCAGCCCTGAAACGGGCCGCCGTCATATTCGATCAGAAGGGCATATCTGGGCATCGCAATCGGTTAGCGAAACCGGAACCCCAAGTCCATCCCGGCGCTTTCCCCCTTAACAGGCCCCCCGGCGGTGCCTATGTTGGCTGTCGCGGAGCAGGAGTGCCTTTTGGTCATCGCGTCCATCACCGACGGGATTTCCCGGCAAATCGAAGGGGCCTCTGCCGCACTTTCGGAAACCTTCTTCGAACCCGTGCTGCGGTTGGGCGTCACCGGGCTGAGTCGTGCGGGCAAGACGGTGTTCATCACCGGTCTGGTCGCAAACCTGTTGCAGCACGGCCGGATGCCGCAGTTGCGCGCGGCGGCGGATGGCCGGATCGAGGCGGTCTATCTGCAGCCGCAACCCGACGATACGTTGCCGCGGTTCGATTACGAGGGCCATCTGGCCGCGCTGACCGGCGACGATCCGCGCTGGCCGCAGTCGACCCGCGCGATCAGCGAGTTGCGCCTGTCGTTCCGGGTGCGCCCGTCGGGGTTCATCGCGGGGCTGATGGGGCCGCGCGTGCTGCATCTGGATATCGTCGATTATCCTGGCGAGTGGCTGCTGGATCTGTCGCTGATGGACAAGAGCTATGACCAGTGGTCGGACGAGACGCTGACCCGGCTGGCCAAGCGGCATCAGGCCGACGGATTCATGGCGACGGCGCGGGCCGAAGACGGTGCGTTGCGGCTGGACGAAACCCGCGCGCAGGCGCTGGCGGCCAGCTTTACCGGCTATCTCCAGGCGGCGCGCAACGACGGGTATTCCGACTGCACGCCGGGCCGGTTTCTGCTGCCTGGCGATCTGGCAGGCAGCCCGGTTCTGACCTTTGCCCCGCTGCCGCGCCCGGCGATGACCCCGCGCGGATGCCTGTGGCGCGAAATGGCCCGCCGTTTCGATGCCTACAAAAGCCGCGTCGTGCAGCCGTTCTTTCGCGATCATTTCGCGCGCATCGACCGGCAGGTGGTCCTGATGGATGTGCTGGGTGCGGTTCATGCCGGACCGCGCGCCGTCGAGGATCTGCGCCGCACGATGGCCGAGGTGCTGACCGCGTTTCGTCCCGGCCGCAACGGTTGGCTGACCGGGTTGCTGGGCGGGCGGCGGGTGGAGCGCATCCTGTTCGCCGCGACCAAGGCCGACCATCTGCATCACAGCCAGCACTCGCGTCTGACCGGCGTCATGCAGGCGATGCTGACCGAGGCGAAATCGCGCGCCGATTTCGCGGGCGCGCAGACTCGGGCGATCGCGCTGGCCGGCCTGCGCACCACGGTCGAGGAAACCGTAACGCGCAACGGGGCGATCCTCGACAGCGTCAAGGGACGGCTTTTGTCGACCGGCAAACAGGCGGTGATGTATCCGGGCACGTTGCCCGCCGATCCCGCGCGCCTGCTGGCCCCGGCGCGCGAGGGTGCTGAAAAATGGCTGGATGCGGAATACGGGTTGATGGGATTCGCCCCGGCCCGATTTACCGCCAAACCCGGCGAGGGCCCGCCGCACATCCGGCTGGACCGTGCCGCCGAATTTCTGATCGGAGACCGGCTGTGACCGATGATCCGCACCCCTCGCAGCGCCCGCTGCTGATCACCCTCGACGACGACGCGGTGGCGGCTGACCCTTCTGCCGTGACCGAGGTGCCCGACCTTGACCCTCAGGGCCGGGCGATGCGGCAGGTCCAGGCGGCGGTGATGGCGCGGCCGTCGGCGTTTTCGCGGTTGGCGGGGTGGGTGATCGGCGCGCTTTTCAGCTTTGTGCTGTCGGTGGCTGCCTGGGATTTCGTGGCCACCCTGCTGGAGCGCAATCTGGTGCTGGGCTGGATCGCCTTCGTGCTGACGGTGGGCGCCGTGCTGGTGCTGGGCGTCATGGCGTTTCGCGAGTGGGCCGGCTTTGCGCGGCTGGCGCGGCTGGATCAGTTGCGCGAACGGGCCGTGGCGGCGCATCTGGCGGCCGATCTGGCTGGCGCGCGCGGCGCGGTGGCGGGAATGGTGCGGCTTTACGGCGCGCGGGCGGATACGGCCTGGGGCCGGTCGCGGCTGGCCGAACGCCAGGACGAGGTGATGGACGCCGATGGCCTGCTGGCGCTTGCGGAAACCGAGGTGCTGGGGCCGCTCGATGCATTGGCGCGCAGCGAAGTCGAGATGGCGGCGCGCCGCGTGGCAACCGTGACGGCGCTGGTGCCTATGGCACTGGCCGATGTGGCGGCGGCACTGTTTTCGAACCTGCGGATGATCCGGCGGATTGCCGAGATCTATGGCGGCCGGTCGGGCACCTTTGGGTCGTGGCGGTTGCTGCGCAAGGTGTTCGCCTCGCTGATCGCCACCGGTGCCGTGGCGTTGACCGACGATCTGGTTGGATCGGTCGCGGGGGGCGGGCTGCTGTCGAAGGTGTCGCGCCGGTTCGGCGAGGGCGTGGTGAACGGTGCCTTGACCGCGCGGGTCGGCGTGGCGGCGATGGATCAGTGCCGGCCCCTGCCATTTTCGGCCTTGCCGCGCCCGGCGGTGACGTCGTTGGTGCGGCGTGCTCTGACGGGGATGTTCGGAGATCAGGCGTAGGCGGGCGGGGGTAGCGCGCTGGTTTTGCCGGATTTGGCGGAGACAAATCAGGCCGCGCCAGCCCTCCGGCCCGCCCACGGGGCGGGCGTTCTTCGCGGAAATCGTCCACCGGACGAATTCTGATCGCTCATCACCCCCTTGGCAGGCGCGATGCGCCCGCCCAGGCAGGTGCGGCCTGATTGGCTAGTGCGGGTTGCTGGCCCACGCCCCTTGCCTCTTTGGCCTTTGGCCGCCGAAGAAACGTCCCGAGAAACGCTCCACTGGAGCGTTTTCAGATCGGGCCGCAGAAAGGGGCGACCCTCCAATCCCTCCAAACGAGTGGAAGGAGAGACGGCTGGATTTTGGGGCGGGATACTATCGGAAGCGGTCGAGCAGTTTTTGCATGGGCGTGCGCTCCGGCTCGGGTTGGGGCGCAGGCGCCGGTGCCGCCGGGGGCTTTGCCGCATCGGAGGTGTTCCCGGGCCCCGTCGACGATCGGGGCGGAGCGGTGCGCAGGGCCACGGCGTTCTGGAACTTGACCAGATCGCCCGCCGCCAGCGCCGCGGCCCCCTCGGAAATGCCGCGCAGCAGGTCGTCGAGCCAGTCGGCATCCGCCTTGGCGAAATCGGCCAGCACGTACCCCGCCACCGCGTCCTTGTGCCCTGGATGGCCGATGCCGAGGCGCACGCGGCCGTAAGCCTCGCCCAGATGCGCGTGGATCGAGCGCAGACCGTTGTGCCCGGCATGGCCGCCGCCCTGCTTGACGCGCAGCTTGCCGGGGGCGAGGTCCAGCTCGTCGTGAAACACCACTACCTCGTTCAGCGCCAGCTTGTAGAACGCCACCGCGCCCTGCACCGACTGGCCTGACAGGTTCATGAACGTCTCGGGTTTCAGCAGAACGATCTTTTCCGACCCCAGACGGCCTTCGGACACCAGCCCCGAAAACGCCTTTTTCCATGGGCCGAACCCGTGATCCGCCGCGATGCGGTCCAGTGCCATGAAGCCGATGTTGTGACGGTTGCCGGAATATTTCGCGCCCGGATTGCCCAGGCCCACAAACAGTCTCATCCCACCTGCCTCCGCCAACCCATTCCACTATGCCCCATCCCGACGAGGGCCGGCAAGGCGGCGGCTTGACTTGCCCCGCCCGTTTCTGCAGCGTCACGGCCCAACCGAGGACACCCGCATTGCGCCGCCGCACCCGCACCACCGTCGTCTGTTCGATGCGAAACGAAGGCCCGTTCCTTGTCGAATGGGTGGCGTGGTATCGCCGGTTGGGTTTCAGCGACATCGTCGTGGTGACGAACAACTGCACCGACCGCTCGCCCGAGTTGCTGGATGCGTTGCAGGCGGCGGGGTGGGTGCACCATATCCGCCACGACGTGCCCGAGGGGCAGCCGATCACCGGGCCGAAGCTGGCTGCAGCCAAACGCCACGAGGCGGTGCGCCGCGCGGCCTGGGTCATGGTCTGCGATGTGGACGAGTTTCTGGTGATCCATCGCGGGCAGGGCCGGCTGAGCGACCTTCTGGCGCCGCATCTGGACCCGGACGGGGTGCCACGGTTTCTCGGCATGTCCATCAACTGGCGGGTGTTCGGCACGGACGGGCAAAGCCAGTTCCTGGATACACCGGTGCACCGGCAGTTCTTCTGGGCCTGCAACGGGCAGCACCGTCTGTCACGGCCGGTCAAATCGATTCACCGTGCGCCGAAATGGTTCAAGGCGCTGGGCGAGCATGGGCCAAAGGGCCTGTCGCTGCGCCGGGCCAGCCGGGCCTGGGGCGATCCGGGCATGGTGTGGATCACGCCCGATGGCACCCCCCTGCCGGAATGGACACCGGACGGCGATTATCTGCGCATCGTGAAACCCGGTCAGGCCAGCCATGCCACCGCGCAGATCAACCATTACATGCTGCGGTCGGTCGAAACCTTCAGCCTCAAGCAAGGCACCCTGTCGCCGGTGGCGCTGAAGAATCGCTACGTGCCGAAATACTTTGACGAGGCCAATCAGGCACAGGTGATGGACGATAGCGCCTTGCGGCATGCCGCCGCCTTCGACGCGGTGCATCAGGCCGCGCTGGCCTTGCCCGATGTCGCGCGGCTGCACCATCTGTGCTGTGCCGATCATCTGCGGCTGATCGCGCAGAAGGCCGGACGACGGGTCGAGGATGACCCGCGCCATGCGGCGCATCTGGCGCTGGCCGCACAGCACGCATGAAAAAGGGCGAAGGGTTGCCCCTTCGCCCGTCATCGCGGTGTGCCGCCGTCAGGTGGCTGCAGGTGCTTCGTCGGCGTCCACGAACCCGGCGGGTGCCGCGATGTTGGCGATCACGAAGTTGCGCGAGATCGTCGGCACCGCGCCTTCGGGCAGGGCCACGTCGCTGATGTGGATCACATCGCCGATCTTCTTGCCGGTCAGGTCCACCGTCACGTGATCCGGGATGTCCCCGGCGGTCACTTCCAGTTCGACCTCGGACCGCACGACGGTCAGAGTGCCGCCGCGCTTGAGCCCCGGACAGGCGTCCTGGTTTTCGAAGTTGACGTGGATGTAAAGCGCGATCCGGCTGGTCCGACGCAGGCGCATCAGATCGACATGGGTCGGCAGGTCTTTGACCACATCGCGCTGCACCGCGCGGCAGATGACGCGGACATCGTCCTGGCCTTCGACCTTGAGGTTGAACAGCGTCTGCAGGAAGCGGCCCTTGCGCAGCAGCTTCAGCAAATAGTTGTATTTCACATTGATCGGCAGCGGGTCAACGCCGCCGCCATACACGATACCGGGCACGTAGCTCTCACGACGAGCTTGACGGGCGGCCCCCTTGCCTGTCCCCATCCGTGCCTCGGCGATCAGATCAGGGATCTCACCAGCCATAGACATTCTCCATATATAAGTCCGCCGCCCTCCAAGGGTGTGCGACGCGACCGGGGGGCTATAGCGGCGATTCGGTGCCAGGGGAAGCGGAAAGGGACTTGTCAGACCGATTCCGCATGACAAAGCTGGACGGCGGGCAATCGGACGGGTGAGGAGGAAACCATGCCGAAGGTCGTGTTGCTGGTGGGAACCACCAAAGGGGCGTTCGTGCTGACGGGTGACGACACCCGCACGGCGTGGCAGGTCCGGGGGCCGTTCTGCGACGGATGGCCGATCAACCATGTGGTGGCCGACCCGGCCGATGGCACGATGTGGGCCGCAGGCGGGGGCGAATGGCAAGGGGCCGGGGTGTGGCGGTCCACCGACGGCGGGGACACCTGGGCGCTGTCGCTGCTGGCCAACGGCAGCATCGACGACATGCTGCGCGCCGACCCCGAGGTGGCGGCCTATCTGGGCCACGGCCCTGCCCCGGATGCGCCCTTCAAGGGGCAGGTGCAGGCGGTCTGGTCGCTGGGGCTGGCAGGGGACGTGCTTTATGCCGGGGGCAAGCCGGGCAAGCTTTACCGCAGCCGGGACCGCGGGGTGACGTGGAAGGACGTGCCGGGCATCAACGCGCATCCAGATCGCGACACCTGGCAGCCTGGCTGTGCCGGACTGGTGCTGCATTCCATCGTCGCGGATCCGGAAGATCCGGCCAAGCTGTGGATCGCCATTTCGGCCGCCGGCGTCTTTGCCACCGAAGACGGCGGGCAAACCTGGGAGACGCGCAACCGGCTGTCGAACGAGGGCACCGATCACGCCCATGCCCATGCCCATCCGGGCGGTCCCCATCAAGGCGATCTGGCTGACCACGCGCATGAAACCGGCCTGTGCGTGCACAACATCGTCCGCGCGCCGGGGACGGCGGATGTGATGTACCAACAAAATCATCACGGTGTGTTCCGCAGTCCGGACGGCGGGCGGAGCTGGCAGGCGGCGGGCGAAGGGTTGCCTTCGACCTTCGGCTTTCCGGTCGCGGTCGATCCTGCCGATCCTGCGACCCTATGGGTTCTGCCGCTGAACGGCGACACGCTGGGCCGCTTTCCCCCGGGTGCCGCCGCCGCCGTCTGGCGGTCGCGCGATGGCGGCGACAGCTGGCAGGCGTGCCGTGAAGGTCTGCCGCAGATCAGCTGCTTTTTCACCGTGTTGCGCCAAGCGATGACGGTCGACCGCGCCAGCCCGACGGGGGTCTATTTCGGCACCAACTTGGGTTCGGTGTTCGGCAGCCCGGATGGTGGTGACCATTGGTTCGAACTCGCGCGGCATCTGCCGACGGTGCTGTCGGTCGAAACCCTGACGACGGATTGACCGCATCCGCACCGCGCCGCACCCGCGTGCCGTCGCGTCGCTGGCAGGCTAGCCGCGACCTGTCGCGCGGCCTATGGCTTGGGCAACTCCGGAGTTTTCCAAGCCCATGACCCTGCTTCGCACCGCGCGCGTGCCGTTGGCCGCTTTTGCCACGATGGGCATCTGCTGGGGCAGCTTTGCCGCCGAACTGCCGGACTTCAAGGCGATGCTGGGCGTGGACGAGGCGCGGTTGGGGGTGCTGATCCTGTTCACGCCGGTGGCGGCCGTCCTGTCGATGCTGCTGGCGCCGCTGATCGGTGCCGCGCTGGGCCGCGTGGCGTTGCCGGTGGCGACGCTGTGCATGGGGCTGGCCTTTGCGCTGCCGGGGCAAGCGGCGGCCGTCTGGGCCTTTCCGCTGGCGATGATGTGCTGCGGGGCGGCCACCGGTCTGACGGATGTGCTGATGAATGCGCGCGTGTCGCAGATGGAGGCCGAGCAGGGTCTGCATCTGATGAACCTGACGCACGCCGCCTATTCCTT
Organism: Paracoccaceae bacterium; assembly: GCA_031398695.1. GTDB lineage: Bacteria > Pseudomonadota > Alphaproteobacteria > Rhodobacterales > Rhodobacteraceae > JAIYDJ01. The sequence continues at coordinate 10,880 of JANNNU010000086.1, read as the reverse complement.
TGGCTATGCGGGCGGCGCGGTGGGCGTGGGGGCGATGCGCAGCGCCGCGTGGCCGCCGTCCTGGGTGATGCTGGCGATCGCGCTGGCGGCGGTGCTCCTGGCGCTAGGCACTATCGAGCGGGACGGCACCATTCACGGTCTGCGCAAGCCCAAAGGCGCGGGGGCCGGGCGGCTGGGATGGATCCCGGTGATCGGAGGCTCGATCGTGCTGATCGCCTTTCTGACCGAGAACGCTGCCGAAAACTGGTCTGCCCTGCATATCGAGCAGACGCTGGGCGGCAGCCCGGCCGAGGGCGCGGCCGGGCCCGCGGCGATCGCCTTGACCATGGGATTTGCGCGACTGGCGGGGCAGGGGCTGGCCGGACGCGTCGGCGCGTTCCGGCTGCTGGCGGGGGGCGCCGTGCTGTCGGCCTGCGGGGCTTTGGTCGCGGCGGTGGCCGTCAGCCCGGCGATGGCCTATGCCGGGTTCGTCGTGATGGGGATCGGATCGTCGGTCATCTCGCCCACCGCGTTTTCGCTGGTGGGTCAACTCGCCGATCCGGCGGCCCGCGCCCGCGCCGTGGCCCGTGCGACGCTGCTGGGATACTTCGGTTATTTCTTTGGTCCGCCGATGCTGGGCCTGATCGCGGGGACGTTCGGGCTGCGCTATGCCTTCGTCTTTGCCGCGGTGATGCTGACGAGCGTGCTGGTGCTCGCCCCGCTGATGGAGCGGCAGGGTCGCGGGCTGGGTGCTATTTCTCGGACACCTGCATCGCGTTGACCCCGTTCAGCGCCGAACCCGCCCACGCGTCGCCGCGCAACTGCCGCAGGAACTCGCCGACGACGCGGCCTGCATCGGCCTCGGCCGGTGTTCCGCCCCGACCGCCGAGTTCGCGGTGCGCGGCCCCATCCAGCACGGCCAGCCGCTTGTGCCCTGCAGGCAGGCCATGCCACGCGTCAAGCCGGGTTTCCCACGATCCGTCCAGACCGGCATCCTCGGTTCCGGTCACCAGCAGCACCGGGTCCGTCACGGTGGCCCATGCGGTGGCTTCAGCAAATGCCCAGCCCACGCCCTGCGGTGACAGCGCAATGTAGCCGTCGAATCGCCGTGCACCGGCAAAGGGCGGACGGCCCTGCGCCCCGGCTTCGATCATCGTCAGGGCCGCGCCCAGCGAATGGCCGCCCAGCACGAACGGGTCCGGTCGGCAGCGTTGCGTGGCATATGAAATCGCGGCGTCCAGATCGCGGGCCCGGCCCTGCCACACGTCCGCCCCGCGCAAGGCGTCTTCCATGTCGCCGCGCAGGCGCATCGCGATCAGGGCGCGCAGGCCCGAGGCGCGATGTTCCATCACCAGCACGCGGTATCCTGCGGCGACGGCCGGCGTGTCGAGATGGGCCAGAACCCGCTCGTCACCGCCCAGTCCGTGCGACAGGATCAGCGTCGGCGGGCAGCCCTCGCTCCACTCACCGACAAGCCGGGCCTTCATCACCGCCCCGTCGGGGCGGCGCAGTTCGATGGTTTCGGCATGGGCACGCGGGGCATCGACCGCCAATCCGGCCAGACCGGCTGCCAAAGCCGTCGCAGTCGCCCACAGACCCTTGCGCATCCTGACCCCTGCCGTCCACGCCGACGCAACTCCCCGAAGCTGACGGGTCAGACCCGCGACCGGGTGTCTGCGCGGATCAGCTTGACCAAGCCCGCCCGTGCGTCAAGCCCATGAGCCTTCGAAGTCGGCCGGGACCAGCAGGTTTTCGCGGCGCAGTTCGGTGGCCTTGCGTTCGCCGCACAGCGCCATGGAAATGTCCAACTCCTTCTGGATCACCTCCAGCGCGCGCGTCACCCCGGCCTGCCCCATCGCGCCCAGCCCGTAGATGTAAGAGCGTCCGATCATCACGCCTTTGGCTCCCAGCGCCAGCGCCTTGAGCACGTCCTGGCCCGAGCGAATTCCGCTGTCCATGTAGACTTCGGTCTGATGTCCTACCGCACGCGCGATGCGCGGCAGCATGGTGATGGCGGACACCGCGCCGTCGAGCTGCCGGCCGCCGTGGTTCGACACCACGATGGCATCCGCCCCGAAATCGGCCGCCTTGCGCGCGTCATCCTCGTCGAGCACGCCTTTCAGGATGACCTTGCCGCCCCACTGGTCGCGGATTCGGGCGATCTTGGACCAGTCGAGCTGCGGGTCGAACTGTTCGTTCGTCCAGCTCATCAGCGAGGACATGTCGCCCACGCCCTTGGCATGGCCCACGATGTTGCCAAAGCTGCGGCGCTTGGTCTGCAGCATGTCCAGCGCCCACTGCGGCCGGGTCGCGATGTTCAGGATGTTGGGCACCGTCAGGCGCGGCGGGGCCGAGAGGCCATTCTTCAGGTCCTTGTGCCGCTGGCCCAGGATCTGCAGATCGAGCGTGATCACCAGCGCCGAGCATTTCGCGGCCCGCGCCCGTTCGATGGCGGCATCGACGAAATCATTGTCCTTCATCACGTAAAGCTGGAACCAGAACGGTGCCGACGTATGCGCCGCGATGTCCTCGATCGAGCAGATCGACATGGTAGACAGGGTGAACGGCACGCCGAACGCCTGCGCCGCCCTGGCTGCCTTGATCTCGCCGTCGGCGTGTTGCATGCCGGTCATGCCCACCGGAGCCAGCGCGACGGGCATCGTCACCTTTTGCCCCAGCATCGTGCTGGCCGTGGAGCGTCCGGTCATGTCGACCGCCACCTTCTGGCGCAGGCGCAGTTTCGCGAAATCGCCGACATTGTCGCGGAAGGTCTGCTCGGTGTAGCTGCCGCTTTCGCAGTAATCGTAGAACATCCGCGGCACCCGGCGTTTGTAGAGACGCTTCAGATCCTCGATGCAGGTGATCACGGGCATGGCAGCGGTCCTTTGCGCCGGATTGGTCAAAACCTCTTACCAATACGTCCGATCCAATGCAATGCTTTTGGAAATCGGACTTGCATATGATGCGACATCGCACTATATAATGCGACATCGTATTAGATGGAGAGTGCAATGTCCCTATCTCGCCGCAGTATCCTCGCCCTGATCGGAGGGGGATGCGTTCTCGCCGCCGGGGCCGGAATGGCCAGCATCGCCACCCGCCAACCCCGCACCGCGCATCTGCCGTGGGACTTGGCGGGGCTCGAGCCCGAACCGCGGCGCAGGGCGCTGTCGTTTGCGCTGCTCGCGCCGAACCCGCACAATCGCCAACCCTGGCTGGTCGATCTGTCCGAACCGGACGTGGTGACGCTTTATGCCGACCAGACCCGCTTGCTGCCCCATACCGATCCGTTCAGCCGTCAGATCACGATCGGGCTGGGCTGCTTTCTGGAAACCATGACCATAGCGGCCAGCCAGGGCGGCTACAGGGTTGACGTCACGCCGTTTCCGCTGGGTGCGGACCCGGCGCGCCTTGACGCGCGCCCCATCGCCCGCGCGGTGTTCATCGCCGATGCTTCGGTGGTGCCTGATCCGCTCTTCCTGCAGATCCCGCACCGGCGCACGGTAAAGGACCCGTTCGATACGGCGCGCCCCGTGCCCGCCGCGCTGCTCGACCCGCTGATGGCCGCGGCACGGGCCACCCGGGCCGGTGGATCGGTCGCCGCTGCGGACATCGCCGACCTGCGACGCCTGACGCACGACGCCCTGACGGTCGAAATCGAAACGCCGCACACCTATCAGGAGTCCGTCGATCTGTTTCGCATCGGTCGGGACGAGGTCGATGCCAATCCGGACGGCATCGACTTTACCGGGCCGCTCTTCGAAACGCTGGCGGCCACGGGCCTGATGACGCGCACATCGGTGCTGGACCCCGGATCGCAAGCCTATCAGGCGGGGCTGTCGGCGGTCTATGTCAACACCGACACCGCGATGGGCCATGTCTGGCTGGTCAGCCACACCAACACGCGCGCCGACCAGATCGCGACCGGGGCAGACTGGGTGCGGATGAACCTGGCGGCGACCGCTGCCGGTCTGGCGATCCAGCCGCTCAGCCAAGCCTTGCAGGAGTATCCCGAGATGTCGGCCTTGCATGCGGCCCTTCACGCCCGGCTTGCGCCGCAGGGCGGCACGGTGCAAATGTTGGCGCGGATCGGCTATGCGGGCCTGCCGTCGCCCAGCCCCAGATGGCCACTGGAGACCCGGATCGTGAATGCCTGATACGCCGCCAGCCTCGGACCTCGCGCGGTTCTTTGCCTTCTTCAACGAGGTCGGCATCTTGAACCAGCTGTCCACCGCGATGTTCGAGGCGCGGCTGCCGCCCGGCTTTACCGTGTCGCAGTTTGCCGTGTTGAACCATTTGATCCGGGTGAAGGACGGCCGCACGCCGCTGGACCTGGCCCGCGCGTTTCAGGTGCCAAAGACGACGATGACCCACAGCCTGTCGGTGCTGGAGCGTCACGCGCTGGTCCGCACCGAACCCAACCCCAACGACGGCCGCAGCAAATGCGTCTGGATCACCGACGCGGGCCGCGCGTTTCGCGAGACCGCCATCGCAGCGCTGGCCCCGGACATTGCAGGGATTGCCGCGGTTTTCCCGTCCAGCGACCTGCAGGCGGCCATGCCGGTGCTGACCGCCCTGCGCCAATTGATGGACTCGCGGCGGGACGGGTAGGGCGGGGTTCACCCCGCCGTTTCCGCCCGGAACCGTCTGACCCAGGCCTGATTGGTCCCATCGGCCAGCTTGCGCGTGCCGGGCGTGATCCCATTCGCCGCCTTCGGGTCCAAACCGAGCGCAGTCAGTACCCGGCGCACCACTGCAAGCGGATGGCCCGACACCGCATCATAGGTCAGGTGAAGGGGGTTGATGCCTTCGCCGGCGAACCAGTCGGTCCAGGCGTCATCCTGCGCGGTCAGGTCGGCTATGGTGTCGCGGATCGCCGCGGCATCATAGCCCGGCGGCAAGTGCGGCGCATTGCGTTCCAGATCGGACCCATCGGGCGCACCGTGCCACAGACCGGTCTGTCGCGCCCGCAGCAAAGAGACCGCCTGATCCAGCTTGTCGTCGCGGGTCAGATGCACATAGAGGGTGCGCCCGAACACCGCCTCGATCCGGTGTGCATCGCTGCGTGCCTGCGGGGCCAGCAGGGCGAGTTGCCCCAACAGAAAGTCGCGGCCGCCTGCCTGTTGGCGCAGGGCAAAGGTGCCTGTGCCGGCACGCCCCCGGCGCAGGACTTCCGTCACCACGGCCCGCAACCGATCCAACTCGGTCGCGTCCCGTGCGATTTCCAGCCCTAGATCAGCCTGCCACTCGGCCACCGAAGGGTCGTAGAAATAGGAGGCGGGCTTTCCTGCCACGCCCGTCGCGGTCAGCAGACTGCACAGCAGCGTGCTGCCGCTGCGCGGCGCGGTGCACAGGATGCAGGATTGGAAAGCGGTCGCCTCAGGCGGCATGCGCCCCGGCCGCGAGCGTTGCGACAAAGGCTAGCACTTCGGACACCGGCCGCCCCTCGCCGATCAGCTTGACGATGGCCGATCCGACCACCGCGCCATCCGCCACGTCGGCGATGGTGCGGGCCTGCTCTGGCGTGTTGATGCCGAAACCGACGATGACTGGCAGATCGGTGCTGGCCTTGATGCGCGCCACTTCGGGGGCGACATCCGCGGGCTGCGCCGCCGCCGCCCCGGTCGTGCCGGTGACCGAGACGTAATAGACGAAGCCCGACGTGTTCTGCAGCACCTTCGGCAGCCGCCGGGCATCGGTGGTGGGCGTGGCCAGCCGGATGAAGTTCAGCCCCGCCGCCTGCGCCGGGATGCACAGTTCGGCATCCTCCTCGGGCGGCAGATCGACCACGATCAGCCCGTCGATCCCGGCCGCGACCGCCTGTTGCAGGAACAGGTCCACCCCCCGCGCATAGATCGGGTTGTAGTAGCCCATCAAGACGATCGGGGTCACGCGATCCCCGGCGCGAAAATCGCGCACCATCTGCAAGATGGCGTCGACGGTCATCCCGGCCTCCAGTGCGCGCTGACCGGCCCGCTGGATCGTCTGGCCGTCGGCCATCGGATCGGTGAACGGCAGACCGAGTTCGATGATGTCGACACCGGCGCCCGGCAGCCCCTTCATGATCGCAAGCGAGGTGGCCGCATCGGGATCGCCGCCCATGATATAGCTGACGAAGGCCTTTTTCCCCGACGCCCGCAGGCGCGCAAAGGTGTCGTCAATTCTGGTCATCGCGCGCCCCGATCCTGTCCTAGCCTTGGCGGTTTGCACGGCACGGCGCGAAAAATCAATGCCCCTTCGGCCCGCTTCGCTGGTCGGACGCCGCCCGGGCGTCGGCGACCGGGGCGCTGGCAGGGGTAATCGACATCGCCGCCTGCGCCCGGCCCGCCTTGCGCGGCGGCCGTCCGAGGCGGGCATATATCGGAACCTTGATCCTTTGCCCCGGCCCCCGTAGAAGCGCAGCGCAACGAAGGAGAGCGTCATGGGTTTCAAGATGGGTATCGTCGGGCTGCCGAATGTGGGCAAGTCCACGCTGTTCAATGCCCTGACCCGCACTGCCGCGGCGCAGGCGGCGAACTTTCCGTTCTGCACTATCGAGCCGAACGTGGGCGAGGTGGCCGTGCCCGACGACCGGCTGGACAAGCTGGCGGCGATCGCGGGATCGAAACAGATCATCCCGACCCGGATGACCTTTGTGGACATTGCCGGGCTGGTGCGCGGCGCTTCGAAGGGCGAGGGGCTGGGCAACCAGTTTCTGGCCAACATCCGCGAATGCGACGCCATCGCCCACGTCCTGCGCTGTTTCGAGGATGGCGACATTACCCATGTCGAAGGCCGGATCGACCCGGTGGCGGATGCCGAGACGATCGAGACCGAGCTGATGCTGGCCGACCTCGAGTCGATCGAGCGGCGGCTCGCCGGGCTCGCGCGCAAGATCAAGGGTGGCGACAAGGAGGCGGTCGATCAGGACCGTCTGTTGCGCCAGGCCCTGACGCTGCTGGAAGCCGGCAAGCCCGCCCGCCATCTGAAGGTGGCCGACGATGACCAGCGCGCCTGGCGGCTGCTGCAACTGCTGACATCGAAGCCGGTGCTTTACGTCTGCAACGTCGAGGAATCCTCGGCAGCCTCCGGCAACGGCCAGTCGGCGCGGGTGGCCGAAATGGCAGCGCTGCAGGGGGCGGCGTCGGTGGTGATCAGCGCCCGGATCGAGGAAGAGATCAGCCAGCTGCCCGCCGATGAAGCCGCGATGTTTCTCGAAGAGATGGGCCTGCACGAGGCGGGATTGGACCGCCTGATCAAGGCGGGCTACACGCTGCTTGGGTTGCAGACTTATTTTACCGTCGGCCCGAAAGAGGCCCGCGCCTGGACGATCAACGCGGGCACGCTGGCCCCGCAGGCGGCGGGGGTGATCCACGGTGATTTCGAAAAGGGGTTCATCCGGGCCGAAACCATCGCCTACGACGACTATATCGCCGGCCGCGGCGAGGCGGGAGCCAAGGAAGCCGGCAAGTTTCGTGTGGAAGGCAAGACCTATGAGGTCAAGGACGGCGACGTCCTGCACTTCCTGTTCAGCGGCTGACGCCGCCGCGACGCGCCCTAGGCCGAACGGGCCGGGGCCACGCGGTCTTCCAGCCATGACAGCCGCAGACCCGGGATGACCATCGGCACGCGACGGGCGTAGTCCGCATATTCTGGGAAGGTTTCGCGCAGCACCGCCTCTTCGAACTGGATGCGGCGGAACTGCAGCAGCAGCCAAAGCCCGCCCACGGCCACCGCAAAGCCCGTGCCATGCGCCATCACGACCCCGGCGATCATCAGCACTTCGGCCGCATAGAGCGGATGGCGCACGATGTTGTAGGCGCCGCCGGTTTTCAGCTCGCGCGAGGTGGCCATGATCGAGAACGACCGCCCCAGCTGGATCAGGCAGCGGATCGACATCAGCGACCCCACGATGATCACCACGGCCGACACCACGCGCAGCGGTGCCGAAATCGGCTCTGGCGGCATCACGACCAACAACGACATGATGAAGGTGCCCGCGATGGCGACGACGCGCGGCGCAAGGCCCGCTGCCGACGCGCGCGGCGGCAACCGGGTCGCGGTAAAATACAGGATGGCCGCCAGAAACAAGCCGCTGACCAGTTGCGCCGCAAGCGCAAGGCCCCACAGTGGGATCTCCGCGCGACCGGCGATCACGGTCTGGATGGTGCCGGCCTGTTGCCAGGCGAAGTAGCCGAAGATCAGCAGCATGGCGAGTTTGCCCATGCGGTCTTCAAACGGTCGGGTGGGCTCGATGGTGGACATGGCCGTCTCCTTGGCTGTGAGGGGGCGCATCGATCGCAAGATGGCCTGAAAGGGGTGCAACAGTTGCATTGGATAGGTGCGGGGCATCGGCTCGGTCAGGCCATAGGCCTTTGGCCGGCGTTGGAAGGGCAGAAAAACCGTACCCGCGATCACGTCGATGATCGACAGCTGTGCCGCAAAGTTGCGGTCATAGGCCTCACGCTCATTGGCATGGTGCCAGTGATGGTATTCCGGCGAGGCGATCAGCCATTTCAGCGGCCCGAACGTGATTCGCGTATTGGAATGCAGCAGCAGCGCCTGTATCTGATAAAGTGTCTGGTGGATCAGCAAGGCCTCGATCGAAAAGCCCAGACACCACATCGGCAGCAAAGACAGCGTGTTGGTAAAGATCTGGTCGATCGGATGGACCCGGTGGGTCGCCAGCCAATCCATCTCTTCGATCGAGTGGTGGACGGCGTGGAATTTCCACAGGAACGGCACCGCATGGCAGATCCGGTGGGCCGTGTAATAACCGATGTCCGCCACGATGATCGCCCCGAGCACCTGGGCCCACAGCGGCAACGTGCCGGCCCAGGGGGTGGGGTTTTCGCCGAAGGCGTGCGTGTAGACCAGCATGAACAGGCCCGCGACCAGCGTGAACCCGGCCCGCACCAGAAACCCGTTGAGCAGGACATAGAGCACGTCGTTGGCCCAGTCGCGGCGCAGGGTGGGCTGGTCGGGATGCAGCGGGATCAACCGTTCGAGCGGGATGAAGATGCACGCAAGAATGAAGATTGCCGTGTAGTCCATCGTCCTGCCCCTAGCGACCCTGCAAGGCGGTTTATCGGTGGGCAGGATGGCGGAAATAAGGAAAAGCAATGTCGCGTTTCGGGAAACAATCCCCAAAAAAACATGCCGTCGTGCGCATCCGGCATCGCACCGCGACAATCCGGTGCCCGACGGTTTTCCCCCTTGCTCCGCTGCGGATGCCCGGCTACATCCATTGCGTCGGAGGCGTGGCTGAGAGGCCGAAAGCACTCGGTTGCTAACTGAGCGTAGGGGGAACCCTACCGTGGGTTCGAATCCCACCGCCTCCGCCAACAACCCCTTGATATCGCTTCTCTTTCCGGTCCCGGCGGGAATTATGCCATTTCCCCGCGGGTTAGGTCGGTTTGCGTCTTCCGGAGACGTCCTGCAGCTTCTCTGATCTCCTCTTTTGCAACTGGCGTCTCCGTGGCCCGCGAACCCCGTTCGGTTTGGTTTCGCTGCAAGAACAGGGAATTAGGTCGCCTTGAACAATCCGTTCAGGCTGAATTGACGTTGTGATGTTGGCGACCCGCAGGGTATTCGGCGTTCAGGGTGGTGGTGACAATCGAGGCAAGCCAAGCCCGGAGGTGGGCCAGGATCTTTCGAATGTTGGCCCGCAGCGCAATGTTGTGGCCCGCAGCGCAGAGGACGGCAAAGAGGGCGTCGCCGATGATGCCTTTCAACGGGCGTCGTGACAGGCGGCGGTCGGTTTTCATGTGGCCGATCTCGGCTTCGATGGCGCTTCGGCGGCGGAGGTCTGAGAGGAGTTTCGGCGTCAGCCTGCGGCGGGTGCCGCTGATGAGGACGCGGGTTTTGTCTTCGCCATGGCCGTGATAGCCGCGGTCGACGACGGCGAGGTCGGGGCGCCAGTCCGTCAGGATTTCCACCTGTTCCAGCGCCGTGCGCAGGCTGTGGCCGTCATAGGGGTTGCCCGGAAAGATGCGCATGCCGACCACAAAGCCCTCGTCTAGCGTGGTGGCGACGCTGACCTTGCAGCCGAACTCGTAACGGATGCGCGCCTTTCCCTTGGAGATGCAGTCGACCTCCGGCTCGTGCAGGGCGTAGATCTTGTCAGCACCCTTGGATGCTTGGTGCAGGAGCTGCGAGACCAGGGCGAGCTTGGCGATAATGCGATCCCGCAGGCTGCCCACAGGGATGTCCTGCAGGTGGCGGCGGAGGTCTCGCATGATTCTGCCGGTGTAGCCCTTCAGCTTTTTCATGGCCTTGCGTATATGCTTGAACGGCTTGGCATGGTCATAGCGGCCGACCTGCAGCGCCAGCCTGGGGGCAAGCCGGGCGTAGGATTGGCATAACTCCACACCCGCCTCCTGCGCCAGGGCAACCAGTTGATCGCGCGCCCGCTCGTAAAGCCGGGCGTCCGTGGGAAAGGCGATCGTCTTCTCCATCACAGTCGTGTCCACCGCCACACGCTTGACGCTGTCCTCGTCGATGGCACCGGACTTCTGCCCGGCCCGGATCGTTTGGGTCAGCAGCCACTCGACACCCTCTTCCCCGATCCGCCCACGCCAGCGGGTCAGCGAGGATGGGTCGATCGGCAGACGGTGCTGGAAGAAGGTCTCGCCGGTGAGGTGCTGGTAATACGGGTTCTTGACGCAACGCGCGACCACCGCCTCGTCCGACAGCCGGTAGGCGTGCTGGAGATACAGCAGACCCGCCACCAGCCGCGGCTCTGTCGTGGGACGACCCTTGCCGGACGGAAAGAACCCGGCCCATTCCCGCTCGAACACCTCCCAGTCGATCAATGCTGCCAGCTTCACCAACTCGTGCCGCGGGTCGATCATGTCGACCAGCCGCGGACGCAGCAGATCATCCTGTTCCTCAGCGCGCGGGCGGTGCTTCATGGGCAGAAC
>JANNNU010000057.1:0-29851 GCA_031398695.1 Paracoccaceae bacterium | reverse complement strand
GAGCCCGTGCCGCTGAAGGACAACGCCGAAGCCGAACAGCAGTATTCGGCCGGCTCGTGTGACGTCTACACCACCGATGCCTCGGGTCTGGCGGCCACGCGCGCTACCTTTGCCGATGCATCCGAGCATGTGATCCTGCCGGAAATCATCTCGAAAGAGCCGCTGGCGCTGACCGTGCGCCATGGCGACAACGAATGGGCCGACATCGTGCGCTGGACCTTTGCGGCGCTGCTGACTGCGGAAGAGTTCGGCATCACCTCGGCCAACGTCATGGAAATGGCGGCTACCGCAGGCACCAACCCGGAAATCAACCGCCTGTTGGGCACCGAAGGTGATCTGGGCGCGATGCTGGGCCTCGACGCACAGTGGGCGGCCCGTGCGATCGCTGCCGGCGGCAACTATGGCGAGATCTTCGAGGCGAACATCGGCGCGTCGACCCCGATCGGTCTGTCGCGCGGCCTGAACGCGCTGTGGACCCAAGGCGGGCTGCAATACGCCGCGCCGTTCCGTTGATCTGACCAGGGGCGCGCCCGACCGGCGCGCCCCTAACTTTTGCCGATCATCCGTTCAACCCGGGCCATCCGACCAGTGCAACACTGGCGGCGACACACAGGCAGAGTTCGGGGAACACAGGGGGTAACCGATGACTGTAGCGCTGGACCCGCCGAAGGCGAGTTTCCGTCTGGGCATGTTGCTGTACGATACGCGGTATCGGTCGATCACCATTCAGGTGATTTTCATGATCCTGATCGTCGTGTTCTTCTTCTGGCTGTACGAGAACGTGGTCACCAACCTGCGCGCGGCAGGCAAGGATTTTTCCTTCGGCTTTCTGTGGACGCGGGCGGGCTACGACATCAATCAGATGCTGGTCGAGTATTCCAGCGACAGCACCCATGCCCGCGCGCTGCTGGTCGGGTTGCTGAACACGCTGTTTCTGGCCTTCATCACCTGCATCCTTGCGACGGTGATCGGCGTGATCGCGGGCGTCCTGCGCCTGTCTAAGAACGTGCTGGTCGCCCGCCTGATGGAAGTCTACATCGAGACGTTTCGCAACGTGCCGGTGGTGCTATGGATCGTGCTGGTCAACGCCATCATGGCCGTCAGCATGCCAGAGCCGAAAGACTATCGGGGTGAAAACCCAACGGCGGAAATGCTGTTCTTCGACAGCGTCGCGATCACCAACCGGGGCGTCTATGTGCCGGAACCGTTGTTTTCGCGCAGCCTTGGCAACACCGACATCGGCATCTTTCTGATTTCCAACGATCTTCTGGCCATCATGGCCGTCGTTCTTGCGTCGATCTGGGGATACAGGCGCTTGCAGGCCAACGCGACGCGGGTGCAGAACGACACGGGCGTGCGCCCGGTGACCTGGTGGAAGGGTCTGGCGATCATCGTCCTGCCGCTCGCCGCGCTGCTGGCCGCGACCGGCTTTCACCTGGGCTATCCCGAGTTGAAGGGGTTCAACTTTGTCGGCGGGGTGCAGGCGCGCAATTCGCTGGTGGCGATGTGGCTGGCGCTGTCGATCTATTCCGCGACCTATATCGCCGAAAGCGTGCGCGCCGGGATCCTTGCCATCTCGCGCGGGCAGACAGAGGCGGCGCTGGCGCTGGGCCTGCAACCGGGCCTCGCGACCCGGCTCGTGATCCTGCCCCAGGCGATGCGGGTCGTGGTGCCGCCGTTGATCTCGCAATACCTGTCGATCACCAAGAACACCTCGCTGGCGCTGGCGGTCGGCTATATGGACCTGCGCTCGACGCTGGGCGGCATCACGATGAATCAGACCGGGCGTGAGTTGGAGTGCATGCTGCTGCTGATGGGAACCTATCTGACGATCAGCCTCGTCATCTCCAGCCTGATGAACATCTACAACAGCAGCATCAAGCTGAAGGAGCGCTAGGATGGAAGACGCGTCTTACGTCCGCTCTGAAATGCTGCCGGCCCAAAGCCCGCCCGCGTCGGAAACCGGGATCGTGCACTGGGTGCGTGCCAATCTGCTGTCGTCGGTGGGCAATATCGTGCTGACCCTGGCGGCGATCTACGTGATCTATCTGATCGCGGCGACGATCGGGCCCTGGCTCTACCGGTCGGTCTGGAATGCGGGTTCGCTGCAGGAATGCCGCGCGATCATCGAAGCCAATTTCGGTCCAGGCAAGTCCGGGGCCTGCTTTGCCGTGATCGCCCAGCGGTGGGAACAGATCGTGTTCGGCTTCTACCCGCGCGAGTTGTACTGGCGCCCCACGCTTACCTTGGTGCTGATGCTGGTGGCGCTGGGGCCGATCCTGTTCGCGTGGGTACCGCGCCAGGTGCTGTGGTTCTCGATCACCTTTCCGGCTGTGGCGTTCTGGCTCTTGTGGGGCGGCACGGTCTGGCTGCCGGTGATGATCGTGGCGGGCTTCGTTCTGGGATACGTCGCGTTCCGCGTGGTGTCCGAGTTGAACGGGCTGGCCGGGGTCGTCGCGGCCGCGGTGGTGCCCGTTCTGTGGTGGCTGTTCTTGTGCGGGCCGGCGTCGGACGTGCTGCAGTCCATCCTGCCGATCGCGCTGCGCGAGTTAGGTTCCGACCAGTTTGGCGGGTTCCTTCTGTCGACCGTGATCGGGATCTCGGGCATCGTGTTTTCGTTGCCGATCGGGATTCTGCTTGCGCTGGGACGGCAATCCGACCTGCTGATCGTGAAAACCTTTTGCGTCTGCTTCATCGAGGGATTTCGCGGGGTGCCGCTGATCACGCTGCTATTCGTGGCGTCGCTGCTGCTGAACTATTTCCTGCCGCCGGGCACCACGTTCGACGTGATCCTGCGGGTGATCATCATGGTCACGATCTTTGCCGCCGCCTACATCGCCGAGGTGGTGCGCGGGGGCCTCGCGGCCTTGCCGCGCGGGCAATACGAGGCGGCGGATTCGCTGGGGCTCGACTATTGGAAGGCGCAGCGGCTGATCATCATGCCGCAGGCGCTGAAGATCTCGATCCCCGGCATCGTCGGAACCTTCATCGGGCTGTTCAAGGACACCACGCTGGTTTCCTTCATCAGCCTGTCGGACCCGATGCAGATCGTCTCGTCGATCCGTGCCAACACCGAATGGAACGGCATCTACTGGGAGCTGTTCATGTTCGTGGGCCTGTTGTTCTTCATCTTCTGCTTCAGCATGTCGCGCTATTCCATGTATCTGGAACGCAAGCTGAAAACCGATCACCGCTAGGAGGCGACCCCCATGGCAGAAGCCGCACTCGACCACACTATCGATCGCAGCCGGATGAAGGTGACCGACGAGGTCGCCATCCAGATCAGTGGCATGAACAAGTGGTACGGCACGTTCCACGTGCTGCGCGACATCAACATGTCGGTGATGAAGGGCGAGCGTATCGTCATCTGCGGGCCTTCGGGGTCGGGCAAGTCGACGCTGATCCGCTGCATCAACCGGTTGGAGGAACACCAGCAGGGCACGATCATCGTGGACGGTACCGAGCTGACGTCCGACCTCAAGAACATCGACATCGTGCGGTCCGAGGTCGGAATGGTGTTTCAGCACTTCAACCTGTTTCCGCATCTGACCATCCTCGAAAACCTGACGCTGGCCCCGATCTGGGTGCGCAAGGTGCCGAAGAAGGAAGCGGATGAAACCGCGATGTACTTCCTGCAGAAGGTCAAGATCCCCGAACAGGCGCACAAGTATCCGGGTCAGTTGTCGGGCGGGCAGCAGCAGCGCGTCGCTATCGCGCGGTCGCTGTGCATGAAGCCGCGGATCATGCTGTTCGACGAGCCGACGTCCGCGCTGGACCCCGAGATGATCAAGGAAGTGTTGGACACCATGATCAGCCTTGCCGAGGAAGGCATGACGATGATCTGCGTGACGCACGAGATGGGCTTTGCCCAGGCCGTGGCGAACCGGGTGATCTTCATGGATCAAGGCCAGATCGTCGAGCAGAACGCGCCCCGCGAGTTCTTCAACAACCCCAAATCGGACCGAACCAAGCTGTTCCTGAGCCAGATTCTGGGGCATTGACCGCACGGATGGGCCGATGGCCCATCCTACGCCGACCGGCACGTCGGGTGGGCAGTGTTGCCCACCCTACTTTGCCTTGAGTCTGGCCAGCAATTCTTCCTTGGTCGGGCGCAGGTTGGGCGTCTTGGTGCTTTTCTTGACGCGCAACTCTTTGCCCGGCTTGGCGCTGGGGTCCTGCTGGCGGTTGTGATCCTTGCTCATCTTCGGATTGCCCGATTTGCCGTAGTCCATGGCGTGCCTCATGTCTTTGGGTAGGCCAAGCCCAATGCCCTAAAGCGGCCCGCACCGCAAGCCGCTTGGGGTCAAGCCACGATCTCGCGCGGGATGGTGAAGTCGATGGTGGTGCCCGAACCGAAGCCGACCTGCCCCCAATCGTCCACCGCAAAGTCGACGACCAGCGTCGCCCCGGTCGGATAGCGGGCGAATTCGGCGTGCAGGGGGGGATGCGCCGTCAGCCGTTCGGCGAATTCGGCGATGCCGGGGTTGTGGCCGATCATCATCACCGTATCGGCCGTGGCGTGCCGCAACACCGCCAGCATGACGTCCGGGCCGGCGTGATAGAGGGCCGGTTTCAGATCCATCACCGGCGTGCCGGGCAGCGCGGGCGCGATGCCCGACCACGTCTTGCGGGTGCGTTCGGCGTCCGAGCACAGCACCTGCTCTGGCACATAGCCGCGCGAGGCGAGCCACTGGCCAAGATCCGCCGCCGCCGCCTTGCCGCGCTCGTTCAGGGGGCGGTCATGATCGGGGGCGGTGGGGTCGTCCCAGCTCGATTTCGCGTGGCGGGTCAGGATCAGGCGCTTCATGGATGGAACTGCCTCATGTGATAGGCCGACTGTTCGGGCAGTCTTGCATAGCGGGCCGACAGGGGGCAAGCCCTGCGGACAGCGCAGCCGTTCTCCATGTTTTCCGCTCCGGCCGGTGTGTCGAGGTAGGCGTGGCAGGCCGGCACGTCATAGCCTTCCGGTCCCAGCGCGCCGACGGGGCAGGCGGTCAGGCAGGGTTTGGGGCAGGCGTCGCAGGGGCGGGGCAGCGGAGCGGGCGGCTCGATCGCCTTCTTCAGCGCCAAGGCCCCGCGAAAACTGACCATCAACCCCTGATCCGCCTGCACCAGAAGCCGCACCGGGCTGTCCCACACCCGCCCCGTCCGCAGCGCCCAACGATAGAACGGGTGATACGGCGGCCCGCCGAACGGAAACACCGCCTTAGCCCCCAGATCGCAGGCCATCCGCCCGATCACCCGGCGCGACCAGCGGTCCACCGGATCGGGGCTGCCCCATTCGGGCTGTGCGGTCAGGTGCGGCCAGAAGCCGGGTTCCAGGGGGCCAAGCAGCAGCAGCGTGCGCGTGCCCGCCGGCAGGTCGGGGTCGGCGTCGCAGGCAAAGCCGCCCAGAATAGCCAGCCGATGCCCCGCTGCGACGTCGGCGATTTCAGCCAGTGTCACCGTTTGACGCGCGGTTTGACGCGAGGCTCGGTCGAGCGGATCTGGCTGCCGGTGCCGAGGTCGGTGAACAGTTCCAACAGGCAGGCGTTGGGCGTGCGCCCGTCCAGGATCGTCACCGCCCGCACGCCTTCGTCAAGCGCGGCAAGCGCGGTTTCGGTCTTGGGGATCATGCCCCCGGCGATCACGCCATCCTCGATCATCTTGCGCGCCTCTTCGGGGGTGATCTGGGTCATCACCTCGCCCGCCGCGTTCTTGACCCCCGCCACATCGGTCAGCAACAGCAGACGGTCGGCCTGCAACGCGCCCGCGATCGCCCCCGCCGCCGTGTCGCCGTTGACGTTGAACGTCTCGTTGTCGGCCATGCCTGTCGCGACCGGCGCCACGACCGGAATGATCCCCGCCTCGTAAAGATCGCGCAGCACCTGAACGTTCATCTCGATGGGCCGTCCGACGTAACCGAGTTCGGGGTCGTCCGCCTCGCACACCATCAGATCGTCGTCCTTGCCGGAAATGCCCACGGCGCGGCCCCCGGCATCCATGATCGCCTGTACGATCCGCTTGTTCACCAGACCCGACAGAATCATCTCGACCACCTCGACCGTGGCCTTGTCGGTCACGCGCTTGCCGCGCACGAATTCAGACTTGATTCCGAGCTTGGTCAGCATTTCATTGATCATCGGCCCGCCGCCGTGCACCACCACGGGGTTCACGCCCACCTGCCGCATCAGCACGATGTCGCGGGCAAACTCGGCCATCGCGGCGTCGTCACCCATGGCATTGCCGCCGAATTTCACCACCACGACCGCCCCGGAATAGCGCTGGATGTAGGGCAGCGCATCGGACAACACGCGGGCGGTGGCGGCGGCATCGGACTGGGTCATGGTTTGCATTCTCATTTCGGCCTCCATGGGATGAGACCTGATAGCCGCCGGCGGGCGTTGTGCCAAGGCCGGGATCAACCACCGCGACGGCTTGTCGTTCCCGAGTGTTCTTGTAAGGTATCGCCAAACCCGGAGGCCGTGATGACCGAACAGAAAACCATCGTCCTGACCGGAGCCAGCCGGGGCATCGGGCATGCCACGGTCAAGCGGTTCTCGGCCGAAGGGTGGCGCGTGCTGACCTGTTCGCGCCAACCGTTCGACGAGCGGTGCCCCTGGCCGGGGGGCGAGGACAACCACATCCAGCTGGACCTCGCCGATCCGAAAAAGACCATCGAGGCAATCGAGGTGATCAAGGGCAAGCTGAACGGCAAGCTGAATGCGCTGGTCAACAACGCCGGCATTTCGCCCAAGGGCACCGGAGGGGCGCGCCTGAACACGCTGAACACCGATTTGCGGACCTGGGGGCAGGTGTTTCACGTCAACTTTTTCGCATCGGTGGTGCTGGCGCGCGGGCTGATGGAAGAGTTGATCGCCGCGCGCGGAGCCGTGGTGAATGTGACGTCGATTGCCGGGTCACGGGTGCACCCGTTTGCCGGCGCGGCCTATTCCACGTCCAAGGCGGCACTGGCGGCACTGACGCGCGAGATGGCGCATGATTTCGGTCCGCTGGGCGTGCGCGTCAACGCGATCGCGCCGGGCGAGGTCGAAACCTCGATCCTGTCGCCCGGCACCGAAAAGATCATCGAAGGATTGCCGATGCAGCGGCTGGGTCAGCCCCGCGAGGTTGCGGATGCGATCTGGTATCTGTGTTCCGACCAGTCAAGCTACATGACGGGATCCGAGTTGCAGGTGAACGGCGGGCAGCACGTCTAGCGACCCGGACGTTCGGTTTCGTTACACCAGCGTCGCGATGACCGCCCGCAGGGTTTCGATCCCGTCGCCCTTTTCCGAACTGGTCACGATGACCTCGGGGTAGGCCGCGACGTGTTTGGCCAGCGCACCTTGCACCTGCGCGATGTTGGCGTCGCGTTCGGCGATCGACACCTTGTCGGCCTTGGTCATAACCACCTGAAACGCCACGGCAGAGCGGTCGAGCAGGGTCAGAATCTCTTCGTCCACCGCCTTGACGCCGTGCCGGGTGTCGATCAGCACGAAGGCCCGGCGCAGGGTCTGCCGCCCCGCCAGATAAGACCGCAGCAGCGCCTGCCATTTGGCGACGATGGCCACCGGCGCCTCGGCATAGCCGTAGCCCGGAAGGTCCACCAGATAGCGCTCTTCGCCCAAGGCAAAGTAGTTGATCTCTTGCGTCCGCCCCGGCGTGTTCGAGGCGCGGGCCAGCGCCTTGCGTCCGGTCAGTGCGTTGATCAGGCTGGATTTTCCGACGTTCGACCGACCGGCAAAGCACACCTCCAGCCGGTCGGCAGGCGGCAAGCCGGGCATCGCGACCACGCCCTTGACGAAATCGACCGGGCCCGCGAACAGCAGGCGACCGGCCTCGCGCGCCTCGAATTCGGGTTCGGGGGCAAGGGTGAATTTCAGGGTCATGCGATGCTCCAGCGGTCGCCCGTGGCGATGGGGCCGCCTTGGACGACCACGCCGTTGACGCCGAAATCCTGATGGCCGTAGGCCGCCTGCAACCCGGCCAGGGTGTTGCCTGCGGGGCGGCCCGTGTCGGGGTCCACCGCCGTCGCGGTGCAGCGGGTGATCCGCTCTTTGATGTGCAACACCGCGCCGCCGACCGTCAGATGCTTGCCGATCCAGTCGAATTCGGCAAAAGGCGGCGCCCCTTGCAGCCACAGGTTGCCGCGCCAGCGGTGCACCGACAGGTCATGCCCCATCCTCGCCGACAGATCGCCCAGCGAGGACAGCGAAAGGATCGACACCGACGGAAAGTCCGAATCCGTCAACCCGACCTCGCCCGCCACGATCTGGACGGGCTGCGCGCGGTCTGGCGGGTTCAACGGGCGCACCCAGTCCAGAAAGCCGGGCAATTCGGCCGGGTCGTCCGGGCGAAAGGTGATCGCGCCGCGGTCGGGATGGTGCAGCGTGACGGTTCGCGTGGCTTCGTTCAGCACGCTCGTCACCGCCATCAGCGCCGGTGCCTTGGCCCCGCGCGCAAAGTTGACGCAGGCATTCCAGCCCGGCCCCAGCCGCGCCGCCTCGTGCGCCACGGCCCAGTGCCGGTCCCACGGCAGACAGGCCCCCGCCGAAAGGGCAACGGACGCGAGAGCCTCGCGTCCGTGTCCCTTGATCGGATGGCGATAGATCTGCGCCAGCGTCTGCGTCATTTCTTGCCCTTGGCCGGGGGTTTGCCGGGGCTGTTGGCCGGGGGTTTTCCGGGTGCCGCGACCGAGGCCACCGCCGGCTTTTTCTTGAAGCTGGACGTGATGTTGCCAAAGATGTCGGGTTTGTGCCCGTGGCTGCGCATGATGATGTACTGCTGGGTGAAGGTGATGATGTTGTTGGTGATCCAGTAGACCACCAGCCCGCTGGCAAAGCTGCCGAGCATGAACATGAAGATCCACGGCATCCACGCAAAGATCTGCTGCTGCACCGGATCCGGCGGCGCGGGGTTCAGCTTTTGCTGCAGCCACATCGTGATGCCCAAGAGGATCGGCAGGACCCCGATGAAGATCAGGTGCAGGACGGTGCCCTGCGCCGGGGCGTCCCACGGAAAGAGGCCGAACAGGTTGAACAGGCTGGACGTGTCGGGACCGGAAAGATCGTTCAGCCAGCCGAAGAACGGTGCGTGGCGCAGCTCGATCGTGACGAAGATCACCTTGTAAAGACTGAAGAAGATCGGGATCTGGATCAGGATCGGCAGACACCCCGCAGCCGGATTGACCTTACTGTCCTTGTAAAGCTGCATCATTTCCTTTTGCAGCTTCTGCTTGTCGTCGCCCGCGCGCAGCTTCAGCGCCTCCATCTCGGGCTGCAATTCCTTCATGCGGGCCATCGAGACGTAGGATTTGTAGGCCAGCGGCAGGACCAGCAGCTTCAGCACGAAGGTCAGGCCGATGATCGCGAGGCCCATGTTGCCGAACACCTTGTTCAGCCAGTGCAGGACGGCGAAGATCGGCTTGGTCAGGAAATAGAACCAGCCCCAGTCGATGCTGTCGACGAAACCTGCGACGCCGTCGGTCTGGTAGCCGCGGATCGTCTCCCACTCCTTGGCGCCCGCAAACAGGCGCGTGGTGCTTTCGACCGTGGCGCCGGGGGCGACGGCCAGCACAGGCTGGCGGGTTTCGGTCTGGTAGACATCGCTGGATGGGGTGTATTTCGTCACAGCCGTGAACGGTTTGCCCTGCTCGGGCACCAGCACCGTCATCCAGTAATGGTCGGTGAAGCCGATCCAGCCATCGATCGTCGCCTCGACCAGTTCGGCATTGCCCGCCTCGCGCTCGACCACGGGAAGGCCGGTCACGTCGTCATAGTTTGTCTCGGAAAACCGGCCATCGGTGCGGGCGATCAGGCCTTCGTGCACCACCCAGATGTTCTGCAGCGTGGTCGGCAGCCCGTGGCGCGCGATGACGCCGTAGGGGGCCAGCCGCGCCTCGGCGGAGCCGGCGTTGGTGACCGCGTCGGTCACGCTGAACATGAATTTGTCGTCGACCGCGATCGTTCGGGTGAAGACCAGACCCTTGCCGTTGTCCCAGGTCAGCGTGACGGGGGCATCGTCCGACAGCGTCGCGCCTGCGGTCAGCCGCCATTCAGTGTTGGCACCGGGCACGTCGTCAAAGGTCAGATCGCCGGCCGGCTGCCAGCCGAACAGCGCATACTGCGGCGAGTTCTGCCCGACCGGCGACAGCAGCCGCACGATGGGCGAGCCGGGTTGCACGGTTTCGGTGTATTGCTTGAGGCTGAGATCGTCGATCCGCCCGCCGAGGAGCGAGATCGAGCCCGAAACCTCGTCGGTGTCGATCGTCAGGCGCGGCGCCTGCGGTGCGGCGGCGGGGGCCGTTGCCCCTGCGGCATCGGTGCCTGCCGCCGGTGGCAGCGTCGCATCGGGAATGGCGGCGGGGGCGGTCGCCGAGACCGAGGGTTGCACCGCCTCTTCGGTCGGGAACCATTCGGGAAACAGGATCGGGCCGCCGACATACCAGCCAAGGATCACGAAGAAGCTGAGTGCGGTTGCGAGGATGAGGTTCTTGTTCTGATCGTCCATGCGGACCACCACCATTCGGTTCAGGGTTTGGCAGTGCTTCAACGACAGGGGGGGGCAAAGGTCAAGCGGATTCCCCCCGTCACGCCTCCCCGTCCCGTCCGGCACGCGCAAATCTGCGTCAGGACCGGTGATGCGGTGCCAGCGCTATCCGGCGCGGTGCCCGATCCGCGGGGTGGTGGCCTGCCGGGCTCGGTGGCGGGCGATCCAGTCCAGCGTGTCGTCCAGCGGCATTGGGCGTGCGATGCCGAAGCCCTGCACGTCGCCGCAGCCAAGTTGCGCCAGCATGGCATGTTCGCCCGGAGTCTCGACCCCTTCGGCCAGGGTTTGCAGTCCCATCTGTTCGGCCATCGACAGGATGGCCGAGACGATCTTCTGCTGCTCGCGGTCTTCATCCACGCGGGTCACGAAGGACCGGTCGATCTTGATGCGCCGCAAGGCAAACCGGCGGATCGAGGTGATCGAAGCGCTGCCGGTGCCGAAATCGTCGAGGTCGATACCGCAGCCCAGCCGCGACAGGGCCGCGATGTTGGCAACCACCACGTCGTTGTCGGTTTCGGCCACGACGGTTTCGAGAATCTCTACCGTCAGGCGCGCCGGCGTCAGGTCGAACCGGTCGAGTTCCCATTTCAGCTTTTCGGCCAGCCGCGGGTTGCGCAGTTCGCCCTTCGAGAAGTTGACGGCCACCGTCGGCACGGCCAACCCCGCCTTGTCCCACCGGGCCAGCGCCGACAGCGCGTTGTAGACCATCACCTCGCACAGCCGTTCCGACAGCCCGGCATCCTCGATCAGCGGAAGGAATTCGCCGGGCGGCACCAGACCGCGTTCGGGATGATGCCAGCGGGCCAGCGCCTCGAACCCCGTGATGGCCCCGGTGTCGGTCGAGATCTGTGGCTGAAAATGCGCGCGGATCTGGCCCTCATCCAGCGCGAGTTCAAGATCCTCGCGCTGTGCTTCGCGGTCGGCGCGGGTGCGGGCCATGTCGGGTGCAAAAGCGCGGATGGCACCGGGGCCATGGCGCAACGCTTCGTCCGCGGCGATCTGGGCCGCGTCGAGCAGCGCGCGCCCCGTGGGTTCGGGCGCGCGCACCGCAAGGCAAAAGCCGATCGAGCAGGTCACGTAGAGCCGCGCCGCGTTGACGGAAATCGGGGCGGCCAGCGCCGCCTGCAACCGCGCCGAAAGCTGGATCACGGTTTCCAGGTCCAGCCGCCGCACCGGCATCAGCACGACCGCAAACCCGCCGCCTTCAAGCCGCACCAGGGTGTCGCCGTCGCGCAGGGCCGCCCACAGGCGTTCGGCCGATCGCGACAGGATTTCGGTCTGTGCCGCCCGGCCGTGCCGGTCGAGCATGTGCGCGGCATTGTCGAATTGCAGAACAAGGCAGGCGGTGGTGCGCCCGGTGACCGGCGCATCGCGCAGCAGTTTGGTCAACAGCGAGATCACCTGCGGGCGCAGCGACGACTCTCCCATCCCGTCGCCGGCGAGGGCCGGGGACTGCGCGGCCCTGTCGAACCGGAACGCCCCGGCAATAGCGAACAAAAGCGGCGCGCCAAGCGCGACGAGGATCAGCACGCGTTCGCCGCCGAGCCAGAATGCGGCAAGGGTGACGGCGGGCAAAAACACCATCCACTGCGGTTTTCGCAACTGCGACAGACCCCAGCGCACCGCGTCCCTGCTGCCGTCCAGCCTGCCAAACTGCATGCCCATCCCCTGTGTCAGATCGAGCCCAGCGGCCCCACAGGCGCAAGATTAGTCAACCAAGCTGAGGCGGGGGTTAATCCACACCTCCCAGTTGCATAGGATTTTCGGCAATTTTGCCGGATCCCGGCACGCACGATCGTGCCCGGTTGCCAGCTTCGGGCGGCTTTGGCATCGTCGCGCAAAAGGGGGGCCGATGGAACAAAAGCCCGCGCACACGTCCGGTTCGCAGAACTCGTCCGGGTTGGGGATCAACGCCATCCTGTTCTTCGGGTTTGGCCTGGCCGCCGGTGTTCTGGTGGCGTTTTCCGGCCTTGGCTTTCTGCAAGACAGCGCCGCCCTGATCGCGACGGTCTTTCTGGCCGCGCTGCTGGTCGTGCTGCTGCTGGGCGTGATCCTTTACGCGGCGCGGCGAATGATCTGGTCGCGGCTGTTCGGGTTCGCCGAAGTGCAGATCGAGGAGCTGGCCAATCCGCTGGCATCGGTGGCTGAACGCGCGATTGCGGGCGACCCGGCCGGCGCGACCACGGCGGCGCGCGATCTGGTGGCACTGGCCCTGGCGCGCTATTCGTGGATCACGACACGGCGCTGGATCATCGCCTCGCTGACCGCGCTGATCGCGGCGATGGCGGCGCTGGCGGGCACCGCGCTGCTGTTTCAGCAAAACCAGTTGCTGGCGGTGCAGTCAGGCCTGCTGGTGGAACAGAACGCCAAGCTGGACGAACAGTCGGTGCTGGCTGCATTGCAGGTGCAACTGGCCGAGGCGGAACGCAATGCGCAGATCGCGGTGCAGATCACCGAGATCGCGGCGGGACTGGGGCAGGTGGTGGACCGCGAGGCCGCCGAACAGGCCGCCGCGACCGGAACGCCGGTAGGCCTGTTCAACGCGATCCGGGCCGAAGATCTGTCGCGGGCGCAGGTGCTGCGCATCACCTCGACCTCGCGCGCGGCCAAGCCCTACCGGTTTCTGGACATGGGGATGCGGGCGCACAGTGCGCAGGACAACACCCGTATTGCGGTTGAACGGCGGCGGGCCGAACTGCCAAACACCTATGCCCGGATGGCCGGTCACTATGGGTGGGCCGAGGCCGGGGCCGAAGTGCGGCTGATTGACCGCGCTGCCAGCCCTGAACGCGGGCAGTTGCTGACGGTGCTGCTGTCGGCCGGGCTGTTGAACCTGGAACCGCTGAACATCACCGGGCTGGACCTGAGTTTTGCGCAGATGCTGAACGCCACCATCATCCTGATGACGGTGCAGGGCGGGCTGCTGGACAGTGCCGATTTCACTGGCAGCGCAGTCAGGTTTGCCGATTTTGGCGGGGCGTCGCTGGAAAATGCGCGGTTTGTGGGGGGCGACATCCGCGATTCAAGCTTTGCCGCGGTGACCGAAGACCGCGTCCTGCCGCCGTATGACGCCAGCAAGGCGCCCTTGACCACACAGGCAAACGGGGTGGATTTCAGCGGCGCCTATGTGGTGGACACGCGCTTTGCCGCCGCCAACATGCTGGCGGCGCGGTTCGATGGTGCAGTGCTGGTGAATGCCGATTTCGCGCAGACGAACCTTGGGATGGCGACGTTTCGCGATGCGGTGCTGATCGCGCCCGACTGGACCGGGGCCTACCTGAAGGCGACCGATCTGGACGGGGCGATCGTGTTCGGCGCCGATGCGCTGGCGACCATCGCGACCCGTGCCGCGCGCGACAGTTTTCGCGCCGACAGGTTTCGCGCCGATCCGCTGGACCGTGCGGCGCTGATGGATATTCCGGTGGTCTACCGCAACCTTGACCTTGCCGACGTCGACCGGCTGACCGGATCGGCCCCGGCGTTTCGGCTGACGCGCATTCAACCCTTTGACGACGGCGCGGCGCCCTGAGATTTGGCGTCATGATCGGGGTCCGCCCCCGGCACCGGATCGTATCCCGACCCGCCCCACGGATGGCAGCGGCAGATGCGGTGCGCCATCAGATAGCCACCCTTGACCGCCCCGTGCCGTTCCAGCGCGTCCAGTGCGTAGACGCTGCAGGTCGGCTGAAACCGGCAACCATGCCCGACCCATGGCGACAGGATCAGACGATAGGCGCGCACCGGGGCGGCGATCAGGTGGGCGAGGGGTGTCATTTCGTGCGGTCGCGGTGCACCGACTGCAACGCGCTTTCCAGATCACGCCGCAGGTCGACGAAATCGCGCACCACCGTCGCACCCGGTTTGGCGACCAGCACATAATCCCAGCCGGGGCGCACGCGGGTTGGCATAACCTCGCGCACAAGCGCGCGCAGGCGGCGCTTGGCGCGATTGCGGAACACGGCGTTGCCGGTCTTCTTGGACGCGGTAAAGCCGACGCGTACCACAGGACTGTCATCGCCGCGCGCGCGGGCCTGCAGCATGAACCCGCCGGTGCCCTGCCTGCGCGCACTGGCGGCCCGCAGGAAGTCGGGGCGGTTGCGCAGGGTTTCCAGCGTACAGGCGGTCACAGTCACATATGACGGTAACGCCGCAGAGCCAACGGGTGCTTCGGCGGCTAGGCCTTGGTCCGTGTCCGGCGGCGGTGTCATTATGTCTGCCTCAGGCGGCCCGAAAGGCCGAAAGATCAGGCCGACAGTTTCTTCCGGCCCTTGGCGCGGCGGGCGGCCAGAACCAGCCGACCGCCTTTGGTGGCCATGCGGGCGCGGAACCCGTGGCGGCGCGCACGGACAAGGTTGGAAGGTTGAAACGTGCGCTTCATTGCGAAAACTCCAGCAGTATAGCCACAGGGACACCCCCGGATTCGGCAGGCCCTGCGCTTTGAAGTCCGCTGTTTAGGGTCGCCCCGCCGCCAAGTCAACGCGCTGCAGGGAGTCATGCGCAACAAATCTGTCGCAGACATCGCCTGATTGTTACAACGCCCGGCTTTTTGACGCGCCGACCCCCCTTGGCGATCAAGGCCCCGTGAAGTCCCCTATCGCGCCGCGACGGTTCCGGCCCATGGTCGGAGCCAACAAGGAGTCCGGCATGCCCGCAACGCAGACGCAAAAATCGGTCCTGATCCGCCGGCTGCCGTTGATCGTGCTGGTGGTGGTGGCGGCGGCCGGGGCGTTTCTGCTGCGCGACGAGTTGAGCTTTGCGATGCTGGCGAAGCATCAGGAAAAGCTGCTGGCCTACCGCGACAGCCACTATTTCTGGACGGCGGTGGGGTTCATCGCGGGCTATGCGGTGATCGTGGCGCTGTCGCTTCCGGGGGCGACGGTGATGACATTGACCGGCGGGTTCCTGTTCGGGGTGTTTCCGGGGACGCTGTTCAACGTCATCGCGGCCACGCTGGGGGCGGTGGCGGTGTTCACGGCGGTGCGCGCCGGGGCGGGGCAGGAGACGGCGGCCAAGATCGCGGCCAAGGGCGGGGCAGCTGCGCGCCTGCAGGCTGCGTTGCAGGACAACGAGTGGTCGGTTCTGCTGCTGATGCGGCTGGTGCCGGCCGTTCCGTTCTTTCTGGCCAACCTGATCCCGGCGTTCGTGGGAGTGCGCACGGACCGCTTTGCGATCACCACCTTTCTGGGGATCATTCCGGGGGCGCTGGTATTCACCTCCGTAGGCTCGGGTCTGGGCGAGGTGTTCGCGCGCGGCGAGACGCCCGACCTGAAGGTGCTGTTCACTCCGGCGGTCATCGGGCCTATTGTGGGTCTCGCGGCCCTGTCGGCGCTGCCAATCGTGATCAAATTGCTGCGCAGAAGGGCCTGACATGAAACATTCTGCGGGCGAAAGGATCACCACCGACCTGTGCATCATTGGGGCGGGGTCCGGCGGGCTGTCGGTAGCAGCGGGGGCGGTGCAGATGGGCGCGCGCGTCGTGCTGGTCGAAGGGGCGGAGATGGGCGGCGACTGCCTGAATGCGGGATGCGTGCCGTCGAAGGCGCTGCTGGCCGCCGCCAAGGCCGCGCAGGCGATGCGCAGCGGCGCGCCGCTGGGCATCGCCCCGGTTGAGCCCGACATCGACTTCGCCGCCGTCAACGACCATGTGGCGCGCACCATCGCCACCATCGCGCCGGTGGACAGCCAGGAACGGTTCGAGGGGCTGGGCGTGCGGGTGATCCGGGCATGGGGGGCGTTCACCTCGGCCACCACGCTAGAGGCGGGCGGCGTCGAGATCACCGCGCGGCGGTTCGTGATCGCTACGGGATCACGCCCGCTGGTGCCGAACGTGCCGGGACTGGACGGCGTGCCATATCTGACCAACGAGACGATCTTTGCCCTGCGCAACCGCCCCGACCACCTGATCATCATCGGCGGCGGTCCGATCGGGATGGAGATGGCGCAGGCGCACCGCCGACTGGGCTGCGCGGTGACGGTGATCGAAGGGGCCAAGGCCCTGGGCCGCGACGACCCCGATGCGGCCACCGTCGTGTTGCGCCATCTGCGGAGCGAAGGCGTGGTCGTTCTGGAAGATGCAAAGGTCGGGGCCGTCGCGGGGCAGGCGGGGGCGATCCGCGTCACGCTGGAGGATGGCCGCGAGATCGCGGGCAGCCACCTGCTGCTGGCCGTCGGACGGCGGGTGGCGCTGGACGGGTTGAACCTGCCCGCCGCCGGCGTCGCGTTCGACCGCAAGGGTGTTACGGTGGACGCGGCGCTGCGCAGCACCAACCGGCGGATCTTTGCGGTGGGCGACGCGGCGGGCAGCTTGCAGTTCACCCATGTCGCGGGATATCATGCCAGGATCGTGGTCCGCCAGGCGGTGCTGGGCCTGCCCGCCCGCGCCACCACCCGGCACATCCCCTGGGCCACCTATACCGACCCCGAACTGGCGCAGGTCGGGATGACGGAAGCCGAGGCGCGCAAGGCCTATGGCACCGCCCTGACCGTCGCGCGCGCCGCGCTGGACCACAACGACCGCGCGCAGGCGGAAGGCAAGACCGACGGGTTCATCAAGGTGATGATCGTGCGGAGTCGCCCCATCGGGGTCACCATCGTGGGCCCGCAGGCGGGCGAGCTGATCGCCCTTTGGGCGCTGGTGCTGTCGAAGCGGTTGACGATGTCGGCGGTCGCCGGAATGGTGGCTCCCTATCCCACACTCGGCGAGATTTCGAAGCGCGCCGCATCGGCCTATTTTTCCCCGAAACTCTTTGATAATCCTATGCTGAAGCAGGTAGTGCGGCTCGTGCAGCGCTGGTTGCCGTAAGGGTCCGTCTTGCGGACGGGCCGGGGGGTTTCACACCCCCCGGACCACCCGTGGGATATTTGGGCCAATGTGAAAGGGCTAAGGCATTTGCAAAGGTCGGGGCGGTTCTTGAACACGCTGTCGGGGCGGTTCCTGCTGTTGACCGTGGCCTTCGTGATGCTGGCCGAAGTGCTGATCTTCGTGCCGTCGATCGCGCGATTCCGGGTGGATTTCCTGATGCTGCGGCTGGAGAAGGCGCAGATCGCCAGCCTATCGCAACTGGCAGCGCAAGACATGCTGACGCCTGATCTCGAAGCCGAACTGCTGGCCAATGCCGAAGTGTTCAACGTCGTGCTGCTGCGCGACGAGGTGCGCCAGCTGGTGCTGTCGTCGCCGATCCCCGAGCCGATTTCGGCGACGTACGATTTGCGGGTGACAAACCCCTGGCAGCTGATCCGCGACGCGCTGGCTTGTCTGGTCGAGCCCGAGGACCGGATGATCCGGGTGATCGGAGAGCCGGTGCAGCAGGCCGGCACCCTGATCGAGATCACGTTGCAGGAAGGCCCGCTGCGCCGCGCGATGCTGGACTACGGTCTGCGCATCCTCGTGCTGTCTGCGCTGATTTCGGTGGTTACGGCGTTCTTGCTGTTTCTGGCCGTGCGCAGGTTGCTGGTGATGCCGATCCGCCGGGTGGTGCGGCACATGCAGGCCTATGCCGAGGCGCCCGAAGATGCGCGCCGGGTGATCGCGCCGACGGCCCGGGTCGAAGAGTTGCGGCTGGCCGAGGAGGCGCTACAAAGCCTGCAAACCCAGATGATCGGCGCCCTGCGACAGAAAGAGCGGCTCGCGCAGCTTGGCGGGGCGGTCGCCAAGATCAGCCACGATCTGCGCAACATCCTGACCACGGCGCAGCTGTTCGCCGACCGGATCGAAGGCTCGGTCGATCCGGTGGTAGCGCGGTCGGCGCCCAAGCTGGTGGCCTCGATCTCGCGCGCGGTGTCACTGTGCGAATCCACGCTGACCTTCGGCAAGGCCGAGGAGCCGCCACCGCGTCTGGGCCGGTTGCTGTTGCGCCCGCTGGTCGAGGAGGTGATGGAGGGCGAGGGCCTGACCCCCGACGGCACGATCGCCATGCTGATCGACGTGCCGCCCAGCCTTGCCATCCGGGCGGACGGCGAACAGCTGTACCGCGTGCTGGGCAATCTGGTGCGCAACGCGCGGCAGGCGATCGAGGCGCAGGGCACCGGCGGGACGATCGAGATCTCGGGTGGCGAATCGGAGGCGGAGTGGTGGTTGCGCGTCGGCGACAGCGGGCCCGGGCTGCCCCCGCGCGCCCGCGAACACCTGTTCGCCGCGTTTCAAGGCGGCGCGCGCAAAGGCGGCACCGGTCTGGGTCTGGCCATAGCGCAGGAGCTGGTGCGGGGTCACGGCGGGCGTCTCAGCCTGGCCCGCAGTGACGCCGCGGGCACAGAATTCATCATCCACCTGCCCAAGCAGGCCGAGCCGTCCGAGGTTCACTGACCGGCGTTTCGCTCTTGCAATGGCGGGCGGGGGCGGCTATTCCGCCGAGTCAGTGGATCCATAGCTCAGCTGGATAGAGCATCAGACTACGAATCTGAGGGTCGGGCGTTCGAATCGCTCTGGGTCCACCATTTTTCCAATTAGTATCAAGACGTAATGCGCCGACTGTCGAGCGTCTTAGGGTCCAGACTCATTGATCGTCAAAGCCAGAACATGACAGTTGTGGCGAGGGCGACGGCGGAGAGGAAGGTTTTGCCGCACCTGTCATAGCGGGTTGCGACCCTGCGCCAGTCTTTCAGCCGGCCGAACATGATCTCGATCCGGTTGCGGCGGCGGTAACGCCGTTTGTCGTAGCGCACTTTTTTTCTGCGGGACTTCCGGCCGGGGATGCAGGGGCGTATCCCTTTGTCTTTCAACGCATCCCGGAACCAATCGGCGTCATAGCCCCGGTCTGCGAGCATCCATTCAGCAGCGGGCAAACTGCCCAGCAGGGCTGCGGCTCCAGTGTAGTCGCTGACTTGACCTGCGGTCATAAAGAACTTCAGCGGACGACCCTTGCCGTCCGTGACGGCATGCAGCTTGGTGTTCAACCCACCCTTGGTCCGACCGATCAAGCGCCCGCGCTGGTCGTCAGGCCCCCCTTTTTTGCCCGCAGGCTCGAAGCCGTGCGAAGCGCTTTCAGGTAGGTCGCGTCGATCATATGGTCTTCTGCTCGGTGCCTTTCGAGGCCAGCCCCTCCATCATCATGGCGAAAACCCCCATGTCACCCCACCGCTCCATCTGTTGTAGAGCGTCTTCGGCGGGCCATACTCACGCGGCGCATCACACCGCCTCAAGCCATTGCGATTGATAAAGATTATGCCGTTCAGAACGCGCCGGTCATCCACCCGCGGCTTGCCATGGCTCTTCGGAAAGAACGGTCTCAGCCGCTCCTTCTGCACGTCCGTTAACCAGAATAGATTGCTCATCATGCCCCCGTCAGTTCGGGGTCTTGGAACACGCGGCGACGGCAGCCTCAAGCATATCAATGGGTCCTGACCCTAGACATACGCGAAGCGGCGCATCGACGGTGACTGATGCCAGCGCATTCACTCCCGAGGCGATTGGCGAGCCGAAGCCGCAGTTTCTCATTCAGAGCACTTTCAGGAAGGTTTCAGGTCTCCCTTAAGACGTAACGGTCAACTGAGCTCATTCTCTCCTTAACGCACCGTATTGGTGCGCTTGTCCCAGGAGAGACGCGATGTTCATGACACCCCCACTTCGTAAACGGTCGTTCCTTTCTTCCCTCGTGGCCTTCGTTGCTTTTCAGCCGGCCTCGACCCTCCGGCGTTCGGGCGCTCGCGCGGCTCAGCGCCGTGGCGAAGAGGCGCTGGATCGCATGTGCCCCCACCTCCTCGATGATCTCGGGCTCCGGTCCGGCGATAGCTGCGTCACCGACTGGGGCCTCGTAGAGGCGGCCTCGCGGATGCGGAAGGGCCAGTATTGACACTCGTAGCCAGCCCTCGCTACGCTCTCGAAGAGCATTGGGAGAAGGCGCGGTGGCCCAGGAACCCGGCGCGGCGATCATTCATCTTGGCGGAGCGATGCTCGACCTCGGCCGCGGCACGCTGTCGCGAGACGGCCGCATCCTGCCGTTGCGGTCGAAGTCCTTCCGCCTCTTGTGCGAGCTCGCGCGTCAGCCGGGCCGTGTCGTGCTCAAAGGCGAGCTTCTCGACGCGGTCTGGCCGGACGTCACCGTGACCGAGGCCTCCCTGAGCCAAGCCGTGCGGGACATCCGCAAGGCCATCGCGGACGAGGCCGGGCAGATTTTGCGCACCATCGCCCGGCGCGGCTTCATGCTCTGCCCGTCCGACGGCAGCGCCGCATCGAACCGGGGCACGCCGGCGGCGGGCTCGCCTCAAGCCCAGCCACGCATTGCCCTGTTGCCGCTGGCTGACCGCACGGGCGACCCCGACCGTCGTCCGATCCTTGAGGGGCTGATGGAAGAGATCACGGCGGGGCTGGGGCGCTTTCGCAACCTTACAGTGGTGGCGCGGCACTCGGCGTTCTCGGCCGCGGCCGACACGAGCCTGGGTTTGGCGGAGATCGGGGCGACGCTCCGAGCCGACTACATCGTGAATGGCTCGGCGCGCCTGGCGGATGGCCACCTCGTGCTGGCCGTGGCCCTCAATGACGTCCGTTCGGGCGAGATCCTATGGGGCGACAGCTTCGCCTGCGAGGGCGGGGGTTGGCTTACCCTCCAGGACCTGATCCCGCGTCGCATCGTGCAGCGTCTCTTCGCCGTGGTCGAGGAAGCAGGCCACCGCGAGAGTCTGCGCCGAGGCAAAGCGGAGATGTCCGCGTTCGAGCACCTGGCGCGAGGGCGGTCGCTCTTCCGGAGCTACGAGCTCGGCGTGAACGAGCTGGCACGCGCGCACTTCGCCTCCGCCATTGCGGTGGACCCCTCACTCGGGGTTGCCCACTCGCTTCTCGGTATGACCGAGATGGCCCTTCACGACTACGGCCTCGCGCCCCTTGAGGTTAAGCGTGGAGCCAAAGCCCGGGCGCATCACGCTGTAGAGCTGTCCCCCGACGACTCGCGCTGCCTGAGCCACCTGTCCTACCTCCATGCCCATCTTCGAGAGTTCGAGGCGGGCGAGCAGACGGCCCGCCGGGCGGTGGAGGTCAATCCCTGCGACGCCGATGCGCTCTTCAACCTCGGGCACATTCTGAGCTGGCGCGGCCGCGCCGAGGACTGCCTGATGTGGATCGAGGCAGCCCGGGAGGTCAACCCGCTCTGGCCCGCCTACTACGATGTGGCCGCTTCTGCCGCACTCTACGACCTCGAGCGCTATGAGGAGTCCGCCCGCGTCCTGCTTAGGGTCCCGAGGCTCAGCGCCCGTCAGGAGATGCGCTTGGCGGCGACCTATGCCCGGATGGGCGACCGCGACCTGACGCGGCACCACATTGCACGGGCCCGGATGCTGGCTCCCGACCTCGACTTCGCGGAGGCCAATCGCCGCGGCTGGACTTCGGAGCACGAGCGCCAAATCCACCATCTGAACGACGGCATCGAGCTGGCGGAGCGGATGGCACAAAACGTTGACGGAGACTCCATCACTGGCGGCTCGAAGGAGGAGAGACCATGAGCAAGGGCCGCCCCTCGTCTCGTTCCCTGCACCTGACGCTGGCTCACGTGGCGCGAGCGACCCGGCCCGTGGAAGACGTCGCCGCCCCGTCAACGTTCACGCGGGCGACGGACGAGGACTATGCCGCCTTGGTGGAGCGGCTTATCGTGGAAGGGTCGGATGACCCGCTCCACGTCTTCGCCTACGGCTCGTTGATCTGGAAGCCCACCTTCGAGCCCGTCGCCAAGCGACGCGCAGTGGCGTGCGGCTGGCACCGGCAGTTCTGCATCCAGACCCGAGGGTTCCGCGGCACGCCTGAGGCGCCGGGGCTGATGATGGCCCTAATGTCGGGCGGGCGCTGCGCCGGGTTGGCGCTGGAGGTCGCGGCGGGAGCCGAGCGACAGGTGCTCGACGAGTCCGCGCGCCGCGAGTTCCCCTTCGTCGAGACGATGGCCTACCGGCGCTGGCTCACCCTCGCCACGGAGGATGGACCCATCCGGGCCCTGGTGTTCTGGGCCGGCCCCACCGGTCCCAACATCCGCCGGAGCCTGCCGCTGGAGGTCGCTGCTGCGCAAATGGCGCGCGCCTGCGGGCCGCGAGGCTCGACGGCGGAGTATCTCCACAACACCGTCCGGTCGCTCGAGGAGCACGGCATTCGCGACCGCAACTTGTGGAGGCTCCAAAAGCTGGTGGCCGAGGAGATCGACCGGCTCTGATCTTGTGCTCTCGCCGAAGGACGCTAGCACTTGAACTTCGGCCTGCGAGCGGCCGATGGTCCGAGCTGGTTCTGGCACGGTGTTCTGACCAAGCCTTCACCGACCGTTCTTGACCATGACTTATGGCCATAGGTTTTTGTCCCACCTCATCGGCAGCGATGAGGACGAAGCTGCGGTCGACAACAGTGCTCCTTTACCCGGGTTGGCGTGTAATGCGCTCCCAACATTAGTTCAAAATTGCTCTGAGACACTCGCAGATGTAAACTTAAGGCAAACTTAGGGTAATGTTCCGGGCATTTGCCGACCTATTCGTTCTGCTGGGCAGTGATATCTTGCCCGGAGCAGATTCGTTTTGTTGCCCGTAGGAGAAAATCCTCCCGACTCCGTCAGCTTCGCGCTCCCTCTATGTTGTCATTCGGTAGACGTTTTCCACGCCGAAGTTGACGCTTGGTTGACAAATCCAAGGGCGAGGTAACCCTTTGGTGCGCCATCTGATGCTCATGGCCGGTTTATGTTCTGCGCATCCCTCTCGGGGATCGTGATCTGTAGTGAGGTCATGATCTCGGCGAGAGTCTGGGC
Source organism: Paracoccaceae bacterium (assembly GCA_031398695.1). GTDB lineage: Bacteria > Pseudomonadota > Alphaproteobacteria > Rhodobacterales > Rhodobacteraceae > JAIYDJ01. The sequence continues at coordinate 6,617 of JANNNU010000057.1, read as the reverse complement.
ATCGAGCGGGTCGTAGTCGGTCTCCAGGTTGCCGGGTTGCTTTGCCGGTCCTTCGCCCTTTGGCACGCAGGAAATCGCCCCCGGGCAGTCACGGCCGAGATGATGGAGCAGACCAACGATGTCAGTGAAGTCGAGCCCGTAGCGTTCCATCACCTGGTCCCGGAGCGCATTCTCGAACAGCAGGTTGGCAAAGAAACCGCGGGTAGCGGCGTCTCCATAGGTCTGCTCGCGCACCGGCAAGGATAATGACAGCGGATGCGGCAACGCGTCGGTCAGATACTGGAACTGAACAGCACCATGATCACCACGCAAGAGCTGTCCAATCGGCTTTGTGGTTCCCTTGAGGTGCACATCCAGCAGCAGCACCATCAGCTGCTCACGGTCAGGCGCAGACCGAGGTCACGGCAAATCTGAAGCACCAGACCGATCTGGGCGGTCGGCTTGCCATTCTCGATGGCGCTGACAGTTCCGGTGGAGACGCCGCTCTGCGCCGAGACTTCTTCCTGGCGCAGCTTTAAGGCCCGCCTCCGTGCTCGGATCGCGCGGCCGAGCGCTGCGGGGTCGTCTATGGAGATGACAGGGTCAGACATTTTTCGCGCTCGCTGATATTTCCGAGATGATGCGTCAGTTTCCCAGAAACTTTAACGATCATGCAAAAACGTCTTTCAAACCCGCTTCTTGTCACTTTTTTCGGCGATCGTGCATGTAGCCGCTGCTCCCCGCTGCTGCGAGACGGCAGCCCGCAGCGCTTGCACCCCGGTTGATGTAACTGGAGGATCGGAATCTCCGGCAATCGGGCGCAGCATATCGATCCACTCCCACTCGTTTTGGCTAAACGGAGCTGTCGAGGGCAACTTGCAACCCTCAATCACACGTCGATCGTGCTCCTTCATTTCCGAAACATCCCGCGGATGGCGGCAGACGCCCTCGAGGTCAGCCGGGGATCTGTATCACCGGACGCGTCCCGGATCTCGAGGATCCACGACATCTCGTTCTTGCTGATTGGCTGCCCGATGATCTCATAGATCGCCGCCGCGGCCGTGCTGCCTTCGCTTTGTTCCAGCGCCAGGCGCAGCAGCAGGGCGGGATCGCATTCAAGGGCCGCTGACAGCGCGGGGACGCGGTCGATTGGCAGATTCGTCGAGCCCTTCTTGAGCATGGTGATCATGTTCTGATTCACGAACCCCGCTTCTTCGGCGATCTCGGCCTGGGTTTTCTTGTGCTTCAACTCTAGCAGCCGGGCATCGAGGAACTTCGCCATCCGTGTGTTCTCACAGGGCTTCTTCGCCATCGTTCGTCCCCGTAATCAACGACTTGCATGATGCAGATCACGATTGACCTATAGCGACGGCCTGATGGGGAACTGGGGGGAAGCACTACATTCAAGTATCGCGAGAGATTGTATGCAGACCGCTGCGGCGGTTTCCACGAAAAATGCAGAGTATCCTGCAACGACGCTGCAGTTGCTGTTTGATGCCCATGGTTCCAAGGCAGCCTCCGATTGCATTTCGCAGACCGATCTCGAAGATCTCCGAAATGGTTCTCGTCTTTCCGCGACGCAGCTTGGCCTACAATCAGTGCAAGCCGAACTCTGCCATCAGCCGCCGCCTCATCTCGACGAACCGTGGCGCGTTTCGGTCGCGGGGGCGTGGCAAATCGACGGTGACCAGGCGCGGTATCGAACCTTTCTGCTTGGGCAAGACCAGAACGCGGTCGGCGAGAAAGATCGCTTCCTCCAGATCGTGGGTCACGAGAACCATCGTGACCTGCTCTTCGCGCCAAATCCGCGACAGCTCTTCCTGCATCGTCAGCTTGGTCATCGCATCAAGGGCACCCAAGGGTTCGTCTAGCAGCAGGATTTCGGGCTGCACGGTAAGCGCCCGTGCGATGCCGACGCGCTGCGCCATGCCTCCCGACAGTTGCCGAGGGTGGGCGTCCTCGAACTCGGACAGTCCGACCAAGCGGATGTAGTGCCGGGCCCGTGCCTCGGCGGCCTGCCGGGATGTGCCGCGAACCTGAAGGCCGAACGCGACGTTGCCGAGAACCGTCAACCAAGGCAGCAGGCGTGGCTCTTGGAAGATGACGGCGCGCTCGCGGCCGACGCCATGGACCGGATGGCCGTCGATCAGAACCTCACCTACATCGGGCTGCTCGAGCCCGGCAATGATGCGCAGTAAGGTCGTCTTCCCGCAGCCCGACGGACCCACGATGGCCAGCGCCTCGCCACCTCGGACCTGCAACTGCAAGTCGCGAAGGACATTCAGCCGTTGTCCGTTTAGGGCAAAGGACTTGGAGAGGTCGCGCACGGCGACCTCTCCGGGACGGGTTGTTCCAGCCACGCTCATTGCGGCCTCAGTTCGTGTTCGGGCTGTCGCCCGAGACAAAGAGGATGTCCTTTGCCGTCAGCTTGCCTGCCGGTATCCCGCCCTGCCGTTCCAGCACGTCGATCCAGAACGCGACATCACGGTCCACGGCCAAACCCCCCTCGCGGACACCGAAGCCCGCGAAATACTGCGCCACTTCGGGGTTCTCGTCACGCTCGGCCAGCACGCGGGCGAAGATTTCGCGCGTTTCCTCGATGTTCTCGCGGGCATAGTCCAGCGCTTTGACCGATGCCTCGACGAAGGCCCTGGCCTCCTCGGGGTGTGCCTCTGTCCAGTCGCGCCGCAGCACGATGAAGCCGCCGGCGATCTCGCCCAGGACGTCCGTGTCATCGAACACCGCGCGCAATCCGCCGTTCTGCAAGGCCGCCCCGGTGAAGGTAGTTTGCCAGTAGCCGAAGGCCGACACATCTACCTGCTTTGAGCGCAGCACCTGCTCCAGCTGGGGCCCAGGCACCACGATCAAGTTGGCGCTGTCTTCGGGCAGACCCTTCTGGTGCAGCGCCTCTCGGACGACATAGTCGAGGTGCGCGCCAAGCGTGTTTACCGCGATGGTCTTGCCGACGATGTCTTCGACCGTCCGGATCGGGCTGTCTTCAAGGACGTAGAAGATCGACTGCGCCTCGTCGTTGATCCCGTTTGACGGATAGGCCGCCACGAAATCGTTGCCCGCCACGATGGCATTTAGAACGGCGGCCGTTGCGGCCGAGCCGATTTCCACGCTGCCTCCGGCCAGCGCCACCAACGAGGCGGGCCCGCCCTGGGCGTAGCCCACGTTCTCGAACGTGATGCCGGTGCCCTCGAAGTAGCCCAGTTCCTCGGCCAGTTCAAAGGCTGAAAGGCTGCCTTGCGTGGCGAGGTAGCGGAGGTTGACCTCGGCCCAAGCGGGGGTCAGGGAAAGGCCGAGCGCCGTTGTCAGTGCGATGGTGCGGAAGGAAAGAGTCATGGGAATGGTCCTTTGCAAGGGAGGAGTTATTGCGGAGTGGCGGCCCAGCGGCAGAGACGGCGCTGCAGGCTGACGAGGACGAAGTTCGCGGTCAGGCCCAGCAGCGCCAGCAAGAGGATCGCGGCAAACATCTGGGGGATCTGGAAGTTGTATTGGGCGTTCATCACCTGGAACCCGAGGCCTTTGTTCGCCCCGATCATCTCTGCCGCGATCAGCAGAAGGAGGGCAGTCGTGGCCGACAGGCGCAGTCCGACGAAGATCGACGGCACCGAAGCGGGCAACACGACGCGAAGGAAGATCGTCATGCGGCTAGCCCCAAAAGTCGCCGCCATCTCGATCAGCTTGCGGTCGACCTCCTTGACCCCGCCGATGGTGGCCAGAAGGATCGGGAACAGTGTGGCCCAGAAGATGACGAAAACCTTCGATGCCTCGCCCAGCCCCAGAAGCAGGATGGACACCGGATAAAGCGCCAGCGCCGAGGTCTGCCGGAAGAACTGCAGGATAGGGTCCAGCGCCTGTTCCACCGCGCGCATCTGCCCCATGAAAAGTCCAATCGGAATGCCCAGAGTGACGGCGGCGGCAAAGGCCAGCCCCGAGCGTTGCAGGCTGATCGCGATGTCATCAAGCAGTGCGCCCCCGACCACGCCTGTCCACGTGGCGGCGATGATCTTGTCGAGTGGCGGAAAGACCGTCGGGTTCAGCCAGCCGAGGGTTGATCCGACCTGCCAGAAGGCCAGAAAGCCCAACAGCAGCCCATACCGGCGCAACGTGACCACCGCGAGGGTCGCCCCCCGGCGCAGCAAGGCGACACCGGGGGGCGCTTCGACAGAAGCCTTCAGGGAGGAGGTGGCGAGGCTCTGGAAGGTCATCGGATCACTCCGCCGCATGGGCCGAACGGCGCCGCGCCGCCCAGCGGGTTTCGGGGAACGGCAGGCCGAGGTTTTCGCGCAGGGTGCGGCCTTCGTATTCGGTGCGGAACAGGCCGCGGCGCTGCAGTTCGGGGATCACCAGATCGACGAAGTCGGTAAGCCCGGTCGGCAGCCACGGCGGCAGGATGTTGAATCCGTCGGCACCCTCGTTGTGGAACCAGTCTTCAAGGATGTCGACGATCTGTGCTGGCGTGCCGACCACCGTGAAGTGGCCGCGCGCCGAGGCGACGTGCTGATAGAGTTGTCGGATGGTGTACCCGTTGTCATCTGCGATCTGGCGGATCAGCGCCTGGCGCGACTTCATACCTTCCGTCGGGGCAACGGGAGGCAGCGGCCCGTCAATATCGACACCGGTCAGGTCAAGCGTGCCGCCGGTCAGACCCTTGATCAGCGCGACGCCATCTTCCTGCAGGATCAACTCGTTCAGACGGTCATACTTTTCGCGCGCTTCGGCCTCGGTGCGACCGACGAAGGGCGACACGCCGGGCATAATCAGAATGTGGTCGGGGTTGCGGCCGAGACCGCGCGCGCGGGCCTTGATGTCGCGGTAGAATTCCTGCGCGGTGTCCAGCTTCTGGTGCGCGGTGAAGATCACCTCGGCGGTCGCTGCGGCCAGACCCCGCCCGTCGTCGGACTGCCCGGCCTGAACGATCACCGGATGGCCTTGCGGGCTGCGGCTGACGTTCAGCGGGCCCTTTACCTTGAAATGCGCGCCGATGTGGTCGGTGTGGTGCACTCTGTCGGGATTGAAGAAGCGCCCTGCGTCCTTGTCGCGCAGAAAGGCGTCATCCTCGAAGCTGTCCCACAGTTTCTTGACCACGTCCACATGCTCGGCCGCGCGCTGATACCGGGTGGCATGCGGCAATTGCTGGTCGAGGTTGAAGTTGTGCGCGGCGCCTTCCGTGGCTGTCGTCACCACGTTCCATCCGGCGCGGCCGCCGCTGATCAGGTCGAGCGAAGCAAACTTGCGCGCGGTGTTGTAGGGCTCCTCATAGGTCGTGGAGGCCGTGGCGATGAAGCCGATGTTCTCTGTCAGCGGGGCGAGGGCCGAGAACAGCGTGACCGGCTCGAACCCCGCGACCTTGGCATTGCCGCCCTCGATCCCGCCGCCGAAGGCAATGGCCAGGTTGTCGGCCAGGAAATAGGCATCGAACAGGCCACGCTCGGCTTCTTGCGCGAGTTTGACATGGAAGTCGAAGCTTGTGGCGCCATCGGCAGGGCTGTCAGGGTGGCGCCAGGCGGCGATGTGCTGGCCGCCGCCGGGCAGGAACGCACCGAGACGGATCTTGCGGGATTTGGGCATGGTCGGATCCTTTCAGACAAGGCGGGGCCAGACCGCCGAGGCGGGTTTTGCAGGCCAGAGGGTGGAAGGCTTTTCAGGCGGCGGTGGCAGCCGGTGCTTGCCCCAGCCATGGATAGAATTGCGATGAGGCGCGGTCGATCCGTGCCAGCAGGGAAGGGGAGGCGGGCAAGCCGTCGACAAAGTCGGCGGCCGAGGCATAGACGCCAGTCGGAAGAGAGGCCGACTCGAAAAAGCCGAACAGCGGGCGCAACTGGTGTTCGATGACCAGCGCGTGCTTTTCGCCTCCGCCTGTAGCCGTCAGCAGGACCGGCTTGCCTGCCAGAGCCGCAGGGTCGATCAAGTCGAAGAGATGCTTGAACAGGCCGGTGTAGCTTCCCTTGTAAACCGGGCTGCCCACGATAAGCGCGTCCGCCGACAGGACCTGCGCAACAATGGCACGAGGCAACGGATCAAGGTCGTCAAGCGACGTCGCGCTGCCAAAGAAGGGTTGCAGGTCAGTCAGGTCATACGTCGCCGCGGTTGCGCCAAGTTGGGCCGCTGCGCGCGCGGTGATCAGATCGACAAGGGCACGGGTCTTGGATGGACGGCTAAGACTTCCGGCAAAGCCTGCGATGCGGAGGGGCATGATTAGTTCCAATCAACGAGTTGTCTTGTCGTGTAATGTGACAGACAGGGTCGCTGCAGGCCATTCCAAAGGTCGATACGGAAGCGGGAGAAACGGTTCGCGGAATTGCCGGAAAAGAGACATTTGATCCACAGGCCCTCACGGCGCGGCTTGCTTCTGGTGTAACAAATCACACCTATGGCGAACTTTGCCTTTCCACAAAACCCTGAGAAATAAAGTGTTTTTCTGAACGCCGGCCTGTGGGCGGCGACGTTGCGACATGCGCCGGGACCGCATTTGTGCGTCGCAATGTCGGCCTACCCCCTCGACACGCACACGCGGTGACCCCGGATCGGAGAAGGATCTTCCGTATTCGCCTGGTTCTTTGGAAACCTTAATCACGACAAGACTGCTAGATTTATCCCATCGCGAGAGTCGCCCCGCGCGACAGGCG
>JANNNU010000025.1:0-34930 GCA_031398695.1 Paracoccaceae bacterium | reverse complement strand
TTCGCCTTCAACCAGGGCGAAGTCTGCACCTGTCCTTCGCGCGCCCTGATCCAGGAATCGATCTACGACGAGTTCATGGCCCGCGCACTCAAGCGGGTTGCAGCGATCAAGCAGGGCAATCCGCTGGATCCCAACACCATGCTCGGGGCCCAGGCCTCGAGTGAGCAACTGGAGAAGATTCTCAGCTACATGGACATCGGCCGGCAGGAAGGCGCCGAGGTGCTGATCGGCGGCGAGCGCAACGTCCTCGCCGGCGAGCTGGCAGGCGGCTTCTACGTCAAGCCGACCGTGTTCGCCGACGTCGTGCCGGGCATGACGATCGAGCGGGAAGAGATCTTCGGCCCGGTGCTGTCGATCATCCCGTTCGACACCGAAGCCGAAGCGGTGCAGATCGCCAACAACACGCCCTATGGCCTGACCAATTACATCCAGTCGCAGGACGGCGCGCGGCGCAACCGTCTGGCGCGGCAGTTGCAGTCCGGCATGGTCGAGATGAACGGCAAGTCGCGCGGTGCCGGGGCGCCGTTCGGTGGCGTAAAGGCATCGGGTCGCGCGCGGGAAGGCGGCCATTGGGGGATCGAAGAGTTCCTCGAGGTCAAGGCGATTTCCGGGTGGGACGGCACGCAGGACATCGCGGCGGAATAGCACGCCATCGGTTCGCATCACGGCCGCCCCCCCTGCACGCCCCCGCGAGGGAAGGGATGCGGATGGGCGTGCCGTCATCCGGATGGCGCAATGACGCCCGGTCTGGCGCCTGTCGCGTTTCAGGCGACCTTGTCGAAGGTGCTGGCCTGGCTCAGCCGCCAGGCATCGTGATAGATCGGCGAATGACTGTCGCCGTGCAGCAGCTGGCCCGGTTTCAGCCGCTCGTAACCTTCGGCGTAGGACACCACCTTTTCGGCCCCGACCCGGCGCAAAAAGTGGTGCGGGCTGATGTCGGACGCGCGGTTCAGGCCCGCCGCCGCGATTAGTTCGGCCAGCGCATGGACGGTGTTCTTGTGAAAGCTGTAGACGCGTTCGGCCTTGTCGGGCACCACGATCGCGCGCTGCCGGGCCGGGTCGGACGAGGTGACGCCCGTCGGGCAATGCCCGGTGTGGCAGGCCTGCGCTTGAATGCAGCCCACGGCGAACATGAACCCGCGCGCCGCGTTGCACCAGTCGGCCCCCAGCGCCATCACCCGCGCCATGTCGAACGCGGTGGTGATCTTGCCCGATGCGCCGATCTTGATCCGGTCGCGCAGGCCGACCCCGATCAGGGTGTTGTGGACGAAATTCAGCCCCTCGCGCAGGGGCATGCCGACATGATCCATGAATTCGAGCGGGGCGGCGCCGGTGCCGCCTTCCTTCCCATCGACGACGATGAAGTCCGGCGTGATGCCGGTGTCGAGCATCGCCTTGCAGATCGCCATGAATTCCCAAGGATGGCCAATGCACAGCTTGAACCCGGCGGGTTTTCCGCCTGACAGCTCACGCAGCTGCGCCACGAACTGCAACAACCCGACCGGGGTCGAGAATGAGGCGTGGGCCGCCGGCGACACGCAATCCTCGCCCATCGGCACGCCGCGGATCGCGGCGATTTCGGGGGTGATCTTGGCCGCGGGCAGCACGCCGCCGTGGCCCGGCTTGGCGCCCTGGCTCAGTTTCAGCTCTACCATCTTGACCTGCGGGTCGCGGGCGGTTGCCGCGAACTTTTCGGGGTCGAACCGGCCTGCGGCATCACGGCAGCCGAAATAGCCCGACCCGATTTCCCAGACCAGATCGCCGCCATGTTCGCGGTGATAGGGCGACACGCCACCTTCGCCGGTATCGTGAAAGAAGCCGCCCTTCTGCGCGCCCTTGTTCAGCGCGCGCACCGCATTGGCAGACAGCGCACCATAGCTCATGGCCGAGATGTTCAACAGGCTGGCTGAATAGGGCTGGGTGCAGGCCGGGCCACCAATCAACACTCGCATAGTGTCGTCATGCGGGGTGGGTTTGGGAGCCAGCGAGTGGTGCAGCCATTCGTACTGGTCGGCATAGACGTCATATTGCGTGCCGAAGGGCCGTTTATCGAGGTCTTTCTTGGCGCGCTGATAGACGATCGCCCGCTTGTCGCGCGGAAAGGGCGTGCCGTCCTTGTCGCCTTCAAAGAAGTATTGCCGCATTTCGGGGCGGATGGTTTCCAGCAGGAACCGCAGATGGGCCGCCACCGGATAATTGCGCAGGATCGCGTGGCGCGTCTGCGTCAGATCGCGCACGCCCAGCGCCACAACCCCGGCGCAGACCAAGAACACGGCGATCAGCGGCCAGCTCCACCCCGGAAAGACCACCGCGAGGATCAGGCACAGCACCCCGATCACCGCAGGCCAGGTCAGCAGGGCAAACCGCATTTCCAGTGCCATGTTGATCGCGCGCATTCGTTCCCCCACCCCGATCCGGTTTCCGCCAGTGATAGCGCGCGGAACGTCTCAATTCTGCGACAATGCCGGCCAACCCTGAAAACCAGCTTAACGCCGGATCGCCTAGAACGGGCAAGGGGCGTGGTAGGCGACGCGCTCTTTCGTGATGGGATGGTGCAGCGACAGCGTTTCGGCGTGCAGCATCAGGCGCGGGTGGGCGGCGGCGGTTTCGGAATAGATCGGGTCACCCAGGATCGGGTGTCCCAGCGCCAACATGTGGACCCGCAACTGGTGGCTGCGCCCGGTGTGGGGCGTCAGGCGGACCCGTGTTTCGTGTGCGCCGCGGGCGATCACCTGCCAGTCGGTTTGCGCGGGGCGGCCTTGCGGGTCGACCTGCTGGCGCGGCCGGTTCGGCCAATCGGCCGCCAGCGGCAGGTCGATGCGGCCCTGATCGTCGGCCAGCACGCCCGAAACGCGGGCGATGTAGGTCTTTTGCGCGCGACGCTGTTCGAACTCCTGCCCCAGAAAGCCCTGCGCCGCCTTCGAGCGCGCAAAGATGATCAGCCCCGACGTGTCGCAATCCAGCCGGTGCACCAGCAGGGATTCGGGATGGGCGGCGCGCAGGCGGGTTTGCAGGCAATCGGCGCGACCGGCGGTCTTGCCGGGGACCGACAGCAGGCCCGACGGTTTGTCCATCACCAGCACCGCGTCGTCGGCGTGCACATAAACCAGCGGCCCGGTCGGCGGGTCATAGTCGAAATCGATCATCCGATCTGGTGGCCCGCGGCGTGCAGCGCCTCGGCCAGGGCGCGGATATGGGCCGGGCCGACCTCGCAGCAGCCCCCGACGATGGTGGCCCCTGCCGCAACCCATCCCATCGCGAAGTCGACGTATTTCGCGGGCGACAGGTCGTGGCGGTGGGTCAGCTCCTTGACGGTCGCCGCATCCTTCAGGAAATTGCCCGAGATGTGGGTGAAGCCGTTGGCATAGGCCCCGAACGGCCGCCCGAGGGTGGCCAGCGCCGCGAGCGCATCGCCCATCGCCTCGGGCACCGAACAGTTGGCCATCACCGTGTCGACCGGGTGCGCCGCGATCACGCGGGCGAGGTCGGTTACCGGCTCGCCGGAGCGCAGTTTGCTGCCATCATGGTCATCGACGGTGATCGACAGCCAGACCGGCTTGCCCGCCGCCTGTGCGCCAAGGACCGCGCCTTCGGCCATCTCGACCGAGGCCATCGTTGCGCACAGCATCAGATCGACGTGCGGGCCAAGGATCGCGGCGATTTCGGCATATTTCGGGGCGGCTTCGGTCACCGGTTGGGTCACCTCGGGCCGGTAGCTTGCGACCAGCGGGCCAAGGGCACCGGCGATGCGCCCCGTGCCATGCGCGGCGCGCGCCTCGTGCGCCTCTGCCAGCGCGCGCAGATGCAGGGCATGGAACATCGGATCGAGGCCGAACCGTTTCAGCCGGTCGTGGTGGATCGCGTAGGTGTTGGTGGTGGCGACCGTGGCCCCGGCGGCGAAATAGTCGGCATGAATGTCGCGCACCATGCCGGGGTGGTCGATCATCACGCGGGTGGCCCAGAGCGGCGTCGGATCATCGCCCGACCGCGCCACCAGTTCTTGACCCATTCCGCCGTCGAGAAGGGTGATCGTGGTCATCTTTGTCTCTCGGTTTCGGGTCAGATTGCGTCTTTGAATACTTTGGCGAGCAACGGCACCAGAAACGCCTCGTCATCGGCGGTAAAGGCGCCCGGCGTGTCGCTGTCGAGGTCGAGCACGCCCAGAAGCCGCCCGGTGCCGTTCCAGACCGGCAGCACAAGTTCGGACCGGGTGCTGGACGAACAGGCGATGTGATCGGGAAACGCCTCGACATCGGGGACGTTCAGTACCTGCCCGGTGCGAGCCGCCGCACCGCAGACCCCACGCGAGAACGGAATGACCAGGCAGCCGTGACCGCCCTGATAGGGCCCGATCTTCAGCAGGTCGGGTGCCACGACGCGGTAGAACCCGGTCCAGTCGGCAAAGGGGTGGGCGTGGTGCAGTTCGCACACCACCGTGGCCATCAGCGCGACGCTGTCCGTCTCGCCTTCGGTCAGCGACAGGATGCTTTGTTCCAGCGCGTGAAAATCGAGTTCAATATCCAAGCGCGCACCCGTCCTTGCGATGGTCCGACGCGCCGATCAGCACGCCGCTGTCGTCCATGAGGATCGCCTGAGCCCCGCCAAGTGCCACACGCGGGATGGTGACGGTGTGGCCCATGCCCGACAAGGCGCTGCGCACACCGTCGGAATAGCCGCGCTCGACCTCCATCGGACCCAGCGCGCCAAAGCTGCGCGGCGCGTCGAACGCCGCCTGCGCGTCCATGCCGTATTCGACCATGTTGGTGATGAACCGCGCATGGCCGTTGGGCTGATAGGCGCCGCCCATCACGCCGAACGGCATTGTCACCCGGCCGTTCTGGCGGATCATGCCGGGGATGATCGTGTGCATCGGCCGCTTGCCGCCGCCCGCCTCGTTCGGGTGGCCGGCCTGCAGGGTGAAACCCGCGCCGCGGTTCTGGAAGTTGATCCCGAACTTGGCCGATGCGAGGCCCGAGCCAAAGCCGTGGAAGATCGAATAGATCAGCGACACCGCCATGCCGTCGCGGTCCACGACGGTGATCAAAATGGTGTCATTGTGCACCGCCTCGGACACCGGCGCGGGGTCGGCCATCGCGCGCGCCGGGTCGATCAGCGCCGCCAGCCGGGCCGCCGTGTCTGCCGACAGCATGTGGTCGAGCCGGGGCGCGTGTTCGGCGATGAAGCGGTTGCGCGCATCGTAGGCGAGCTTGGCCGCCTCGGCCTCGATATGCGCGCGCATCGCGCCCAGCGGATCCATCGCGCCCAGATCGAAATGCGCCAGGATGTTCAGCATCAGGATGGCCGTCGCGCCCTGACCGTTCGGCGGATGCTCGATCAGTTCGATGCCGTGGTAGGTGCCGCTGATCGGTGCGGTGTAGTCGCAGGCGACAGCCGCGAAATCGGCCATGGTGTGAGTGCCGCCAAGCGCTTGCAGGCTGGCGACCATATCCTCGGCCACCTCGCCGGTATAGAACGCATCGCGGCCGTGGCTGGCGATGCGGCGCAACACCTCGGCCTGCGCAGGAGCGCGGAAGATCGCGCCGGGTTGCGGGGCGGCACCGTTCATAAGATAGAACGAACGCGCGTCGCCGGACAGCGTTTCCACATCGTCGGCCCAGTCGAACGCCACGCGCGGCGCGACCGGAACCCCTTCTTCGGCATAGCGTATCGCCGGGGCGAGCAGGTGGTCGAGGCCCAGGCGGCCATGATCCGCCGAAACGCGGCAGAACGCGTCGATGGCCCCGGGCAGGGTGACTGACGCCGGCGCGCCGTAAAGTGGCATCGTGGTGTGACCGGCCTCGCGCAGGGCAGCCGCTGACAAGCCGGCTGGGGCGCGGCCCGATCCGTTGACCGCGATGACCTGCTCGTTGCCCGCCGGTTTGATCAGCATGAAACAGTCGCCACCGATGCCGGTCATCTGCGGCTCGCAGATGCCCAGCAAAACGGCACCCGCAATAGCCGCATCCACCGCATTGCCACCGGCCCTCAGGATGTCGATGGCGGTCGCGGCGGCCAGCGGGTGCGACGTGGCGCACATGCCGTTGCTGGCGTAAATGGCCGAGCGGCCGGGCTTATGAAAGTCACGCATGGAAGTCTCCCTATTCGGTCCGACCCTATGGGCTGATCCGGGGATTTCCAAGCGCGATAAGGAACCTCGGTGTCCCGAACTGGGTGGGGGCTGTCATCCAGGACACCGAGGGAAGCTTCATGCAGCTACGACCGTGGTTTAGCGCAGGGACGCGACGAAATAAGGGGGAAATTGTGGCCTTTTGGTGACCGAAGGGACGGGGCGCGGCGGCCTGAGACGGCGCACCGGGCCGCGCGATCTGCGGCAGGCGGGTCAGTCGGCCCGCATCTGGAACGACAGCAGGTTGCGGCCGGCCTTGCGCCGATAGTCGAGCTGCGTCGTCATGGTGCGAATCAGAAACCAGCCAAAGCCGCCTTCAGGCAGGTCCGCGATGCCGCTGAACTTTGCCGCTGCGCCGGTGGGTAACTTGTTGTCCGGCATCGGACGGCCATCGTCCGAAATCGCGACCCGCAACGTCGGATAGGCGAAGTCGAGCCGGACGACGATCACGCCCCCCGCCCCGGCATAGGCGTGCTCGACGATGTTGTTCAATACTTCGGCCAGCACGATTTCGGCCGAGCTCATCAGGTCATCGGGCACGCCGTGCAGCGCCGGTGCCGCCAGCAACTGCCGCAGCCCGACGCGCACCGCATGGGGGTCTGCGGCAAGGCGCAACGCAACACCTCCGGAGGGCATCGAGTGGGGGGTCATGATCGCAACCCGGCACAGGTCAGCTTGCAAGACCCAGGTTCTGCGGAAGTTGGTCGTGGATGATGAAGACGTGTTCCATCCGGGTCAGGCGGAACACCTTCTGCACCGTCGGGGTCAGCCCGGCCAGTTCCAGCTTGCGCTCGGGTGCCAGCGCCTTAAGCACGGCCACGATCGCCCCAAGCCCGCTGCTGTCGACAAAGGCCACCCGCGACAGATCCAGCACCACGCGCTGGCTGGCGGTAAGGCTTAATTCGCGCATCCGGTCCTTGAACTGGATGGCGGTTGCCGCGTCGATGCGGTCTTCGTTCGTCTGGATGACCAGAATGTCCCCGTGCAGGTCGGCTGTCAGATCCATCAGTCCTGTCCCTTTCCAATGGCGGCGAGGGCAGGCTACGGCGGATGTCTTACCGACCCGTAACCGGATGGGCTCAATTCATGTGGAATTGCAGCGGATAGCGTCCATCCTCGAAATCGCCGAATAGGTCGGGCAAGTCGGGATGGCTGACGGGTTCGCCCGTTTCGTCCGGGACGAGGTTCTGTTCGGACACGTAGGCCACGTAATAGCTTTGGTCATTCTCGGCCAGCAGGTGATAAAACGGCTGGTCCTTGGACGGCCGGCTGTCTTCGGGGATGTTCTCGTACCATTCGTCGGTGTTGGAAAACATCGCGTCCACGTCGAACACCACACCACGAAACGGATGCTTGCGATGACGCAGCACCTGACCGATGTGATATTTCGCCGCCGTCTGCAACATCGCAAAAAAGCCCCCAGTTGCCTGTCTTAATGCTGGAGGCCCGCGGATGTCCACCCGGTGCGGCGCCCCCGGCGGAAACAGTCTGTGATCCACACTCCGACAGTGATCCGCCTGCTCGCGGGTTTCTGATCGGCGCGGCTGCGGTTGACCATTTCCCCCGGCGCGGTTTTCGCCTAAGGTCTTGGCAAAACAAGACGTGCGAGGGGCAAATGAGCAGACTTCTCCGCGCGCAGGTGTTGCTGCTGTTCCTCGCTTCGTGCGGGGGCGGAAACTATTCGGCACCGCGCGATCTCGACAACGCCTGCGCGATCGTTGCGCAGCGGCCGGAATACCTGAAGGCGATGCGCGCGACAGAGCGCAAATGGGGCATTCCGGTGCCGGTGCAGATGGCGACGATCCATCAGGAATCGAAGTTCATCGGCAACGCCCGCACCCCACACAAGTTCGCGCTGGGCGTCATTCCGATGGGGCGACAGTCGTCGGCCTATGGCTACAGCCAGGCGCTGGACGGCACTTGGGAGGAATATCAGGACGATCAGCGGCGCGGCAATGCCCGACGTGACCGGATCAGCGATGCGACCGATTTCATGGGCTGGTACATGAATGACACGACCGAACGGCTGGGCATTTCCAAGGGCGACGCGACCAACCAGTATCTGGCCTACCACGAGGGCCGCACCGGGTTTGCCAACCAAAGCTATCTCGGCAAGCCCTGGCTGATTGAGGTGGCCGCCAGCGTCGGAAACCGGGCGGCGCTTTATGCGGTGCAGTTGGACGCCTGCCGGCGCTAGTTGCTACGCTTTTCCGCCTCGGTCGAAATGCTGAAGAGCGACGGCGGATAATCGCCCCCGGTCTGCAATTCGCCAAGGATGACAGTGGTTTGCTGGCCCAGATCATCGGTGATGATCCATTGGCGCAAGGTGACCGGATCGGCTGTGAACACGAGGTCGATCGTGCCGTATTCCGGGTTTTCCGGGTCTTGCGCCCGCACGCGGGTCGAGGTGCCATCCTCGACGTGATCCACGACCATCGCAGCCCCCCCCAGATCGACGTCACGCGCCAGGATCAGGTTCAACGGCGTGCGGCGCAGCGGGTATTGCTCGGGCGCCTGGTTCGATTTCGCGTCGAAGATCGCGACCGATCCCGAACTGGCCAGCACCAGACTGCGGTCGGGCGGTGCGTATTCGAAGCGCACCCGGCCCGGACGCTTGATGTAAAGCTTGCCGGTGGCGATCGAGCCGTCGGCGTTGATCTGGGTGAAGTCGGTTTCCGCTGTGATTAGGCGGTTGAGGTAGCCGGACAACTCGCCAAGCGGTATCTTGTCGGCCTGTGCTTGGCCGAGCGAAGCGATCAGGGCGAGCGGGGCCAGAAGGGCGCGGAGCGGTTTCATGACGTCAATATAGGCAGTTGCGCGAGACACTGCATCCCCCGTCACATCACGTGGCGGGGAGGTGCCGATGGGGTATGTTTCGAGTATGGTCTGCGTATGGCCAACGTATGGCTTTGCGCATGACGTCGTACGAGTGGCTTATGCGGGGTGTGGGGCGGCCTGCCGGATGAGTCGGGGTGAACCCCGACCTACGGGGGCGGTTTGGTGGACTGAAGGTTTGCTCGGTAGACCCCACCCTACGTGGGGCGGGGCGGATGCGACCGGTTTGGGGGACGAGGCTGGCGCGGGGACCCTTACCGTTCCTCCACCAGGATCTCGCGCTTGCCGACGTGGTTCGCCGGGGTGACCACGCCATGCTCTTCCATCTGCTCGACCAGCTTGGCGGCCTTGTTGTAGCCGATGCCGAGCTTGCGCTGGATGTAGGAGGTCGAGCACTTGCGGTCCTTGGCCACGATCGCCACGGCCTGATCGTACAGCGAATCGTCCAGACCGTCGGAACCGATGCCCAGCACCGCGTCGATTTCGGCCTCGCGTTCGTCGTCGGGGCCTTCGACCACGCCGGACATGTACACCGGGGGGCCGTAGGATTTGAGGTGATTGACGATCTCCTCGACTTCTTCATCGCTGACGAAGGGGCCGTGGATGCGGCTGACCTTGCCGCCGCCCGCCATGTAGAGCATGTCGCCCATGCCCAAGAGCTGTTCGGCCCCTTGTTCACCGAGGATGGTGCGGCTGTCGATTTTGCTGGTCACCTGAAACGAGATCCGGGTGGGGAAGTTCGCCTTGATCGTGCCGGTGATCACATCGACCGACGGGCGCTGGGTGGCCATGATCAGGTGGATGCCGGACGCCCGCGCCATCTGGGCCAGACGTTGGATGCAGGCCTCGATCTCCTTGCCGGCGACCATCATCAGGTCGGCCATCTCGTCGACCACCACCACGATGTAGGGGATGGTTACAGGCATGTATTCTTCTGTTTCGAACACGGGTTCGCCGGTGTCGTCGTCGAACCCGGTCTGGATGGTGCGGCGGAACATCTCGTTCTTCGACAGCGCCTCGCGCACCCGTCCGTTGTAGCCTTCGATATTCCGAACGCCGAGTTTCGACATCTTGCGATAGCGGTCCTCCATTTCGGAGACGACCCATTTCAGCGCGACGACCGCCTTTTTCGGATCGGTCACCACGGGGGACAGCAGGTGCGGGATGCCGTCGTACACGGAAAGTTCCAGCATCTTGGGGTCGATCATGATCAGGCGGCACTCCTCGGGGGAGAGTTTGTACAGCAGCGACAGGATCATCGTGTTGATCGCCACGGATTTGCCAGACCCGGTGGTGCCCGCGATCAGAAGGTGGGGCATCTTGGCCAGGTTGGCGATGATCGGCTCGCCCCCGATGTCCTTACCCAAGGCCAGCGGCAGGCGCATTGCGCTGTCGCCAAAGTCGCGGGCCGACAGGATTTCGCGCAGCACCACCTTTTCGCGGGTGGCGTTGGGCAACTCGATCCCGATCACGGTGCGGCCGGGGACGGTGGAGACGCGGGCGGAGAGGGCGGACATGCTGCGGGCGATGTCGTCGGCCAGACCGATCACGCGGCTGGCCTTCAGCCCCGGGGCGGGTTCGAGTTCGTACATCGTCACAACGGGGCCGGGGCGAACCGAGGTGATCTCGCCCTTCACGCCGTAGTCGTCGAGCACGGATTCCAGCATCCGCGCGTTTTCCTCCAGCGCGTCATGCGACAGGGTGTAGCGCTGGACGGTCGAGGGGGCGGCGAGCAGGTTGAGGGGCGGCAGTTCGTAGGTGCTAGCGCTTTCTGCGAAGGGAAGGGTGGGTTGCGCCTCGGCCTGCGCCTGCTTTGAGGGGGCGGCAGGTTTTTTGGCGACTGGTTGCACGACGTTGGGGCGGCGGGGTTCGATCGCGCGCAGGGGGGGCAGGTCGGCCTGCCAGTCGGCGGCGATGGCGGGATCGTCGTCTTCGTCATCGTTCCAGTCCTCGACGAGCGGGGCTGCGATCGCGGTCGGCGCATCCGGGCGTGGCGGTGCGGCAGGGCGGGTGTCGGCGATCAGCGGCGCGGGGCCGCGGGGCAGGGGCATCGGCCGTACGACCGGCGGCTCGCGGCGGGCGGCGATGGCGGCTTGCAGCGGCGGCAGGGCGGCGGGCGCGGCGTTGCGGGCGTTGATCACATCGGTGATGCGCGCCCGGATTCGGTCGGGGTGCGGCATCGCCTCGGGGCCGGTCGCGTCGGGCAGCGGGGTTTCGACCAGCTCGGGTTCGCTGCGCCGCAGCATCTGCGGCATGCGCGCCAAAAGCCCGCTCCGCTCGCGCGGCGGTGTGTATTGCGGCGCTTCGGCCAAGGGTTCTGGATAGCGCGTGTCGGTCCGGGCGGCGGTCAGGCCTTGCCGCAGATCGGCCGGGCGGCCGAAGCCGGGTTGCACCGGATCCACCGGATTTGCAACGGCCGCCAAGGCTGCGGCGTTGCGGCGGCGTTCGGCCATCGTCGTGGCTGCCCGCGCCGTGCCCTGCGCGCCGTGGCGCAGCAGCGTCAGGACGCTGTCATAGCTGACGAGAAGGCCGTGGATCAGAAAGCGGCCAAGGCTGCGAAGCTCGGCCAGATCGAACCCGGTGACGAACAGCATCATGCCGACGACCGCCAGCGCCGACAGCACCGACATCAGCTTCAACCCCAGCCCCGCGCCCACCGGCACCACCCCGAGGGCCGCCCCCAGTACGGTATCGCCAAAAAGCCCGCCCAGCCCGAACGAATGGGGCCAGTCCGCGCCCGGCACCAGCGTCGCCGCATAGACCGACCCCAGCGCGATGGCGATCACCGCAAACACCATCCGCCCCAGCGCGCGGTCGGCGCCGCGGTGCAACACGAAACGCAGGCCCCACGCGGCCAGCACCAGCGGGATGCCCCAGGCCCCGAGGCCGCCGATGATGATCAGGGTCGATGCCGCTGCCGCCCCGAACCGGCCCAGCATGTTGGCGGCGGGTTCGTCGGTCGCCACCATCCACCCCGGATCGTTGGGCGAATAGCTCCACAGCATCGCCGCGACACAGAGCGCCAGCGCCAGCGCCGCCAGTCCCAGCAGTTCGCGCCCCCTGCGTTCCAGCAGGGCCGCCGTGCCCTGATCGAGAAGCGGATCACGTTGCCGAACCTGATAAGATGACATGATATCCGTCCCTTAACCGTAAAGGCAGTCGCGAAGCATCGTAAGCCCGCGCTGCGTTTCTTCTTTTGGGGCCACGAGGGCGACCCGGATGTAACCGGCACCGGGGGTTTCTCCCTGCGCCTCGCGTGACAGATAGGCGCCCGGCAGCACCCGCACGCCGGTGTCGCACCAAAGCTTGAGCGTCGCCTGTTCACCGTCCGCGACCGGCAGCCACAGGAAGAACCCGCCGTCGGGCACCGAAAAGCCTTGCAGCCCGGCAAAGATCGCCTCGGCCAGATCGAACTTTTCCTGATAAAGCGCACGCGACGCGGTGACATGCGCCTCGTCCTGCCAGCAGGCTTCCGAGACTTTTTGGATCGGCAGCGGCAGGGGCGTGCCGGCAAAACTGCGCAACTGGCGCAGGCGGGCCATCGCCTGCGGGCCGGTGGCGACGAAGCCCGAGCGCAGGCCGGGCAGGTTCGACCGTTTGGACAGCGAATGAAACACCGCAACCCGTTCGGGATCGGTTCCGGTGCGCGCGGCCACGGTCAGCGCGCCGGGGGGCGGGAGGTGACGCCAGATCTCGGAATAGCATTCGTCGGCAAATATGCGGAAATCGTGCTTTTCGGCCAGCGCCATCAGATCGGCGAGGTAATCGACGCTAGCGACCGCGCCTTGCGGATTGGCGGGCGAGCACAGGTAGGCGATGGCGGTGCGGTTCAGGATATCGGCGGGCAGGCCTGCGTAGTCGGGCAGGTGTCCGGTGCCAGCCGTGGCCGGCACGTAGACGGGTTCCGCCCCCATCGCCAGCGCGGCCACGGCGTAGACCTGATAGAACGGGTTCGGCATCAGCACGACCGGCTTTGACCCGTTCTTGGTTTCGGGGCACAGGGCGACGGCGGCATTGAACAGCCCTTCGCGCGTGCCGTTCAGGGTCATGATGCGGCTTGCGGGGATCTCGACGCCATAGCGGCGGGCCAGCCAGGCGCTGATCGCGTCCAGCAGAAACGCGGCCCCTTCGTTGGGCGGATAGACGCCGAACCCTTCGAGGGTGGCGGCCAGAATCGGGCCGACAAAGTCGGGCATCGGGTGGCGCGGCTCGCCGATCGTCATCGCGATCGGCTCACCTCCCGGCGCATGGGCATCGAGCAGCGTCCGCAGACGCGGAAACGCATATTCCGGCAGGTTCGAAAACCGCTGTGGGAACGCCATCAATGCCTCGTGTCTCGGGGTCGTATCGCCCCGTATCCGCACACGATAACCGGGCGGGGGGGATGCGTCCAGAAAAACCCATGCCGGGGTTGGGGTTGGCGGCGGAAACTGTGGCTTTTGGGCAGAGGTGTCAGGGCGCACGGCGCACCGACCCTACCCGCCAGGCGCGCCCTCCCCCTTGTGGGGAGGGATGGGGTGGGGGGGGCCACGGCGTACCGGATCGCGGGCCCCCCTCCCCCTTCCCCTCCCCACGAGGGGGAGGGGAGGCACCTCGCGTCACGCCAACGCGCGTTCGGCGGCGGTGCCCAGACGCAGCAGACGGTCCTCGGCGCCCGGGGCGGCCATCAGGCTGATCCCGCAGGACGGCTCGGCGGTGGGCAGGGTCAGGGCGCACAAGCCCATAAGATTGCCGATCCGGGTGTTGCGCAGGGCCAGCAGGTTTTCGGTGACGTAATAGTCGTGGTCGGTCATCAGCCGGTCGGCGACCGGCGGCAGGATCGGCGACGTCGGCAGGATCACCGCGTCATATCCTGCGGTGCGGGCGTGCCAGTCGAGCCGGATGCTGTCGATCCGGCGCCAGGCGGCGATGTAGTCGATGGCCCTCACCGAGGCGCCGGACCGGAACCGTTCGAGGATGCGGGGAAACATCTTGTCGGGCGCGGCTTCGATCGTGGGGCCCCAGATCGCATAGGCCTCGGTCGAGAACAGCACCCCGGACAGGGACATCGCTTCGGTCAGGGCGGGGAAGGTCAGCGTGTCCACGCGGGCCCCTGCGCGGGTCAGGCGGGTGACGGCATCGGCAAACCCCTGCGCGGG
This sequence comes from Paracoccaceae bacterium, assembly GCA_031398695.1. Classification (GTDB taxonomy): domain Bacteria; phylum Pseudomonadota; class Alphaproteobacteria; order Rhodobacterales; family Rhodobacteraceae; genus JAIYDJ01. The sequence goes on along the minus strand of JANNNU010000025.1, from coordinate 20,830 downwards.
GCGGGGGCGGACACCCTCCATCGCGACGGTTTCGATCAGCAGCAGGCGGGTGCCGGATAGGGTGGAGCCGCTCAGGTCGGCAGGCTTGCGCCCCTCCATTGCGGCCAGCAGCAGGGCGCAATCCTCGACGCTGCGGGCGAGGGGGCCGACGGTGTCGAACCGTTCGCACAATGGCACGACGCCTTGCAGGGATAGGCGGCCGTGGGTCGTCTTCAGACCGACGAGGTCGTTCCAGGCGGCCGGGATGCGGACCGATCCGCCGGTGTCGGACCCGATGGCGGCGGGGGCGAGGCCTATGGCGACCGAGATCGCCGCACCCGAGGACGAGCCGCCCGCGACGGCGCGCGGATCGTTGATGCAGGGCGGGGTGGCGGTGACCGGGTTCAGGCCCAGCCCCGAAAACGCCAGTTCCGACATATGGGTCTTGCCAAGGCAGACCAGCCCCTGCCCGGTGGCGACCCGCAACACCTCGGCGTCCCGCACGGGAATGCGGTTGCGCAGCAGCGCGGACCCGGCCTCGGTCGCGACATCGGCGGTATCGAACAGGTCCTTCCAGCTGACCGGCACCCCGTCCAGCGGACCGCGCCGCAGCCCCAGTTTTGCGCGGGCTGCGGCACCCATTGCCTCGCCCCGCGCGCGCAGTTCGGTGGTGCGGGCGTAGATGCGCGGCGACAGGGTGTGAAGCTCGATGGCGTCGAGGAAAAACTCGGTCAGCTCGACCGGGTTGATCCGGCCCGCCTCGATCTCGCGGCCCAGATCGGCGGCGGTTCGGTGTGCCCAGGATCTGCTCATGCCGGTTCCCCTTTTCGTCACGGTAGCGGCAGAGCGGCGCATGGACAATCCCGCACCACGGGCCATAGTGCACGGTATGGAACATGATGCGGACATTCTGATCGTGGGCGGGGGTCTGAACGGCCCGGCCTTGGCGTTGGCGCTGGCGCAGGCCGGGTTCGGGGTTACGGTGATCGACGCCCGGCCCGCACCCGACCGGGGCGAGGTGGGGTTCGACGGGCGGTCGTATGCGCTGGCGCTGGGGTCGCAGCGGTTGCTGGCGGCGACCGGGGTTTGGCCGGCGCTAGCAGCGGTTGCGCAGCCGATCCTGCAGATCAAGGCGAGCGACGGGTTGGCGGGGCAGGGGGCCGCGCCGTTTTACCTGCACTTTGACCACGCCGAGATCGAGGAGGGCCCGATGGGGTATCTCGTCGAGGACCGGCATCTTTATGCGGCGTTTCTGGCGGCGATGCGGGGGCAGGCGGGGATCACGTTGATGTCCGGGGAAACGGTGCAGTCGCAGCAGGTCGGGCCGCACGGGGTTTCGGTGACGCTGGCGTCGGGTGGGTCTGTCGCCGGGCGGCTGCTGGTCGGGTCGGACGGCCGCGGGTCCGGCACGGCGGCACGGGCGGGTATCGGGCGCGTCGGGCGGGTCTATGGCCAGACCGCGCTGGTGACGGCGGTCAATCACGCGCGCGACCATCAGGGGATCGCGCACCAGTTCTTCATGCCGGGGGGGCCGTTTGCCATTCTGCCACTGGCGGGCGGGCATCGGTCGTCGATCGTGTGGAGCGAGGAAAGCGGGCTGGCTGCCGAGATCCAGGCGCTGAAGGATGACGATTATCTGACGGCGCTGCGGCCCCGGTTCGGGGATTTTCTGGGAGAGATCACGCTCGCGGGGCCGCGCTATACCTATCCGCTGGCGCTGTCTTTGGCCGAGCGGTTTGTACAGGCGCGGTTGGCCCTGGTAGGGGATGCCGCGCATGGGGTGCATCCGATTGCGGGGCAGGGGTTGAACCTTGGGCTGCGGGACGTGGGTGCGCTGGCCGAAGTGCTGGTGCTGGCGGCGCGGCGGGGCGAGGATATCGGCGCGCTCGACGTGCTGGAGCGATATCAGCGGTGGCGGCGGTTCGATGTGACGGCGATGGGGGTGGGGACCGATCTGGTCAACCGGCTGTTCTCGAACGACAATCCGATCTTGCGTCTGGGGCGTGATCTTGGAATGGGGGTGATTTCGCGCATGCCGGCGCTGCGGCGAGGGTTCATCCGGCAGGCGGCGGGGCTGACCGGCGATGTGCCGAAACTGCTGGCGGGTCTGCGGATCTAGGTCGGTGGCGGCGAGGTGAGCCCCGCCCTGTGGTTTAGCGGACTGTGGGCTCGCCGACGTGGAGAGAGCGTCTCACTCCAGCGGTCGCGCCTCGGACACCAGCATGATCGGGATGCCGTCGCGGATCGGAAAGGCCAGCCGCGCCGATTTCGACACCAGTTCGCCCCGTTCGGCGTCGAGGTGCAGCGGGCCTTCGGTCAGCGGGCAGACCAGCGCCTCGAGCATCTTGCGGTCGACGGCCGGCGCCTCGGTCACTGCATGACCTCGTCCCCGGTCCCGCCGCTGAGGGCAAAGGTCATCAGCGCGGTCAGCGTCTCGCGCCGGGTAGCCAGGGACGGAGCCTCCAGCAGCGCCTGCTTGTCTTCGGGGGAAAACGGACACAGCATCGACAGCGAGTTGATCAGCATTTCGGGATCGGCCTCTTTCAAGCTGCCCCAGTCGGTGCCGAGCTGGTGCAGGGCAAAGAACTTGCCAAGCGTGACCAGAAATCCCTCGCGATCGAACCCGGTGTCGTGTTCCTCGCCGCCCAGATCGCGCCCGAAGGCGGCCCAGTCCACCGCAAAGCGCCGGTAGGGCGTGAACCCCTGCTGTTCGTCGCGCAGACGAAAGCGCGACACGCCGGACAGGGTGATCATGTAGCGGCCATCCTCGGTTTCCGAAAAGGCCGTCAGACGTCCCGCACACCCGATCGCCGCGAGGCGCGGTTCGGTCTTGTCGGGCACGGCGCGGGGCTGCACGAGGCCGATCAGCCGTCCCTTGGTTTTCATGCAATCCTCGATCATCGCAAGGTAGCGCGGCTCGAAGATGTGCAGCGGCAGGCGCGCGCGGGGCAGCAACAGTGCGCCGGGCAGCGGAAAGACGGGGATCAGGTCGGGCAGGTCGATGCGTGTCATCATGACCCCTATCTAGGGCAGGCAGCCAATCCGCAAAGGGATCACAGAAAGATCATCGACGACAGGCGGCGGCGTCCTTTGAGCACGATCGGGTCCTGCGGCTTGAGCGCGTCGAAGATCACCATCAGCTGCTTTTTCGCCGCCCCGTCGTTCCAGTCGCGGTCGAGCTTGAACAGATCCAACAGGGTATCGACCGCCTGTTCCACCTGTGCGTCGGCATAAAGCGCCGTCGCGAGGTCGAACAGGGCCTGACGGTCGGCGGGATCGCGCTGCACCGCCGCGTGCAGTTCGGCCACCGGGCCGGCCTGCGTCGCCTGGACGGCCAGCGAAATCATCGCACGCGCCGCCGTCAGCAAGGCGTGGCCGGACAACGGCGCGGGGGCCGCATCGGCCAGGTCCTGGGCGCGCGCGACGTCGCCCAACGCCAGATAGGCCCGGATCAGACCGGCATAGGCCTCGGCGCTTTCGGGGTCTTCCTCGAGGATGGCTGCAAAGGTTTCGGCGGCATCGGCGGCAGCACCTTCGGCCAGCATCGCCTCGGCCGCTTCGATGGCCTCTTTCAGGCCGCCGTCCGGGTCCTCGACCATCGCGGCGAGTTGATCGACAAACCGCTTCAGTTCGGAGGCGGGCACGGCACCCTGAAAGCCATCGACCGGCTTGCCCTTGAAGAAGGCATAGACCGTCGGAATCGACTGGATGCGCAGTTGCGCCGCGATCTGCTGGTTCTGATCGACGTTGATCTTGACCAGGCGGACCTTGCCGCCCGCCGCGAGCACGGCGGCCTCGAGCATCGGGGTCAGTGTCTTGCAGGGCCCGCACCACGGCGCCCAGAAATCGACGATGACCGGATTGGTCTGGCTGACCTCGATCACGTCCTGCACGAACGTCATCTCGGACGTGTCCTTGATCAGGTCTTTCGCGGTGGCGGCGGCGGTGGCGGAGGGTGCGGTGATCCCGAGCATGGTATCCTCATGAGGCGGTCGCTTTGGTCCTATATGCCCCCGCACGGGGCGAACGCCAAGGGGGTCCATCGGCTTTGACCCCGGGCGGGCGGGGCCGTAGGCTGGCGCGACACCGGATGGAGACCGCGATGCCCCTGGTACTGACGTTTGGCGACAGCAACACCCATGGCACCCCGCCGATCGTGGATTTGGAGGTTTACGGCCGGTTTGCGCCGGCGCTGCGCTGGCCGGTGCGGGCCGCCGCGGCGCTGGGCTGGGATCTGGTGGAGGAAGGTCTGCCGGGCCGCACGGCGCAGTTCGCCGACCCGGTGATGGGCGCGCACATGAACGGTCAGGACGGGCTGAAGATGGCGCTGCAAAGCCATGGGCCGATCGACGTGCTGGTGATCATGCTGGACACCAACGACGTGAAGGCCAAATTCGGCGCGTCGCCCGAGCAGATCACCGGCGGCATCGCCGGTCTGATCGACCTCGCGCAGGAAGGCGCGATGCAGCGGCGGCATGGCGGGTTCGCCATCCTGCTGGTCTGCCCGCCGCCGGTGCTGGAGCAGGGACCGATCGCCGGACAGTTCTACGGCGCGCGGGCCCGGTCGCTGGCGCTGCCGCCGCTTTACCGCGATCTTGCGCGCGCGCGGGGCTGCGGGTTTCTGAATGCGGGCGGCGTGATCACGGTCAGTCCCGTGGACGGCGTTCACCTTGACCCCGAGGCACATGCAACGCTGGCCGACGCGGTGGTCGGGGCGGTGCGCGCCCTTTAGCGGCGGTGCGCGACGACGCGCCGGGGGTTTCACACCCCCGGACCCCCGCGGGATATTTGTGCCAAGGCGAAAGCGGCACGCAAAAGACCGACGGGCCGGGTCGCGTGTGGGCGCGGCGGTCAGGCCAGTGCTAAGGCTGGCGGTCAGGCTGGCGCGCGCGGCGTGGCGAACAGGGTCGCCAGCAGGGCCGCCGACCGGTCGATGTCATGGCGCACCATCACGCGGGCGCGCGCGGCGAGGCCCATTTCAGTCAGCCGGTCGTTGCCAATGCTGGCCATGTCGGCGATCGCCTTGGCCAGCGCCTCGGCGTCGCCGGCCGGCACCAGCCAGCCGGTGTCGCGCGTAACGAGTTCGGGCATCCCCGCGATCGAAGTTGCAATGACGGGGCGTCCGGCGGCCATCGCCTCCATCACCACCATCGGCAGGCCCTCGGCGAAGGACGGCACGATCAGGGCCTGCGCCGCCGACAGGGCGGCGCGCACGCCGGTTTCGTCCTGCCACCCGGTCAGCGTGATCTGCGCACCAAGGTCACGGGCGGCGATGGTGGCGGTCAGGGAGGCGCGCAAGGGGCCGTCACCGACCATGGTGAGGTGCAGGTCCGGTTGGCGCGGCCGCGCGAGGGCGACCGCCGCGACGGCAAGATCAAACCCCTTCTGCCCCGAAATCCGCCCGATGGCTACCAGATGCGGCCCGCCTTCGGGCAGCGGGGCGGGTGGCGGGAAGCGCCACGGCTCGATTCCGCAGGACACCACGTGCAGGCGGTCCCACTGGTCGGGTTCGACCCAGCGGCACAGCTGGCTGCGCCCGAAGCTGGAGATGGCCACCGTAAACGCCGCGCGTTCGATCTTGGTACCCAGCGACAGGGCGGCCGGCGCGTCGAATTCTTCGGGCCCGTGCACGGTGAAGCTGTAGCGCGGGCCACCGAGCACCTGGGCCAGCATCGCGACGGTCGTCGAGTTCGTGCCGAAATGCGCGTGCAGGTGCGGGATGTTCAACTCGGCACAGCGGCAGGCGACATAGGCCGCCTCGACGAGGTAGACGAGGTGGCGCAGCCGGCCGCCGGTTCCGGGTTCGCCGCCCGCACCGCGCCTGCCGCAGGCCAGCGCCAACCGCAGGGCCGAAAGGGTTTGCGCCGGGCGCCGTGCCATCCAGCCGATCGCCTTGGGCAGAAGGTGTCGCACCCCCTTGGCCAGCACATGTTCGGTGCGCCCGTCTTCGGCGAGATCGGCCGCATCGACCAGCGCCGCGCGGTCCGAGCGCATGGCAAAGCGGTGCACGGTGTGTCCGCCCCTCTCAAGCGCCTGCACTTCGCGCCGGATGAAGCTGTGCGAGGCACGGGGATAGGTGTTGACCAGATAGGCGAGTTTCACAGGGTTCCCCGGTGCGGCGACGCTGGGTCTGGCTTACGCGGTCGCGGCGATTTTGCCTAGGGGCGGGCGGCGCGCACAGGGCGCCGATCTGGCGGGACGGCCACAGGACATGGCCCATCGCGCCTTGCCATTTGCATTTGGTCCGGGCTTCGTGGCAAAGCCGGAACATGGGACGATTGCACTCTTTGGCGGCCGGTCAGGGACTGTTTGCCCGCGCGTTGCGTGGGTCGATGCTGACTGCCGGGTCCTATGCGTTCGGTCAGGCGCTGCGGCTGGGGTCGAACCTGATCCTGACGCGACTTTTGTATCCCGAGGCGTTCGGGCTGATGGCGCTGTTGAACGTGGTGCTGATCGGGCTTGCGATGTTTTCGGACGTGGGGGTGGGCCCGGCCATCTCGCAAAGCCCGCGTGGCGACGAGCCGGCGTTTCTGGACACGGCGTTCAGCATCAACGTGGCGCGCGGCGCGATCCTGTGGGGGATGACCTGCCTGCTGGCCTGGCCGATGTCGGTGCTGTACGGGGTTCCCGAATTTGCCTATCTGCTGCCCGTGGCAGGGTTGTCGCTGCTGGCATCGGGGTTCAATCCGACGCGGATCGACACGGCGCAGCGGCATCTGATGCTGGGGCGGGTGACCGTGCTCGATCTGGTGGCGCAGACCATCGGCATCGCGGCGATGGTGGGATTGACGCTGATCTGGCCGTCGGTGTGGTCGCTGGTGGCGGGGGCGGTGCTGGGGGCGGTCGCCAAGCTGCTGATCATGGGGCGCTTCCTGCCGGGGCGGCGCAACACGCTGCGCTGGGAGCCCGAGGCAGGGCGGGCGCTGATCCATTTCGGCAAGTGGATCTTCCTGTCCACCGCCTGCGGGTTCGTGCTGTCGCAGGGCGACAAGGCGATTTTGGGGGCCTATCTGACGCTCGAGGCGTTCGGCATCTACAACATCGGCTATTTCCTCGCGTCGTTTCCGATGCTGCTGGGCGGGACGGTGGTTCAGCGGATCATGATCCCGATCTACCGCGACCGCCACCTGTCGGCGCAAAACGCGGCGCGTCTGCGGCGTCTGCGGTTCGGGTTGACCGGCGGCATCCTGGCGCTGCTGGCCGCGATGGCGTTCTGGGGACCGCAGCTGATCGGGTTGATGTATGACGACCGCTATGCCGGGGCGGCGGGCGTGCTGATGGCAGTCGCGCTGGCGCAGATGCCGCTGGCCGTGGGCATGACCTATGACCAGGCGGCGCTGGCGGCGGGGCAGTCGCGCATCTTCTTTGCGGTGATCGCGGTGCGCGCGGTAGTGCAGACGCTGGCCTTCCTGATCGGCGTCGAGTGGGGCGGGCTGGCCGGGGCCCTGATCGGGTTCGCGCTGGCCGGTGTGACGCTGCACCTTGCGCTGGTCTATCTGGCGCGGCGGTTCGGCGTGTGGGATCCGGTGCACGACGTGCTGTCTTTTGCGGCAATCGTGCTGATTTCAGCAACGGTCGTAACGCTGCACGCTGAAACGCTGGCGCAACTTTCAGGGTAAGGTTGCAACAGAAATCATCTATCGTGACAGTTTTGCAAATACCGCTGGCTTTGTTTCCGATAAACGCACAATTTGAAGTTCATGCGTGGTCTGGGGATGGAGCCATGTTGGCAGGGATTACCGTTAGCGGGATTGTGACCGGTTTGGTCAGCCTTTTGTTTGTCGTCAGTTTGGGGTTCGGACCGGCGCAGGCGCTGCTCGGCTACATTGTGGGCGGCATGTGCGGCGTTATGTTTTCGGCGGCCTTCGTCGCCTGCGAGGGATGTTTGCAGTCCGGATGACGGCGCCCTCGCACCGATTTTCATGAAACTGGAAACAGTTTTTTACACGTCGGACCCAACGGTTCGGTCCTGACGCTATGGTGGCGGACCCGGCCCGGCGCCAGACGATTCGGTCAGCGGAAGGCCCTGACAGCGAATCACCGAAAGCGTTATCCGCGCGCATTGACCGCCTATCACCCTTAGGTTGCAATGCCAAATTTTGTGGCGGAAATGTGGTGTAGTGGAGGCAAAAAAAAATCATTAATAGGACGTAAATACGACGTTCCGCAGGCTCGGGTCATAGCTATTGGATGCAGCAATCGCGTAAAATGATGTTGGGGGCGTTCTAGCCGAGTGCCAAAAATGTATCTGAGTTCAAGGCTGTCCTGCCGGGGTTCCGCGCAGACAGTTGCCGCATGTGTTGAGGTTTGCACGAGCGTGTTCGGAGGGCGGGCGATTTTCCGCCCGGTATTGTCGAGGGAGTGCAAACAATGACGATCAGCTATAACGAGTTCCCAGACGGCCTCGCGGCATTGCAGGCGCTGCCGGATCGGCAAGACACTCTGATCGTGACCCCGGCCAAGCGGGGCCTGTATCGCAACATCGGCAAGCGGATGCTGGATGTCGCCGCGATCTTCATGGCGGCTCCGGTCGTGGTGCCCTTGGTGGCGGCGCTTGCGGTGGTGGTGGCTTTGGACGGAGGTAAGCCGTTCTACACGCAGCAGCGCATCGGCATGCACGGGCGGCGGTTCCGCATGTGGAAGCTGCGCAGCATGGTGCCCGATGCCGACAGCCGGATCGCCGAGCATCTGGAACAGCACCCGGCGGCCCGGGCCGAATGGGATACGACGCAGAAGCTCAAGAGCGATCCGCGGATCACCCGGTTCGGCCACGTGCTGCGCCGGTCGTCGCTGGACGAGCTGCCGCAGCTGTGGAACGTGCTGATCGGTGACATGAGCCTGGTCGGACCGCGCCCGATGATGAACAACCAGCAGGCGATGTATCCGGGGACAGCCTATTACGGCCTGCGGCCGGGCATCACCGGCTATTGGCAGACCGCAGGCCGCAACGCCACGACATTCGAGGCGCGCGCGGGCTTTGACGCGTCCTATGACGCCGAGCTGTCGCTGGCGACGGATGCCGTGGTTCTGGTGCGCACGGTCGGCGTCGTCGTCAAGGCAACCGGATACTGAACACGCGACAAGCTCGCCGACCCCATGAAAAATCCCGCCTCATGACCGAGGCGGGATTTTTATCATGACACGCGGCACGGTAAGTTCAGCTGATCGCGACGGCCGCCAGCATCAGGCAGACCGTGGCCCCGCCTGCAATCAGGGCATACCGCGGCAGGCCAAGAACCGGGCGCCGCGAGTCGGTCACCAGTTGCCGCAGCGTCAGGCTGCGCTGGTTCGACCGGGCGGCTGCTGCGACTTCGGGGATCGACACGACCGGGCGCAGGTCCAGCTGGCGTTCCATCTGCGCGGCGGTACGCACCACCGGGTTCAACAGATCGAGCAGGAAGGCCAGTGCAATCGCACCCAGCACGCTGCCCATCGCCCCGGCCACCAGCAGTTTCATCCGTCCGCCGCCGATCGGATACTGCGGCGTGACCGCACGCTCAAGCAGGGTGAACCGTTCGGACTGCTGGCGTTCGGCCAGACGCTGCGCGGTCTCGGCCTCGGCCATGCGGCGGTTGATGACCTCGTATTGTTCCTGCAACTGTTGCAGCTGGCGGTCAAAGGCCGACAGGTCTCGTTCCACATCGGGCGTCTGGGCCAGGACAGCATCGATTTCGGCCCGCCGCGCCACAACGGCGGCGCGTTGGGCAGCCAGCACGGCGGATTGCGCGTCGATCTCGGCCAGTCGGCGCTGCTCGGTCGACCGCAGGGTGCCGATGGCGGTGATGGCGGCGCGCTGACCATCGAGCGCCAGTTGGTCCTGCTCGAAGGATCGCAATTCGGCTTCCAGCGCCAGGCGTTCTTCGGCATAGGCGTCGCGCCGGGCGGGCAGGGCCTGCGCATTCGCGTTCTGATAGGTGGCGATCTCTGCCTCGAGGGCCGAAATCTCGGCCCACACCCGGTTTTCCTCGCCCTTGAAGAACTCGCTCGTCTCGCGGGCGCGGGTCAACTGCCCTGCGCTGCTTTGATCGAGGATGTTCTGCGCGAAATCGTTGGCGACCCGCGCGGCAAGATCGGCGGTGCCCAGACGCGCGAAGATCAGCAAGGCCGAGATCTGCGGCGGCGCCGCATATGGAGTGCCGGTTGCGCTGGCCACGGTTTCAAAGCGGACCGCGCCGCGCAGCAGGGCGACCTTTTCATCGGGGGTCAGCGCGGGCGCATCGGCGAACAGGCCGTGCCGGTCGATCATCGCCAGCATGTTTTCGCGCGTGGTCAGCCGCTGTTCGATGGCCTGCAGCATCTGCGCCGCCGCCGAGGCGACCGGTGTGCCGCTGGTGGCGTCACTGACCATCGGCACTTCGATCTGGATGACCGACACCGCCTCGAACGTGTCGGGGCGGTTCTTCAGCACCAGCGCCAGCGCAACGACGCACAGCATCACCACCGCCAGGATCAGCAGGCGACGGCGGCGCAGCAAGTCGAGGAATTCGTCAAACGACTGGATCTGGCCCATGGGTGCTGCGTTCAATCCTTGCCATAGCGATAGCGGCCCACCATGCGATCGCGGGCGCGGTTCAGCACGACGCCCATCAGCGGCACCCGGCCGGTGAACAACCGCTCGCACGCCCGGATGTCTTCGGGGCTGGTGCGGGTCGCGTCGGTCACCAGCAGCACCGCGTCGATGTGCGGTGCAAGCGCCATCACGTCATCGTTGACCAGCGCCGGCGGCGCATCGAGCAGCACGACCTGAGGGTCGAGATGGTCGGCCGCCGCCAGCAGGGCTGGGCCGGTTTCGGGAGCGTGCAGCACTTCGGACGCGTTGGGCACGGCCACGCCGTTCAGCCCGAGCGCGAGGCTGCGCCCCACCCGGAAGAACTGCGATTCCATCGGCTGATCGCCGGACAGGTAGTCGCGCAGCGGGCCCACGTCGCGCAGGCCGAGAAGGCCGGCGAGTTGAGGGCGGCGCAGGTCGAGGTCGATCAGCACCGTGCGGCTGTCGGGGCGGCGCGCCAGGCTGAGGGCGAGGTTGGTGGCGACGAAACTTTTGCCACAACCGTGGGTGGGCGAGGTGATGGCGATCCGGCGCCAGCCCCGGTCGGCCAGACCCTGCAACAGGCGCGTGCGCAGGACATCGAACGCCACCGCCGCAGGATCCCCCGATGCCGAAGGAAACAGACCGTTTCCGGCCAGGTGCGCGTCGTCGAGCGACACCGGCGCGAGCGATTCCCAGACCTTGGCCGGGTTGAAGATGATGGCGGGCAGCGGCATCGTGAAGATCTCGCGCCCGGTCACCTGATCCAGCGTGGCCGGCCGGCGCGCCGGGGCGCGGCCGGGACGGAACAAGGAGACACCACGCTGCAGACGGTCGGCGCGCGTGTCGGACTGGTCGTCTGACATCGCAGAAAGCTCCACGTTTGCAGGAAGGTAAGGGCGTTGCATCAGCCTGTAGTCGTTCTGCATCGTAAAGCCAGGCTCCTGCAACAGCGCGGCTTTGCGGGCCGGACCTTTACTCACAAACGTCCCGCCGTGAAGCGGGCATGACCCCGGATGATCCTTATGAACCGCAACGGTTCGCACCGTGTGGTCGCAGGAATCGTCCGGGCCCCCACCCGACAGGCATGGTGATAGCAGGGAAGCCGCGAAAATGGAAGGGCGCGGTGGCCGGGCGGGCGGTCGGGCAGGGCATGGTCAAGCCGCCCTCGGCAGCTTAGACTCACGCAAAATCAGCGTGTTGGCAGTGAGGGTGCAGGATGACCGGACCTCTTCTTGCGGTTGCAAAGGGCAGTTCGGACGGCCCGGTCGACGCCGTCGTGATCGGCCGCAACGAGGGCGCGCGGCTGGCCGCCTGTCTGGGGTCGCTGCGTGGTCAGGTGCGCCGCCTGGTCTACGTGGATTCGGGGTCCACCGACGGGTCGGTCGCCGTGGCGCGGAGTCTGGGGGCCGAGGTGGTGGCGCTGGATCTTTCGGTGCCCTTTACCGCCGCGCGGGCGCGCAATGCGGGGCTGGATGTGCTGGCACCCGATCCGCCGGTATTCGTGCAGCTGGTCGACGGCGACTGCGAGGTGGACGGGGGGTGGATCGCCGCCGCGCGCGCGGCGTTTGCCGACCATCCCCGTGCGGTGGTGGTGTGCGGGCGGCGGCGCGAGCGGTTTCCCCGCGCATCGATCTACAATGCGCTGGCGGACAGGGAATGGGATACACCGGTCGGCAAGGCGATGGCCTGCGGCGGAGACGCGCTGATGCGGTATGCGGCGGTGCGGGCGGTGGGGGGCTACCGTGCCGACCTGATCGCGGGCGAAGAGCCCGAACTGTGCCTGCGGCTGCGTGCGGCGGGGGGCGAGGTCTGGCGGATCGACGCCGCGATGACCCTGCACGATGCGGCGCTGCTGCGGTTTGGCCAGTGGTGGCGGCGCACCCTGCGCGCGGGCTATGCCTTTGCCGAAGGGGCGGCGTTGCATGGCGCGGGGCCGGATCGCCACTGGGTCGCCGAGACCCGGCGGGCAGTGGTCTGGGGCGCTGCGCTACCTTTGGGGATCATCGTCGGGGGCGTGCTGGTCTCGCCCTGGGCCTGGCTGCTGGCGCTGGTCTATCCGGCGCAGGTGGTGCGCCTGTCGCGGCGTGGCGGCTGGGTCTGGGCCGGGTTTTCCGTGCTGGGCAAGGTTGCCGAGGCGCGCGGCGTCCTCGGGTTTTGGCTGGGGCGGTGGCGCGGGCGCAAGCGGGGCCTGATCGAATACAAGTGATCTACCCCCCGCGGCGCAACCGCAGCGCATCCGCCACCAGAACCGGCAGCAGGGCGGCGCAGGCGGCATAGCGCGGGATCATCCGGGCCGGGCTTTGCCAGGTGCGCCACAGCCACTCCAGCGACGATCGGCGCAACCACAGCGGTGCACGGACCTGCGTGCCCGCCAGAAAATCGAGCCCCGCGCCCACCGAGGCAAATCCCACCCCGGGTGCCAGCGCGCGGCCCCGCGCGGCCAGGATTTCCTGCTTGGGCGCGCCCAGGGCCAGAAAGCACAGGCCGATGTTGCGATAGGCCAGATCCGACAGCAGGCAGGCGGCATCGTCCCCCCCGGCGTCAAAGCGCATCTGCGGGGCGACGCACAGCGCGATGTCCAGACCCGGCACGCGGCGGCGCAGTTCCTCGGCGGCGGCGGTCAGGGCCATGTCGGTGCTGCCGACCAGCGCGACCGACACCCCGGCCTTCGCGGCTTCTTCGGCCAAAGGCACCACGAGGTCGGAACCCGGCACCAGATCCACCGGGCGGCGGGCCAGCCGGGACAGCCAGACGATCGGATTGCCATCCGCGACGATCAGGTCCTGCGCCACATAGGCCGCGCGGAAGTCGGCCGACCGGCGCAATTTTACCAGATGGTCGAGGTTCAAGGTCGCCAAGGCAAACCCCTGCCGGGCCGCCAGCCGCGCCGCCACGGACGCCAGCATCGCCGGGCGGCTGGCCTTGTTGACGGTCACGGTGTGCGATCCGACGTGAAACTGCATGCAAGGGCTCCTGACCGCAGACACGCGCGCGTGCGGCGCAAGGCCCGGTTTCCGGCGCGGATCGCGGGTGTCTGCGGCTGCCTGTTTCCCCCCGAGCGGCGGGGGTTGCAAGGGGCAAGCTGCGGTGCGGATGGCAGAAGTCCGTCTTCTATGCTAGCACTCGCGCCATCAGCCCCCCCGGAACGCCGCCCTTGCCCACGCCCAATGCCTTTGCCTATCTGATGATCTGCCTGTGGCCGCTGGTCAGCTGGGTCTTGTGGACGCGGCTGCCGCCCGGTCGGGCCCTGATCTGGACGGTTCTGGCCGGCTATCTGCTGCTGCCCCCCCTGACGGCAATCAACCTGCCGGCGGTCCCCGACCTGACCAAGGAGTCGATCCCGAATCTGGCCGCCCTCGCGCTGGCTTGGTTCGTGGTGGGCGACCGGATCGGGCTGGACCCCGGCAGCATGCTGGGGCGGGTGCTGATCGCGCTGTTCGTGCTGTCGCCGTTTGCCACTGTGCTGACAAACGGCGATCCGATCCTGATCGAGGCCGAGGACATCCAGGGGATGACGCTGTACGATTCGGTCGCTGCGGTATCGAACCGGGTCATCGTGATCCTGCCGTTCTTTCTGGCGCGCCGCTATCTGGCCACGCCCGAGGCGATGCGCGACATCCTGATGGCGCTGATTCTGGCGGGTGTCGCGTATTCGCTGCCGATGCTGCTGGAAACGCAGGTTTCGCCGCAGATGAACATCTGGGTCTACGGGTTTTTCCAGCATGACTTCTTTCAGACCGTGCGCGCGGGGGGTTACCGGCCGGTGGTGTTCCTGCCGCACGGGTTGTGGGTCGCGTTCTTTGCGCTGATGTGCTTTGTCGCGGCCGTTGTGATGCTGCGCGACGCCCGGCCCGACGATCGCCCGAAATACGCCTTTGCGGCGGTCTATCTGGCGCTGTTGCTTTGGGCGTGCAAAAGCCTTGGCCCGACGGCCTATGGGCTGGTTCTGTCGCCGATCCTGCTGGTGCTGGGCCGACGGTCGCAGATGGTGATCGCGGCGGCCCTGGCGGTGGTCGTGATCAGTTATCCCTTGTCGCGCGGTCTGCATCTGGTGCCGGTGGACCAAATGGTCGAGGCCGCGACGCAGTTCAACCCGCTGCGGGGCGAGTCGCTGGCCTTCCGCATCGCCAACGAGGAACGGCTGCTTGCGCATGCCGCCGAAAAGCCCCTGTTCGGCTGGGGTGGTTACGACCGCAACATGCTGCACGATCCGGTCACGGGTCGGGTGACGACGGTGGCCGACGGCTGGTGGATCATCACGCTCGGCATCTATGGCTGGCTCGGATACATCTCGGAGTTCGGGTTGCTGGCCTTGCCGCTGCTGTTGCTGGGCCGCGAGGCGATGGCGACGCGGGATCTGTCGCCCCACGCGGCGGCGGTGGCGCTGCTGCTGGCGTTCAACATGATCGACCTGCTGCCCAATGCCACGATGATCCCGTTCACATGGCTGATGGCGGGCGCCCTGATGGGATATGCCCAAGGGCTTCAAGTCACGCTGCGCGCGGCGGGACGCGAACGGTTTCTGCGCCAGCTGCACGCACCGGGCACCGGCAAGACGGTTATCTGACGGCCCCCTTGGGCCAAATCACCGCGCCATTCCCGTTTCACATGCGGAAACAGCACCATGTCCGGCAGTTGTGCGCCGTGCCGCAAAAGCATGCCCGGCGCCTTGGTTGCGCGGCAAACCGGGCGAGACTGTGGCTTTAACGCGGCATTGTCGTCAAAAGCCGCATGATGGTTCCAAGGGCCGAGTCGGGGTATGCTGCGCCCGCGAGATCGGTTAAATTGACTGGACTTGTGGCCGGGCCGGGGATCCAGCGCGGCATGGGAAAAGTGGGTGGCATGACCAGTGGTTACGACGAGGGTGCATTCTCCGAAACCGACATTGCGGTTGTCGGCATGGCGGCGCATCTGCCGGGCGCTCCGGACATCGCAACCTTTTGGGCCAATCTGGCGGGGGGCGTCGAGTCGATCGCGGTTTTGTCCGAGGCCGATCTCCTGGCCGCGGGCGAGGACCCGGCACGGCTGCGCCGCCCCAACTATGTACCTGCCGCGGCTTCCCTGACCGGGTTCGCCGATTTCGACGCCGAGTTCTTTGGGTTCTCGCCGAAGGAGGCCGCGATCCTGGACCCCCAGCACCGACAGTTCATGGAGGTCGCGTGGGAAGCGCTGGAAAATGCAGGGCATCCGCCCGAGCATTTCAAGGGCGCGATCGGCGTCTATGCCGGCTGCGGCATGGGCAGCTATTTCTACTTCAATCTGTGTTCGAACCGCGACCTGGTCGATCAGACCGGCATGTTCCTGCTGCGCCACACCGGCAACGACAAGGATTTCCTGTCCACGCGGGTCAGCCACATCTTCGATCTGAAGGGGCCGTCGATCAGCGTGCAGACCGCGTGCTCGACGTCGCTGGTGGCGATCCACTATGCCGCGCAAAGCCTGCTGAACGGCGAATGCGACATGGCGCTGGCGGGCGGCGTGACGATCGAGCTGCCGCAGAACCGCGGGTATCTCTTCACCGAAGGCGAGATCCTGTCGCCTGACGGTCATTGCCACGCCTTCGATGCGCGCGCGCAGGGCACGGTCTTCGGATCGGGTGCGGGGTGCGTGGTCTTGCGCCGCGCGCGGGATGCGGCGCGCGACGGCGATCACATCTGGGCGGTGATCAAGGGATCCGCGGTCAACAACGACGGGGCGGCCAAGGCGGGCTACCTCGCGCCGTCGGTCGAGGGTCAGGCCCGCGCGATCGCCGAAGCGCAGGCGGTGGCCGGCGTGACGGCAGATACCGTCAGTTACGTCGAGTGTCACGGCACCGGCACGTATCTGGGCGATCCGATCGAGGTCGCGGCGCTGACGCAGGCGTTTCGCGAAACGACCGATGCGGTGGGCATCTGCCGGATCGGCAGCGTCAAGACCAACATCGGGCACACCGACACGTCGGCGGGCGTGGCCAGCCTGATCAAGGTCGCGCTTTCGTTGCACCACCGGCAGCTGCCGCCCTCGCTGGGATACGCGTCGCCGAACCCGGCCATCGAATTCGACAGCAGCCCGTTTCGCGTCAACGACCGGCTCACCGACTGGCAAGGCGATGTGCTGCGCGCGGGTGTCAATTCGCTGGGTGTCGGCGGCACCAACGCCCATGCGGTGTTGCAGCAGGCGCCGGTCCGGGCAGCGTCGGACGACAGCCTGTGGCCGTTCCACCCGATCGTGATTTCGGCCCGGTCCAAGGCGGCGCTGGATGGGCAGGCTTTGCGGCTGGCGGCACATCTGCGAAAGCACCCCGAACAGCCGCTGGCCGATGTGGCCTTTACGCTGAAACAAGGTCGGCGCGCGTTCGAAAAGCGCCGGGTGCTGGTGGCTGGGTCGCATGCCGAGGCGGCGGATTTGCTGGACGGTGGCGATGCACGCCGGGTGTTTTCGCATGACCTGATGGACGATCCGCAGGTCGTCTTCATGTTCCCTGGCGGTGGGGCGCAATATGCCGGGATGGCGCGCGATCTTTATGCGACCGAACCGGTGTTCGCCGACTGGATGGACCGGGGGCTGGCGGTTTTGCAGCCCAAGCTGGACTACGACATCCGCGTGCTGTGGCTGCCCGAACAGGGGGATGAACCCGCTGCGGATGCCCGGCTGAAACGGCCGTCGGTGCAACTGCCGCTGATCATGATCACCGAATACGCGCTGGCGCAGCTGTTTCAAAGTTGGGGCGTGAAACCTGCCGCGCTGGTCGGCCACTCGATGGGCGAAAACACCGCCGCCTGTCTGGCAGGTGTGATGGGGTTCGAGGATTGCATCGGTCTGGTGCATCTGCGCGGGCAGTTGTTCGACACGATTGCACCGGGCGGGATGCTGTCTGTGCCGCTGGCCGAGGCAGATTTGCGCGCCGAACTTGATCGTGCAGGCTTTCACATTGGCACAAATATCCCGGGGGGCCCGGGGGGCTGGCCCCCCGGTGCGGCGCATCAGCTGGACCTTGCTTCAGTCAATGCTCCAAACCTGTGCGTCGTCTCGGGGCCGGATGCTTCGCTGGTCGAACTGGCTGCGACGCTGGCCGCGAAAGACGTTGAAACCACCCGCATTGCCATCGACATCGCAGCCCATTCGCGGATGTTGGAACCGATCCTGACCCGGTTCGGCGACTATCTGCGTGGCATCAATCTGCACCCGCCGACGCTGCCGATCATCTCGAACCGCACGGGCGTCGAACTGACGGCGACGCAAGCAACGGACCCGGAATACTGGGTCGCCCATCTGCGCGGCACCGTTGATTTTCAGGCCTGCATGGCCACGTTGATGGCCGAACCGGCCCGTGTCTATGTTGAAATGGGCCCCGGTCGCGCGTTGTCGTCGCTGGCGCAGGCCAACGGGGTCGCCTCTGGCCAGGTGATCCCCGCGCTGCGGCATCCCGAACAGAAGATGGCGGACGATGCGTGGCACGTAGGCTCGATCGCGCGGCTTTGGGCCTGCGGCGTGCCGGTGGACTGGGATCAGATCTGGGCCGGGGCTGTCCGTCACCGCGTGCCGCTGCCGACCTACGCGTTTCAGCGCAAGACCTATTTCATCGAACCGGGCAAACAGGGCGCCCCCGACGCCGCTGCCCTTCCGACCCGCATCGCGGACATGGCCGACTGGGGGTATGTGCCGCACTGGCGGCCAGCCGAGGCGGGCACCGACATCGACGATCTGCCTACGGCACAGCCGCAGGTCTGGCTGATATTTGTCGATGATACGGGTCTGGGTGCGCAGGCGGCCCTCACACTGTGCGACGCGGGCCATCAGGTGATCTGTGTGCGTGCGGGCGACCGGTTCGGCCGCGACGCGCAGGGGTATGTGATCTCGCCCGAACGGGGCCGCGAAGGCTATGATCTGCTGATCCGCGATCTGGTGGCGCAGGGGCACAGTCCGACCCGCATCGCGCATTTCTGGCTGGTGACCGGGGCCGAGACGTATCGCCCCGGATCGAGCTTTCTGCACCGCAACATCGAGCAAGGGTTCTACAGCCTGCTCTTCCTCGCGCAGGCGATGGCCGAGGAAAACCTCGCGCGACCCCTGCATCTGTCGGTGTTCACCAGCGGCGCGGTGCAGGTGAAATCCGAAGGCTTGGCCTATCCCGAAAAGGCGATGGTGACGGGGCCGGCGCGGGTGATCCCGCGCGAATTGTCGGGCGTGACGGTGTCGGTGCTCGACCTCGCGCTGCCAAAGAAGGGCCAGCTGCCCGACGCTGTGATCGAAGAGTTGCTGGCGGCCCAGCCCGGCATGGCGGCGCTGCGCGGCGGGCGGCGCTATGGGCTGGGATTGAAGGCGGCGAAGTTGCCCGACCCCGTGCCCGTCGTCGCGGACGGTGCGCATGTGCTGATCACCGGCGGGTTCGGCGGGATCGGCCTGACCGTGGCCGAGGATCTGATCACCCGCCACGGCGCCCGGATCACCCTGATCGCGCGGCGCAGCCTGCCCGACCGCAGCCTTTGGGCCCGGCATCTGGCCACGCATGATCCGGCCCACCCGATCAGCCGACGCATCCTGGCGCTGCAACGGCTGGAGGCGTTGGGAGGCCAAGTGCTAGTCGCGCCCGCCGATGTCTGCAACATCGAAGAGATGCGGATGGCGGTCGCGCAGGGCGTCGCGCGGTTCGGCAAGGTTTCGGCAGTGATCCACGCGGCGGGGGTGGTCGACGACGGCCCGCTGATGGTAAAGACCCCGGCCGAGGTCGAAGAGGTGTTCGCGCCGAAACTGCATGGCACCCTGGTGCTCGACCGGCTGTTCCCGGATGGATCGGTTGATCTGATGGTGCTGTTCTCGTCCACCTCGACCGTCACCGGCCCGGCGGGGCAGATCGACTATGTCGCGGCGAATGAGTACCTCAACGCCTGGGCCAGGCACCGCGCGGGGGGCAAGACCCGCGTCGTGGCGCTCGATTGGGGCATCTGGACCGGGGTCGGGATGGCGGCCGAGGCGCTGGCGGACCGCGCGGGCGAACGGCCCCTGGCCCCTCGTGTGCCGGTCGTGCAACCGCTGCTGGCCGAGGCCGGGTTCGACCGCCACGGCAACCGGCAGTTCACCGCACGGCTGGGGGTGGACCACTGGGTGCTTGACGGGCACCGCACGGCGGCGGGACAGGCCCTGCTGCCGGGTACCGGTGTGCTGGAGCTGGCGGCCGAAGCGATGGTGGCGCAGGGGGAAGGCCCGGCATTCGAGCTGCGCGACCTGTTGTTCTTCCGTCCGCTCGATGTGCCCGACACCCTGCCGCGCGACATCCGAGTGACGCTGACCCGCAGCGACGAAGGCTATGGCTTTGCCCTGCAGTCCGGCGTGCCGGTGCAGGGGCGCACGGGCTGGCAGATGCACGCGCAGGCGCGGCTGTTGCCGCTGCCAGGTGCTGCCGGGCGGATCGACGTCGCGGCAATCGCGGCGCGCTGCGGGGCGGCCGAAACCGGCAGCGGCCTGCGCAGCCCGCAAGAGGCGCATCTGGCGTTCGGGGCGCGGTGGCGGGTGCTGGCGTCGCGTGCCTTGGGCACCGGCGAGGGGTTGGCCCATCTGGCGCTGCCGCAGGCCTTCCGTGCCACGGATGCGGCGATGCCGCTGCACCCGGCGCTGCACCCGGCGCTGCTCGATCTTGCGACCGGCTGGGCGATGGGGCTGATCGCCGGCTATCAGCCCGATCACCTTTGGGTGCCGGTGTCCTATGCCGCGGTCCGGGTCCATGGCCCGCTTCC
The DNA here is from genome assembly GCA_031398695.1 of Paracoccaceae bacterium. Taxonomy (GTDB): domain Bacteria; phylum Pseudomonadota; class Alphaproteobacteria; order Rhodobacterales; family Rhodobacteraceae; genus JAIYDJ01. The sequence goes on along the minus strand of JANNNU010000025.1, from coordinate 607 downwards.
CGCAGACGTGGTGTCCTGGGTCCGCAACGCTGCCGACAACCGCGAAGGTCAGGCGACCGCGCGGTTTGACATCACGCTGGCCGCGCCCGATGGCCGGGTGGTGGTCGAGGTCGAGGGCTTCTCGATCCGCCGGCTGGAGGGGGCGCTGTCCTTTGCCCCCGATCTGTGTGGGCTGGAGTATGACGAGGGCCCCGAACGCACCACATCGCCTGCCGAGGACCGCTTGCTGCATGCCTTCTCGCTGGGGATCCGGCCTGACGAGGGCGCTGAGGCCTTTGCCCGTGCGGTAACGGCGGGGGGGGCGCAGATCATCGTGTCGTCGCTGGACCTGCCCGCGCTGGTGGCGCAGACCGCCGAGGCCGAAGCTGCGAGGGTCGAAGGGCAAAGCTTCGAGCGGCCCGATCTGGACACAGACTATGTTGCCCCGCGCAACGACGTCGAACGCACGCTGACCGGGTTCTGGCAGGATCTGCTGGGCGTGGCGCAGGTGGGGGTCGAGGACAGCTTTTTCGACCTTGGCGGTCACAGCCTGATCGCGGTCAGGCTGTTTGCGATGGTCAAGAAGGCGTACCGCGTCGATTTCCCGATCTCGATCCTGTTCGAGGCG
>JANNNU010000019.1:0-2560 GCA_031398695.1 Paracoccaceae bacterium | reverse complement strand
ATTGAATGCCGCGGGTTGCTGGTCCTTCGTGCCCAGTGCGGCAGGACATATCCCCTTGGTATTCTTTTCCGGACCGTTTTGCGCGGTCGAGTACTTGGATACCACTTGTGGACGGCCGGCCGGTCTTCATGTCGACGTGGGTCGCCCAGTTCACCTTCGGGTCGAACTTCTCGGCTACCAGCAGGGCACCCGTGACACGGTCCATCGTGTAGGCGAAGCCGTTGCGGTCGAAGTGCACCAGGGCCTTGGTCATCTTGCCCTTGACCGGGATGTCGGCCAGGATCATCTCGTTGATGCCGTCGAAGTCCCACTCGTCGTACGGCGTCATCTGGTAGACCCAGTTGGCCTTGCCGGTGTCGACGTCGCGCGAGAAGATGGTCATCGTCCACTTGTTGTCGCCCGGGCGCTGCGCCGGGTTCCAGGTCGAGGGGTTGCCGGTCCCGTAATAGATCAGGTTCAGCTCCGGGTCGTAGGAGTACCAGCCCCAGGTCGTGCCGCCGCCGAGCTGCCACTGGTCGCCTTCCCAGCTGTCGAGCGAGGAATTCGCGCCGATCGGCTTGCCGAGCACCATCGTGTTCTCGGGATCGACCAGCATCTCCTCGTCGGGGCCGGTGGAGTAGGCGCGCCATTCCCGCTCGCCGGTTTCCATGTTGTAGGCCGTCACGTGGCCGCGCACGCCGAATTCACCGCCGGAGATGCCGACGATGATCTTGTCCTTGACCGGAAGCACGGTCGCGGTGTTGGTCTCGCCGATGGCCGGATCGCCGTTCTGCGCCGTCCATTTGACTTCGCCGGTGGTGGCGTTAAGCGCGACGACCGTGGTGTCGGCCTGATGGAGGAAGATCGTGTCGTTCGCGTAGGCGACGCCGCGGTTGACGGTGTCGCAGCACATCACCGCGATCACGTCGGGGTTCTGCTTCGGCTCGTAGCGCCAGACGATCTTGCCGTCCTGCGCGAGGTCGAGCGCATACACCGTGTTCGGGACCGGCGTGTGCACGTACATCATGTTGCCGATGACCAGCGGCGCGCCCTCGTGGCCGCGCAGCACGCCGGTCGAGAAGGTCCAGGCGACCTGCATGTCGCCGACGTTCTCGCGGTTGATCTGGTCGAGTTCGCTATAGCGCTGGTTGTAGTAATCGCCGGTCTGGATCGCCCAGTTGTTCGGATCGTCGGTGGCGGCGATGACGCTGTCGTTGGCCAGGACGCCGAGGCTGCTGGTCATCAGGAGCGTGGCGGCGGTCGGCAGAAGATATTTCATGGAGTTCCTCCCACAAGGTTGCTGGGTCTGACAGGCTGCCCTGAACGCTTTTCGCATTTCGGCTGGGCAGATCGGGTTCGGCGCTCGGGTCCTCTTACCCTTATTATGATCTCAATAAGCGCGCCTGCCGCCGGAGGGTCAACATCGATCGCGCGCTTCGATCCGAAAGTCGTAGTCGCAACCAGCGCGCCCGCGCCGGTGCCTGCGAAAGGTTGCCGCAGGCGCGCCCAGCACCAGATGCGCGCGCCCCCTGCGCCACGAAAAAGCGCAGCAACACCATATGGTTGCGATGCCGGACCGCACCGGACAGCCGAGACCGCGCCCGCCTGCGACGACTGGCCGCATAGGCGGGTTTTTGCGCGGCCTGACGCAAAGTCGCGCCCGTTTTGCGAATGTTCCATGCAGGCAAAGTCGCGCATAAGTTGCGCCTGGATCGTGCTCGGAACGTCAGTAGACGACGACCGAACGGATGCTCTCGCCCGCGTGCATCAGGTCGAACCCCTTGTTGATGTCCTCGAGCTTCAGCAGATGGGTGATCATCGGGTCGATCTGGATCTTGCCGTCCATGTACCAGTCGACGATCTTGGGCACGTCGGTCCGGCCGCGGGCGCCGCCGAAGGCCGTGCCCTTCCACTGCCGTCCGGTCACCAGCTGGAACGGCCGGGTCGAGATCTCCGCGCCCGCCGGCGCCACGCCGATGACGATGGACTGGCCCCAGCCGCGATGGCTGCATTCGAGCGCCTGCCGCATGACGTCGGTATCGCCCGTACAATCGAAGGTGTAGTCGGCGCCACCGATCTGGTCCGCGCCGCGCTTGGTCATGTTGACAATGTGGGCGACGAGATCGGAGCCAGCTTCCTTCGGATTGACGAAGTGCGTCATGCCGAAGCGCTCGCCCCAGGCCTTCTTGGAATCATTGAGATCGACGCCGACGATCATGTCGGCGCCGGCCAACCGCAGCCCTTGAATGACGTTGAGACCGATGCCGCCGAGCCCGAACACGACGGCCGTCGATCCCGCCTCGACCTTGGCCGTGTGCATGACCGCGCCAATGCCCGTGGTCACGCCGCAACCGATGTAGCAGATCTTGTCGAAGGGGGCGTCTTCGCGCACCTTGGCGACGGCGATCTCGGGTAGCACCGTGTAGTTCGAGTACGTCGAGCAGCCCATGTAGTGGTGGATTTTCTTGCCATCCAACGAGAAGCGCGAGGAACCGTCGGGCATCACGCCCTGCCCCTGGGTGCCGCGGATCAGCTGGCACAGGTTGGTCTTGCGCGACAGGCAGAACTTGCACTGCCGGCA
>JANNNU010000229.1:0-3828 GCA_031398695.1 Paracoccaceae bacterium | reverse complement strand
GGCGTCATCGTCCAGTTCGGCGGTCAAACCCCCCTGAAACTCGCCCAAGCCCTCGCCAACGAAGGCATCCCGATCCTTGGCACCACCCCCGACGCCATCGACCTCGCCGAAGACCGCGAGCGCTTCCAGCAACTCCTCCACACCCTGAACCTCAAACAACCGCACAACGGCACCGCCCGCTCCCGCGACGAGGCCTTCGAGGTCGCAAAAACCATCGGCTACCCCCTCGTCATCCGCCCCTCTTTCGTCCTCGGCGGCCGCGCGATGGAGATCATCCGCGACGACGCCCAGCTTGACCGCTACATCCGCGAGGCCGTCCAGGTCTCCGGCACCTCCCCCGTCCTCCTCGACAGCTACCTCTCCAATGCGATCGAGGTTGACGTGGATGCATTGAGCGACGGTAAAGATGTCCACGTTGCCGGCATCATGGAACACATCGAAGAGGCTGGCGTGCACTCCGGCGACAGCGCCTGCTGCCTCCCCCCCCACTCCCTCACCCCCGAAACCATCGCCGAGCTTATCGAACAAACCGTCCAAATGGCCCGCGCCCTCAACGTCATCGGCCTGATGAACGTCCAGTTCGCGATCAAAGACGGCACGATCTACGTGCTCGAGGTCAACCCCCGCGCCTCGCGCACCGTCCCCTTCGTCGCCAAAGCCACCGACAGCGCCATCGCCTCCATCGCCGCCCGCCTGATGGCCGGCGAGCCCCTCTCCAACTTCCCGCACCGCCCCCCTTACGCGAGCGGCGTCGGCCCCGACACCCCCCTCCCCCTCGCCGATCCCATGACCCTCGCCAACCCGATCACCCCGTGGTTCAGCGTCAAAGAGGCCGTCCTCCCCTTCGCCCGCTTCCCCGGCGTCGACCCCGTCCTCGGCCCGGAAATGCGCTCGACCGGCGAGGTCATGGGCTGGGACCGCACCTTCGCGCTGGCCTTCCTCAAGGCCCAAATGGGCGCCGGAACCCACCTCCCCGAGCAAGGCCGCGTGTTCCTGAGCGTGAAGGACATGGACAAGACCCCGGCGCTTGCATCAGCCGCCCAAGACCTCGTGCAAATGGGCTTCGAGATCGTCGCCACCAAAGGCACCAGCGCCTGGCTCACTACCCAATCCATTCCCTCCACCCCGGTCGCCAAAGTCTACGAAGGCCGCCCCAACATCGCCGACCGGTTGAAAAACGACGAAATCGCCCTGGTGATGAACACCACCGAAGGCGCGCAGGCGATCAGCGACAGCCGAGACATCCGCCGCGTCGCCCTGATGGACAAGATTCCGTATTTCACGACGGCTGCTGCGAGTATTGCTGCGGTGGCGGCGATGAAGGCGCGGGGCGAGGGGTATGGGGTGCGGACGTTGCAGGGGTGAGGGACGACGGCACCTCCGGTGCCGGGAATACGCTCCGGTGGATCGTTGTCAGTCCCGAACGCCGGCGCAAGCCGTCGCGGGCAGGCCCTTTCCGGGGCATCAACGGTCCAGTGGAACGTTTTCAGCGTCGAGCGGGCGTGCCTTGCTTCAACACGCCTCGGCCTCGGCAACCGTCATGCCCCGATCACGCCTCTCTCACGTCCCTGTCAGACCCCTGCAACAATGGGAACAAATGCCCCTCACCTCCCGAATGGCTCTGTGCAGGACGTAAAAACGCTGCACGACCGACCAACAACGGGAGAGATCGAATGACCAACACGAAATGGATGATCCGCACCACCGCTGCTGCCTTCATGCTGGCCGCAGCCCCCTTTACTGCCTTTGCCGCCGACGAACACTATATCTCGGAAGGTGCTGCGATCAGCGGCTATGACCCGGTTGCCTATCACACCGTCGGGGCACCGACTAAAGGGTCGGTAGAGTTCACCTCAGAATACCAGGGCGCGGTGTGGCAGTTCGCCAGCGCCGAAAACCGCGACCTGTTCGCGGCCGATCCGGCCAAATACGCACCGGCCTATGGCGGCTGGTGTTCGGCAGGGGCCAGCAAGGGCAAGAAAGTCGCGACCAACCCCGATCTGTGGGCCATCGTCGACGGCCAGCTTTACCTGAACAGCACCGACGCGGCACACAACGGCCTGTTCCTCAAGGACACTGCCACGGTGATTTCCAAGGGCGAAGGCAACTGGAAGCGCATCTTCGCCACCGAAGCCGACAAGCTCTGACGTCAACCACCGAGGATGCGTCGTCTGCCCCCGGACACTGGATCGGGGGCAGCGGCAAGCCGGAGGGTGCGCATTCGGCGCGCACCACCCCACCGCCCCCCATTCTTAACCGCCTCCGGCCCCTTCATCACCGCCCGTAGGTCGGGGTTCACCCCGACGCTTTCATCCCCCCCTCACTTCTCCCGCTCCCGCCGCAACGCCTCCAACATCACCGCCGTCCCCTTCTGCAGCTTCCCCAGTGCCTCCACCTCCGCCTTCGGGTAATAGTCCACCGCCTCCGGTCCCTTCACCAGCCCCGCCAGCCGCGCGTGCATGAAGGTCTTCAGAACATCCGCCATCCGCGACGTGTGCCCCGTCCCTATCGCGCGAAAGAACGCCAGCACGTCCGCCTCGACCCACAGTGTGATCTTCACCTTGGCCCCCCGCCCGCCGCCTTTGGCAATCGCGTGCCACGCCTGCGGGATCCTCTCGCTGCGGGCCGCCACCCCCTCAAGATCAGCTTCCAACTGATCCAGCATCCGGGTCATGTGGTGAAAGTTCGTGCGCATCTTGTCATCGGCCTTGGTCATCGGGCACCTCCTGCCCGCGAAACCTGCCGGAAAATGCCTAAAATCCGGTGTATCCAGCGTCATGCGCAAAGCCATACGCCCGCCATACGCGATGCCGACGCTTGACATACGTCCCCAAAACCCCCATCTGCCCCCTATCGGAGTGCCCGTGCCGCGTGAGCATGTGAAAGGCCCCGACACTGGTTCCCACCGCACGCAGGGGTTCCGCGACGTCCACGGGTTCGGGCCAGAGCCCACACCGAGGGGGCGGCGCATCTCCCTGACGAGGTCGCATCCCGCGGCCCGGAAAGACCACGATGACCACATTCGCAGACCTCGGGCTTTCGCCCAGCATCCTGAAAACACTGGAAAAAACCACGCTGAAGATGCCGACACCGATCCAGGTGCAGGCCATTCCCTATATCATGGCGGGCCGCGACCTGATGGGTCTGGCGCAAACCGGAACCGGCAAGACCGCCGCCTTCGGCCTGCCGCTGCTGCACCGCATCCTCGACCTCGGTCACCCCCCCGCCCCGAAAACCGTCCGCGCCCTGATCCTCGCACCGACGCGCGAGCTGGTCAGCCAAATAGCTGTAAACCTTGAGGTTTTCACCAAAGGGACGGCGGTAAAAGTCGCCATGGTCGTCGGCGGAGCCAGCCTTTTCAAGCAAGCCGAACGCCTGAAACGCGGCGCCGACGTGCTGGTCGCCACCCCCGGCCGCCTGATCGACCTGCTGGAACGCGGCGACGTCACCCTGTCCGCCACCGGCTATCTGGTGCTGGACGAGGCCGACCACATGCTGGACATGGGTTTCATCCACAGCTTGCGGAAGATTGCCAAGCATATTCCCCTGAAACGTCAGACACTTCTGTTCTCGGCCACCATGCCGAAGGATATCGAGGAACTGGCCGCAACCTACCTGCGCGATCCCGTCAAGGTGCAGGTCGCCCCCCCGGGCAAGCCGGTCGAAAAGATCGTGCAGGGCGTCCACTACATCCCGAACGGCGACAAGGCCAAGCTTCTGGAGGAATACCTCCGCAAGCACCCAACCGAACAGGCGCTGGTGTTTGGCCGCACCAAGCATGGCTCTGAAAAGCTTATGAAATTGCTGGTCGGCTGGGGCTTCAAGGCG
>JANNNU010000224.1:0-1606 GCA_031398695.1 Paracoccaceae bacterium | reverse complement strand
GCTCGTCCGCAGCGCCCCATTTGGACGGGCAGCGCGCCTCCGGTGCCGGCGGGGTCCAGCTTTGCGCGCCGGCCGCGGCGACATGCAGGCACGACGCCGCGATCAGCCCGGCAAGCAGGGTTGCCTTTTTCATGTTCTCCTCCTGTATCGTTGTTGTGCGCCTAGCTTACCGCAGAGCCGCTTTTCAGTGTTCGGGTGCCGATCATCAGCCAGCCGAATGCCAGGACCTCCAGCACCAGCAGCAGCGCGAATGCCGCCCGGTAGCCGTCGGGATGATAGTGCCCGGATTCGCCTGGCCAGAGCCCCACGATTGCACCGAAGAGCCACTGAAATGCGAATGCGGACGAGAACACGATCAGGTTGAGTGCCGTGTTGGCGCGCCCCGTCATGGTGACCGGAAAGGCCTGTGACAGGATCGAAAACGACAGGCTGCTGGCGGTGCCGAACAGGCCGAACGCCACCCACAACGCGCCCGCTCCCGTGGTGACACCCAGCGCGAGCAGCACCTGCACGACGATGAACAGCGCTGTCCCGCCCTTGAACAGGGCCAGCGTGCTGACGCCATGCCGCGCCAGCTTGTATGCGGCCATGCCCCAGCCGAGGAAACCGATCATGGTGGCTGCCGCAAGCGCCAGCAGATGCCCCGCGACCGCATCCCGGTCCAGGCCCGCCACGTCCATGAGCCAGGGGCCGGCCCACAATCCCTGCACCGCCATGTTGATGGCCTGGAATACGGCCGAGCCCGCGGCGACGCGCCAGAACACGGCGGAACGAAACACCCGCCCCACTCCGTCCAGTTGCTCTCCCCAGGTTTCGCGGCGCCGCGTGGTCTCGCGCTCTGGCACGACAAAGAAAAGCGCAAGCGCCGCCACCAGGGTGAGCAGCGACATGACCCTGAACACGCCGCGCCAGTCGGTGACGCTCAATGCGGCTTCCACCGGCACGGTCGCCGCCATCGCGCCCAGCCCGCCCACGAACAGGATCCGGCCCGTGATCGCCGGCAGGCGTTCCATCGGGAACCAGATGGTGAACACCTTGATGCTCGACATCAGTCCGGCGGATACGCCGAGGCCGATCAGCGCCCGCCCGGCGAGCAGGGTCGTGAAGCTCTGGCTGAGGGAAAAGATCAGCGCGCCGGCGGCAGCCGCCACGAACAGCGAGGCATTCACGCGCCGCGGGCCAAATCGGTCGAGCAGGATGCCGACCGGAATCTGGAAGCAGGCAAACGCGAGAAAGTAGGCACTGGTCAGCAGGCCCAGTTCCGCGGCGGATAGCGAGAAGCCCGCGATCAGGTCCGGCGAGATGACCGCGTTGATGCTGCGATAGACGTAGGAAAGAAAATAGGCGAAGGCGAACGGCAATGCCACCGACATCGCAGTCTGGGCCGGCAAGCCGACCCGTCCGCCCCCCGGCGTGCTCACCGGATCCGCCGGATCGTGACCTTGTTGTAGCCGATCAGGGAATTGATGATGAAACTGAATACCGACACGAACAGCGCGACGAAGAAGCCCGCCCAGAATCCCGATACCACGAATCCCGGCACCAGCCACGCCACCAGCAACAGCATCAGCGCGTTGATCACCAGCACGAAAATTCCCAGCGTCAC
>JANNNU010000222.1:0-2226 GCA_031398695.1 Paracoccaceae bacterium | reverse complement strand
CCCGCCGCCGCCTGTTCGGGGAAGGCGTCGGGCAGGATTGGGCCGACCTTTGCCACCGACCCGTCTGTCAGCCGCAATTCGGCGTTGGTCTTGCGGTTCTCGGTCAGCGTGCCGGTCTTGTCGGTGCATAGCACCGACGCTGCTCCCAGCGTTTCGATGGCCGAGGCGCGCCGCGTCAGCACCCGCGCCTTGGATATCCGCCAGGCCCCCATCGCCATGAACACCGCGAGCACCATCGGGAATTCCTCGGGCAGCATAGACATGCCGACAGCGATGCCCGCCAGAACGCCCTCCAGCCAGTCCCCGCGCAACAGGCCATACAGGACCACGACAGCCACGCTGACCGCTACGCCTAGAGCAGCGAACACGACGACCAGCCTGCGCATCTGCCGTTGCAGGTGGGGAGTTTCAGATTCCAGCTTGCCCAGTGACGTCCCGATCCTGCCAATTTCAGAGCCTGGCCCCGTGGCCGTGACCAGCGCCAGCGCCGAACCCCGCACGATCAGACTTCCCGAGAAGACCATCGGCTGATCCTCGCCGCCTGGGCGGGCGGCGGTCGCCGGTCCAGCCTGCTTGCCCACGGGCATCGCCTCGCCCGTCAGCAGGGATTCGTCCGCCGACAGACCGGTGGCCTCCAGAAGGGTTGCATCGGCGGGTACCCGGTCGCCTTCGGACAGCACGATCAGATCGCCGCGCGCCACCTCGCGACCCGCGATCCGCAGGCGTTGGCCGTCCCGGATCACCATGGCGCGCGGGCTGGTCAGATCGCGCAGCGCCTCCAACACGCGCTCGGTGCGCGCCTCCTGCACTACGGTGATGCCAACCGACAGGCAGGCAAAGGCCATCAGGATCAGCGCTTCTTCACGACTGCCAAGCAGCAGATAGACCACGCCCCCCGCAATCAGCAGGGCCAGCATGGGCTCGCGCAGCACTTCGAACACGATCCGCAGGGGCGAGCGGCGACGGGCACGCGGCAGTTCGTTGAATCCTTCGGCGGCAAGTCGCGCGGCTGCTTCGGCCTGCGTGATTCCCTGCTCCGGCGGGGTCGCGCCAGCCGTTCTGGTGGCGGAGGTGTTCATCTTTGGGGCCTTTCGCGACGGTGCCGCACCCTGCCACGGAAGTCAGGGGCAAGGTGCTGATCTGGGTCAATCCGTCCCGGCTCTGTCCCGGCTAGTCATGTCGCAACACCTCGTCGCCGGGAGAAGCCTCATGTCCGCCAACGAAGAACCGGTCAAGAAACCGGGGTTCCTTTTCCCCTCCGCCTTCACCATCCTGTTCGCCCTGATCATCCTTGTGGCCGCGCTGACCTGGATCATTCCGGCCGGACAGTACCAGCGCATACCGTCCGAAGCGCTTGGCAAGGATGTGCCAGTCGCGGGCAGCTATGCACCGACCGAGGCCGATCCGCAGGGCATTTTCGACGTGATCCTCGCCCCCATCGCGGGGTTCTACGATCCGGTCGCCTATACCGCCAATGCCATCGACGTGTCGCTGTTCGTGCTGATCATCGGCGGTTTCATTGGGGTGGTTACGGCCACCGGCGCGATTGATGCAGGCATCGGGCGGGCGATGGTGCGGCTGAAGGGGCGGGAATCGTGGATGATCCCGTTCCTGATGGCGTTGTTCGCACTCGGCGGCACCACTTACGGGATGGCCGAGGAAACGCTGGCCTTCTACGTCCTGCTGATCCCGGTGATGATCGCGGCCAAGTTCGATGCGCTGACGGCGGTGGCCGTCATTCTTCTGGGCGCGGGCGTGGGGGTGCTGGGGTCTACGATCAATGCCTTCTCGACCGTGATCGCATCGGATGCGGCAGGGGTTACCTTTGCCGATGGGCTGGTGCTGCGGCTGATCATTCTGGGCCTGTGCTGGATCGTCACCGTCGCCTTCGTGATGCGCTATGCCGCGCGGGTGCGGGCTGATCCGTCCAAATCGCTGGTCCATGACCAGAAGGCGGCGAACGAGGCGCATTTCCTGAAGGCAACCCCTGCCGAAGCCGCGACCTTTACCGGGTTGCACAAGATCGTCCTGACCCTGTTCGCGCTGACCTTTGCGGTGATGATCTGGGGCGTGTCGGTTGGCGGCTGGTGGATGGCCGAGATGAGCGGGCTGTTTCTGGTCGCGGCCATCGTGATCGGCATCATCGCGCGGCTGGGCGAGGCGCGGCTGGTGGAAACCTTTGTCAACGGGGCCCGCGATCTGCTGGGCGTGGCGCTGATCATCGGG
>JANNNU010000178.1:0-2447 GCA_031398695.1 Paracoccaceae bacterium | reverse complement strand
CCACCGTCTTTCAGGCGGTCGAGGTGGATGGAGAGGCCTACTGGGACGGCGGCTACTCCGGCAATCCGGCCCTTTTCCCGTTGTACGACAAGGGGATGCCGGGCGATCTTTTGATCGTGCAGGTGAACCCCCTGCGGCGTGAGGCGATCCCCACGACGCCTGCCGAGATTCAGGAGCGGATCAACGAGATCGGCTTCAATGCGCCGCTCCTTCGCGACCTGCGCGCCATCGCCTTCGTCCGCCGCCTGATCGCCGAAGGCCGCGTGCCGCGCGGCGAGATGAAGAACGTCCGCGTCCACATGATCGCCGACGATGCCACGATGAACGCGCTAGGTGCCGCGTCCAAGCTGACGCCCACGCCCTATCTCCTCTTCCGCCTGCGCAAGGCGGGGCGCGCGGCGGCCACGGCTTTCCTGCGCGATCATGGGGACAAGCTGGGCAACAAGGCCTCGGTCGATATCGGCAGCCTTGTCGGCTGACTATTCGGCGGCGCGCATCGGCGGCACGGTCAGGGGCACGCTGCGGTCGGGCGGATAGACGAGGCCGCCCGACACGATCAGCTTGGCCGCGTCTTCCAGGCTCATGTCCAGAATCACCACATCCCGGCGCGGCACGAACACCAGAAAGCCCGATGTGAACGGCGTCAGCCCGATGAAGACCGAGATCATCTCCGCCTCCTGCGGCAGACGTTCCGCGATCTCGCCCTTGGCGCGGGACGAGACAAAGCCGATGGCCCAGGTGCCGGGCCTTGGAAACTCGATCAGGCAGGTGGTGTCGAACCGCTGTTCGGACTTGTTGAACACCGTCTCGGCAATCTGCTTCAGCCCGTTGTAGATGGACCGCACGACCGGCATCCGGTCCACCATCCGCTCGGCCCAGCGAAGCACCTGCCGCCCGATGTAACCCTTGGCGATCCAGCCGATCAGGATGGTGAACAGCAGGAACACGATCACGCCCACGCCACGCGTGGGATAGTTCGCCTCGGGGCCAAAGACCCGGCGCATCAGCACCTCGGGCTGCCACTGCCCGGGGATCAGCGGCAGGATCCACCCGTCGATCCAGCCGATGACGGTCCAGATCAGGTAAATCGTCAGCCCGATCGGCAGCACAACCACAAGGCCGGTCAGGAAATTGGCCCGGAGCCGGGCGAAAAGGCCTGCCTTCCGGCGCGGTCCATGGGGCAATTCGGTCATGTCATGTCCCTGAAGGGCCGGTTCGGTGCAAGATAATCAGCGACGGCCCGCCAAACAACGCCAATCGGCGTTTCGGCGAGCGCTTCAGGCCAGCTTGGCGCGAAGTTGGGCAAGTGCGGTGGCAATTCCCGCCGCCACCCGCGCGTTTGACAGGACCAGCGCGATGTTGGCGTCCAGCGAAAGACCGCCCGTCAACGCAAAGATCCTCTGCAACAGAAACGGCGTCACCGCCTTGGCCACGACCCCTTGCACCGCCGCCTCGGCCAGTGCCGCCTCGATCATCGGGCCGATCACGTCGCGTGGGATCTCGGCGGCCTCGGGGATCGGGTTGGCCACCAGCTGCCCGCCCGGCAGCCCCAGCCGTTCCCGCATCAGATGCGCGGCCGCGATATCCTGCACGCGGTCCATCCGCAGGGGCGCCGGAAGGCCACTGTCGCGTGACCAGAACGCAGGAAACGCATCCTGCCCATAGGCGATCACCGGCACACCGTAAGTTTCCAGCACCTCGAGCGTTTTGGGCAGATCAAGGATCGCCTTGGCCCCCGCCGCCACTACCGTCACCGCCGTCTCGGCAAGTTCGCGCAGGTCGGCAGAGATGTCGAAACTCGTCTCCGCCCCGCGATGCACGCCGCCGATCCCACCCGTGGCAAAGACCGCGATGCCGGCGGCCCGCGCGCAAATCATCGTCGCTGCAACCGTGGTGGACCCGGTGCCCCCGGTGGCAAGACAGGCCGCCAGATCCGCCCGGCTCAGCTTGGCCACGCCCTTGGCCTGGGCAAAGGCCTCCAACTCGGCATCCGAAAGGCCGATCTGGATGCGCCCGTCCATCACCGCGATAGTCGCGGGCACTGCCCCCGCCTCGCGCACCGCCGCCTCGACCGCGCGCGCCGTGGTCACGTTCTGCGGATAGGGCATGCCGTGGGTGATGATCGTGGATTCAAGGGCCACGACAGGGCGCCCCTCGGCGCGCGCATCGGCAACCTCGGTGGTCATCCGCAGCGTCAGATCCATCATTGCCTCCTGAATTGCTGTCAACGCGTGGCCTGGAAAAAGGTTCCGCATCAAGGCTCAGCGGCCGGGTTCCCCGGAGACATATTCCGCCGCCGCACGAACCGCTGCGGCCAGCGACCCAGCCCTGTCCGTCCCGCGCCGCTCTGCCACCAGATGCGCGGCCATGAACGTGTCGCCGGCACCCGTCACCCGCGCGACCATCACCGGGGGCGGGGCATCGGCGATCACGCCGCTGCCGGCGGT
>JANNNU010000165.1:0-4847 GCA_031398695.1 Paracoccaceae bacterium | reverse complement strand
GCTGCGAGCCCCGCCACCCAGGCCGGCGCTGCATCCAGCGCGCTGACCAGTGCCTGGTACTCCCGGCGCCAGGCGGCGCCATCCGCCTCTGGTCCTGGCTCAAATGTTTTCGAGAGGGTGCACCACATGTTCACCACCGGCATCCCGCACATGGGGCTGGCGTTTTTTTCCGCCGCCTCGACGCTGGTGGCGGTGCCGACATCGGTGATGATCTTTGCCTGGATCGGCACCCTGTGGAAGGGTCGCGCCCGGATGGAACTGCCGATGCTGTGGATCATGGGGTTCTTTGCCACCTTCGTGATCGGCGGTCTGACGGGCGTTATGCTGGCGATGGTGCCGTTCAACTGGCAGGTCCATGACACGCACTTTGTCGTCGCACACCTGCACTACGTGATGATCGGCGGCTATGTGTTTCCGATGATCGCGGCGATCTACTATTTCCAGCCGCTGATCACCGGGCGCACGCGGTTTTTCAAGCTGGGCGAGGTGGCGTTCTGGCTTGTGGTGCCCGCCTTTCACATCACGTTCCTGGCGGTTCACGTCGCGGGCCTGCTGGGCCAGCGCCGGCGGACATGGACCTATGACGCCGGACAGGGGTGGGAGGCGCTGAACCTTGTCGCCTCGGTCGCCTCGTTCGTGATGGCGATCGGATTTGCGTTGATCGTGCTCGATGTGGCGGTCAATGCCTTCGTCGCGGTGCGGGGGCGGCGCAACCCCTGGGGTGCGGGCACGCTGGAGTGGAGCGCCGCGATCCCGTCGCCGACCTACGGCTTTGCCTCGATCCCGATCGTGCGCAGCCGCTATCCGCTGCACGACGATCCCGACCTCGCGCTCAAGATCGCGCGCGGCGAGGGCTATCTGGGCGACGTCACGCGCAACCGGCGGGAAAACCTGATCGTGACGACCGCACAGGGAAAGCCGTCGCAGGTCGTCGTGCTGCCGGGCAATTCGCTGCTGCCGTTCCTGCTGGCGGTCGTGACCAGCACGTCGTTCCTGGCCCCGCTGTTCGGCGCCTACATCCTTGCGGGCGCGGCCCTGGTGGGTGTCGTCGCACTGGCGATGGTCTGGGCCTGGGGTCTGGGGTCGCGCACAGATCAGGGTCCGGTCGATGCCGGCCATGGCGCGCGCCTGCCCCTGGCATCGGATAGCCCCGATCCGCCGGGGTGGTGGGGGTCGCTGTTCCTGCTCTTGGCCGACGGGGTGCATTTCGGGTCGCTGCTGTTCGGCTATGCGTTCTTGTGGACGGTCGCGCCGAATTGGCCGCCGCAATCCTATCTGGTGCCCGGGCAAACGGCGGTACTGCTGGCGGTGGCGGGGGCGGCCGCGCTGGTGGTCGCGCCCCGCCTGGCGATCCGCGCGATCGTGCGCAGCCAGGCAGCCTGGCCCACCCTAAGCGTTGCCATAGCCGGCGCGGCGGCGCTGTCCATCGCCGCGGCCAGCGTGCTGCTGGACCGTCCGGACCCCGCTGGTCACGCCTATGACGCGACGCTGTGGTTGTTGTCGGGGCACGTTCTGCTGCACACCGGGCTGACGGCGATCATGCTGTGCTACCTCGTGGCGCGGATTGCAGCGGGCTATGTCGCCCCCACTCGCATCGGCGAGGCGCGCATCGTCGCGCTCTGGGCCGATTTCACCGGCGCCACCGGCCTCATCGCCCTTGGCGCGGCCTGGCTGCCGGGGTCATTCGGATGATCGAGATCCTGCGCCTCTCCTTGCCGATCACCATCTGGCTGGTGGGGTTCAGCGCGGTCTATGCGGTGCGGGAACTGACCTGTTCGCGCCACTGGCCCGCCGACCTTGATGCCCGCACCGTGCTGGTGGCCGGCTTTGCCATCGCGGTCGCGATGCAGGTCATCAGCCTGCTGGCGACGGTCTATGCCCCGTCACGGTCCCGGTTCGTGCAGACGGCGTCGATGGCCTTGGCGGTGACGGCGCTGGTGGCCAGCATCTGGACGCTGATACCCGTTCTGGTCACGTCGATCTGCCTTTGACCGCGGTGCGCGGCGCGCGCAGGGCAAGACGCGGCCCCGGCCCTGTTAATGCGTGCATTGGCCGCTGGCCGCATGTAAAAGCGCCGCAGAGAACACGCAAAGGATTGCGTAAGATGCGCCCGGCAGACAGACATGGCATCGGCTGAGGTGCGCGCTCGCAGCAGGCGGCAGGGTGCCCGCGTCATGTGGGCGTCGCTCGGTCTGTTGGCGGTTGGCCTGATCGCGCTGATCCTGATCGTGGCGACGACATTCCGCCTGGCCGACCGGGCCGGGACGGACCTGAGCGATTCAATGATCAGCCGCAATCTGGCGCTGGCAGCGGTTCAATTGCGCTTTGGCCTGCAAACCGCCGAAGCCAGCCAGCGTGGCTACATTGCCAGCGGCAATCAGGTGTATCTCGCCCCCTACGGCACCGGCAAGGCCGTCACCTACCGCGAGTTGCAGCGGTTGCAGGAGGTTCTGGGCCCCGAACGCAGCGCCACGCCCGCGATCGCGCGTCTGGCCGCGATCGTCGACGAAAAGTTCGCCGAGATGGACGCGACCATCGCCTTGAAGCGCGACCGGCGGGACGCCGAGGCGATGGCCGTCCTGCGGTCCAACCTGGGCAAGGCGCTGATGGACGAGGCGAACGTCTTTCTGTCCAAGATCATCCGCGACTCCGATGCTGCCGTGACGGAAAACGCGGTCCAGCAAAGAGATGCGCTTTTGGGGCTGCGCACGGTTACGCTGGCGTCGGCCGCCCTTATCCTGCTGGTGGTGGTGACCAGCCTCGTGCTGATCGTCGGCTTCACCCGCTCGCTGGCCCAGGCGCGGGACGACGTTGCCGGGCTGAACAGCGATCTGGAGCGCCGCGTCGCGGACCGCACGTCCGAGTTGACGCATGCGCGGGACCGGGCCGAGATTCTGCTGGCCGAGGTCAACCACCGGGTCGCCAACAGCCTGGCTATCGTCGCATCGATGGTCGGCCTGCAATCGCGCGCGTCCAAAAGCGAGGAAACCCGCACGGCGCTGGCCGAAACGCAAAGCCGCATCAGCGCCGTGGCCTTGGTGCACAAAGAGCTTTATTCCTCGGGCGATGTCCGTCTGGTCGCGCTGGAGGGGTTTTTGCCCAGCCTTCTGGAACAACTCGAGGTATCCATGCGCACCGCGGGCCACAAAGCCTCGCTCAAGCCCGACATTGCACCGCTCAGCCTGCCCACCGACAAAAGCGTCAGCGTGGGCGTCATCACCGCCGAGTGGGTCACCAATGCGTTCAAATACGCCTATCCCGATGGTCAGGGAGAGATTCGCGTGTCGCTGACGCGCGACGACGACGGCCGCGCGGAACTGCGGGTCGAGGACGACGGGGTGGGCCGCCGCGCCGATCAAGCTGCGCAGGGCAGCGGTCTGGGCACCAAGCTGGTCAATGCGATGGCCATCAGTCTGGGCGGCAGGATCGAATACGTCGAACGGCGGCCGGGCACGTCCGCCCGGCTTATCCTGCCGGCAGCTTAGGAGGCAGCGTTGACGACACCAGCAATCGACCGACCAAGTGCGGCGCACCTTTTCTTTCTGGCCTCGATCCTGCTTGCGCCCGCGGCCGGGGCCCAAGAGGCAGCGCAAGTTCCGGCGCAGGACCGTCCGCAGGGCATCACGACGCCCGTGGTGCTTGGCCCGTTCGATCCGGACGCCGCTGACTGTGCGCCCCCGACCGGGTTGACGCGCGTGCTGGCCTTTGCGCGCGACAATGACCGCGATTTCATGCTGGGGGTCGAACAGGGGTTGTCCGCCGCAGCCACGGATCGCGGTCTGACCTATCAAAGCGCGGTGGCCGACAACGACGCGGCGCTGATGGTGGCGCAGATCGACGCGTTCCGCGCCGACCGGGTCGGGGCGCTGGTTGCGGCCCCGGTCGATGTCTTGTCCGCCGCGCCGCCGCTGCAAGAGATGATATGGACCGGCGCCTATGTCGGAACCGTGGTGCCGCCGCCCGCGATCACGATCCTGAACGCCCCGCAGTATCTGACCGGCAAAGCTTTGGGCGATGCCGCGGTCGATTACATCACCCGCAGTCTGGACGGCAAGGCGCATGTGGTGATCCTGACCCATGACAGCCTCGAATTCCTCGCGCCCCGGTTTGCCGCCATGCGCGACTCGCTTCGGGCGCTGCCCGGCGCGGTCATCGTGGCCGACATCTCGCCGCCGACCGTCAGCACGCAGGGCGGCTACGACATGATGAAGACCATCCTTCTGGCGGAACCTCAGATCGATGTCGTGTTGGGGGCCGACACCGTGGTGCTTGGGGCGCTGGCGGCAATGCGGGATGCGGGACTGGCCCGGCCCGACCAGTTTTTCGGCGGGATCGACGGCGAGGTCGACGCGGTGGCCGAGCTTCTGGACCCGCAAAGCCCCTTCAAGACCAGCATCAGCCTCGCTTCGCCAATCTTTGGCTACGCAATGGGCCAGCACGCCGCCGATTGGCTGGACGGCAAGAGCATCCCGCAGGCGATGGACATCCTGCCGATCGCGCTGAACGCCGAGACCTTGCCGCAATACCAAGAGGACACCGCCAACCCCGCCGCCGTCTACGGCGATGCCGACCGGCGGGACCGGTATCTGGCCCTTTACGGCAACATCTGCTTTGACAGCCGCGACACGTATCTGAACTTTCCATGGTCGTCCGAAAACGCGACCGCACCTTAGGTTTTTCGGCACCACGGCGCACATGACCGGACAGCGTCGCGGCAGTCGCCGACCCTTGAACGGGCTGCAAGTGGTACGAATGCACTAAAGGATGATGGTGGCGAGGGGGGGACTCGAACCCCCGACCCCGTGATTATGAGTCACGTGCTCTAACCAGCTGAGCTACCTAGCCAC
>JANNNU010000155.1:0-2621 GCA_031398695.1 Paracoccaceae bacterium | reverse complement strand
GGTGCGGGGGGTGAAGCATCCTCGGCTGGCGCAGCACATGGGCGCGTTTCTGGCGCGCAGCCTGTTCCGGGGGTCGGCGCTGTCGCTATCGGGGCGGGTCTTGCGAGAAGACATGGCGCTCTTCGCGGCGAACCACGCGCTGGCCGACATCACCGAGAATCTCGTCTTCTCAGACCCCTACTTTGCCGCCAAGCTCAACCGCCACACCTCCGGCCTCGACCCCTTCATCGCCCCTCTGCGCGCCGACCGCGCCCTTCGCATCGCGGCGCAGGAGGCGAAGCATGCCTTCCTGTGCAAGACCGAGACGCTGGTTCACGGCGACCTCCACTCCGGATCCTTGATGGTGACGGCCGAGGATACGCAGGTGATCGACCCCGAATTCGCGATCTACGGGCCCTTCGGCTTTGACGTTGGGATGTTCATGGCGAACCTTCTGCTGGCTTTCCACGCCCAGTCGGGACATGAGGACACATCCGGCGCGCGGGACGGCTGCCGCGACTGGCTGCTTGGGCAACTGGCCGAAGTGTGGGAGGTCTTCTCTGCCGAATTCCGCCACCTATGGCGGACAGAGCGGACTGGTATCCTCTATGAGCGGAGCCTCTTCGAGGACGCAGGCGGCGCCGAGTCGGCCCTGGCGGGGGTGCTGGCGGGCATCTGGCACGATGCCATGGGGTTCTGCGGGGTCGAGATGCACCGCCGCATCCTCGGCCTTGCCCATGTCGAGGACCTCGAGGCGATCCCCGACCCCGCGCACCGCTTCCCCTGCGAGGCAAGGGCGCTGGAAACGGGCCGGATCATCGCCACCGTGAAGCCTTCACCGGGCGACCTCGCCCCCCTCGCCCGCGAACTGGACAGGAGCATTGCACGATGAAGGTTGGCTCGCAGCACTACCGGTCCATCTGGGTCGAGGACGGCGCGGTCCGGATTATCGACCAGACCCGCCTGCCGCATGAATTCGTCGTGGTGACGCTGGCGACGCTTGACCAAGCGGCGACGGCGATCCGCGACATGTGGGTCCGGGGCGCACCATTGATAGGGGCGACGGCGGCTTACGTTGTGGCGGTGACGATGGCCGAGGATCCGTCCGACGCAGGGTTAGCCCGCGCCCACGCCACCCTGATCGAGACGCGCCCCACGGCGGTCAACCTGAGATGGGCGCTGGAGGAGATGGCGCGCGTCCTTACGCCCCTTCGGCCAGCAGACCGTGCAGCGGCGGCCATGGCGCGGGCGGGCGAGATCGCCGACGAGGATGTAGCGATCAATTCTTCCATCGGCGACCACGGCTTGGCGGTCATCCGCGCGATTGCAGAACGGAAAGGCGGGCCGGTCAATATCCTGACCCATTGCAACGCAGGCTGGCTCGCCACGGTGGACTGGGGAACCGCGACCGCGCCGATCTACAAGGCGCAGGCGGCGGGCATTCCGCTGCACGTCTGGGTGGACGAGACCCGCCCCCGCAACCAGGGCGCCCACCTGACCGCTTGGGAAATGGCGGGCGCGGGCATCCCGCACGCCCTGATCGTGGACAACGCGGGCGGGCATCTGATGCAGCTCGGGCTGGTCGATATGGTAATTGTCGGCACCGACCGCACCACCGCGCGGGGCGACGTCTGCAACAAGATCGGGACCTACCTCAAGGCGCTCGCAGCCCATGACAACGGCGTACCCTTCTATGTGGCCCTACCCTCGCCCACCATCGACTGGCGTGTGCAGGACGGCGTGGCCGAGATCCCCATCGAAGAGCGGTCCGGCGACGAGGTGTCCTTCGTGCAGGGGAAACTCCCGGACGGCACCGTCACCCGCCTGCGCATCTCGCCCGAGGCGACTCCCTCCGCCAACCCTGCCTTTGATGTCACCCCCGCCCGCCTCGTCACCGGGCTGATTACCGAGCGCGGGGTCGTCGCCCCCGGCGCCCTCGGCACCCTATTCCCCGACCACGCCAGATGACCGACCTTCGCGCTGACCTCATCGCCTGCGCCCACGAGCTTGACGCAAGCGGCCTGAACCGCGGTTCCTCGGGCAACCTTTCAGTGCGGGATGGGGAGGCCATGCTCATCACCCCCTCGGGCGTTGCGGCGCTGGCGCTGGAGCCTGCGATGATCGCCCGCATGCCCCTTGACCGCGAGGACGGCTCTTGGGAAGGCCCGTTGAAACCCTCGACCGAATGGCGCTTTCACCGCGACCTTCTACGCGCCCGGCCCGAGTTCAACGCGGTCGTCCATACCCACGCGCCCTTCTCGACCATCCTCGCCATCGCGCGAAAACCGATCCCCGCGATCCACTACATGATGGCGGCTTTCGGGGGCCCCCAGATCCGGGTGGCCGACTATGCCTGCTATGGCACGGCGGCCTTGTCGGCGGCGGTGGTGGCGGCGATGGAGGGGCGGGCGGGCTGCCTGATGGCCAACCACGGGATGCTGACCGCCGCGCCGACGCTTGCGCGCGCAACCTGGCTGGCGCACGAGCTTGAGGCGCTGGCGCACCACTACGTCCACGTCCTGCAGATCGGCGGCGGACATGTACGTTAGCATCCGGACTGGTTGACGAAGCCACTTTCGATACCCATGTCAGACCGGAAAATATGGTTTGAGGAGTTACGAAATGCTAAGGTCTATCGCAGG
>JANNNU010000158.1:0-4116 GCA_031398695.1 Paracoccaceae bacterium | reverse complement strand
CGTCGGGCCAGAAACGCGTCCCACTGCGCGGCGAACGGCCCCAGCGGCTTGACCGACCGCGCAAAGTCCGCAAAGCCGGGAAGATCGGGCAGGTCCGCCGATATGCCGATATCAAGGCTGGCCACGTCGAACCGCACCGGTGCGCGATCCGCCAGCCGGACGGCCCCGCCGGCCAATCCCACCGCGCGATCCAGGATCAGCCGGGCCCCCGCAAACCGCGCCAGGCGCACCAGATCGATCATCAGCGCGTCGCGCGGATAGTGCCCGGCGACGTGGCCGGGCAGCATGCCGGTGTAGGCGGCAACCGGTTCGGGGTTGATCAGCGTCACCCGCACGCCGGGCAACGGGCGCATCCCCCACCGGCGCAGCACCAGCGCATGCGCGTGTCCGCCCCCGACCAGCACCAGATCGCGCACCAGCGGCACCGGTCCGGCATCCATGCCGCCGCCCTTTTGCCCGAAGAGATGCAAGTCGGTCATGTTCTGTCCACACCTACTCCCGGGGTCCGGGGGCTGGCCCGCGGTCAGGCCGCACGGCGCGCCCTGTGCCGTCCATACCCATCCCGCCGCCGGAACGGAATAGGCGGCCGTTGCGCGCGTCGCACAGGTCGCATAGCGTCCGGGCATGTCGCGCCCTCGTCTTTCCGTCACGCAGACCCAGCGCTTGCAGCTGACGCCCGGGCTGCAGACGTCGATCCACCTGTTGCGCGCCGACGCGGCCGGGCTGACGCGCTATCTCGAGGAACAGGCCGAGTCCAACCCGCACCTGCGCCTTGACCCCGCACCGGCTCCGGCCATGGGCGACTGGCTGCCGCGTTGGACGGGGGTGATCGGGCCGGGTGCCGGGGGCGGCCGGTCGGGTGCCTCGCGGGCGCAGGGGGCCGGGTCGCGCGGTTTCGGATCGCAGGAGTCGGGATCGCAGGGTTTCGGCCTCGCGCTTGACCAGGCCGAAGCGCCGTCGGCCAGTCTGATGGCGCATGTGCTGGGCGCGATCGAGCGGATGCGCCTGCCCCCGCGCGAGGCAAAGGTGGCCGCCGCACTGGCCGATGCGCTGGAGCCTTCGGGATGGCTGGGCCGGTCGCTGACGCAGATCGCGCGCGACCTTGGTGTGCCGGCGGCAGAGATCGCCCCGGTTCTGGCGCGGCTGCAGCGGATCGAACCGGCAGGGCTTTTCGCGCGCAATCTGGCCGAATGTCTGGCCTTGCAACTGGCGGAAACCGGCGCGCTGGACGACAAGATGCAGGTCATCCTCGAGCGGCTCGATCTCTTGGGGGCGGGCGATCTGGCGCGGCTGGCGCGGCTCGCGCGCACGACGCCGGCAGAAATCTCGGCCCGGTTCCGCATCATTCGCAGCCTCGACCCCAAGCCGGGCGCGCAATTCGCCCCCTTGGCGGCGGCATCGGGGGCGCTGCGCGAGCCCGACCTGCTGGTGCGCCGCACGCCTGCGGGGGGGTGGGAGGTGTCGCTGAACCATTCCAGCCTGCCCGCGGTTTCTGTCTCGGTCGCGGGTCGTGGCGACGTGGGCGGGCATACGGGCGGGGATACGGGCGGGGGGCTAAACAAGGCTGGCCATCCAGACGCAGGGCGGTCGGGGTCCGACCTGGCCGCGGAGGTGACGCCAGATTTGACAGCCAACTTGACGGCCGCCCGTGCGGTTGCGCGTCTGGTGCAGACGCGAAACGACACGCTGTTGCGGGTGGGCCGCGAGGTGCTGCACCGGCAAAGCGCCGCTCTGGACCACGGACCGGGCGCGCTGGTGGCGATGACGATGGCCGACGTGGCCGAGGTGCTGGGCCTGCACGAAAGCACGGTCAGCCGGGTGGTGGCGGGGGCCTCGGTCGACACGCCGCGCGGCACGTGGTGGCTCAGGCGGCTCTTCAGCGCGCGCGTCGGCGCGGGCGCGGGGCAGGCTTCGGGCGCGGCGGTGCAGGCGCGTCTTGCCCAGTTGCTGGCGTCGGAGTCAAAGGCGGCGCCGCTGTCGGATGCGGCGCTGGTGGCCGCGCTGGCCGAAGGCGGCATCGCCGTCGCGCGCCGCACGGTGGCCAAATATCGGGCCGCGATGGGCATCCCCCCCGCCGCGCGTCGAAAAAGCCGGATCGCCGCAGGAAAGCCCGCGCGCGCCGGGGCCGGTGCCAAACGCGGGGCGTGACCCCGCCCGATCGGCGGCCTATAGCAGGTCGGGGCAACAGGCAGGACAGCATGGCGTATTTTCTGGGGGTCGATACCGGGGGCACCTACACCGACGCGGTCATCATCGACGAGGCCGCCGACCGGGTGATCGGATCGGCGAAAAGCCTGACCACGCGCGGCGATCTGGCCGACGGGATCGGGCGGGCGGTCGATGCGGCGCTGGCGGGTGCGGGGGTTCGGGCCGTCGATGTGGCGCTGGTGTCGCTGTCCACCACGCTGGCCACCAATGCGCTGGTCGAAGGGCAGGGCGGGCGTGTCGCGCTGATCTTCATCGGGTTCGATGCCGGAGATCTGGAACGCGGCGGTCTGGTCGAGGCGCTGCGCGGCGACCCGGTGGTGCAGGTCGCGGGCGGGCACACCCATGCTGGAACCGAGGCCGCGGCCCTGGATCTTGCCGCGCTGGAGGCGCAGGTGGCCGGGCTCGCCGATCAGGTCATGGGCTTTGCCGTCGCCGCCCGGTTCGCCACGCGCAACGCCGCGCACGAGGTGGCGGTGCGCGACCTGATCCGCCGGGTCACCGGGCGCCCCGTGACCTGTTCGCACGAGCTGTCGGCCCAGCTGAACGGGCCGAAGCGGGCCCTGACGGCGGTGCTGAACGCGCGGCTGATCGGGATGATCGACCGGCTGGTGTCCGCCTGCGAGCGGCATCTGGCAACAGCGGGGATCGCCGCGCCGCTGATGGTGGTGCGCGGCGACGGCGCGCTGATCAGCGCCGCCATGGTGCGCGAGCGCCCGATCGAAACCATCCTGTCGGGGCCAGCGGCCAGCATCGTGGGGGCGCGGTGGCTGACCGGCGCATCTGATGCGCTGGTGTCGGACATCGGGGGCACGACCACCGACGTCGCCCTGTTGCGCGGCGGCCTGCCCGAGATCGACCCGCAGGGGGCGCGCGTGGGTGGCTTTCGCACGATGGTCGAGGCGGTCGCGATGCGCACCACGGGCCTTGGCGGCGACAGCGAGGTGCATCTGGTCACTGAAGGGCTGGCGGGCGGCTTGTGGCTCGGCCCCCGCAGGCTGATGCCGGTTTCGTTGCTGGCGGTGGATCACGGGCCGATGGTGCATGCCGCACTGGACCGCGCCTTGGCCATCGAGGCGGTGGGCGAGTTCGACGGGCGGTTCGTGGTGCCGATGGGGGGGCAGGCCGACGGCCTGTCGCCGCGCGAGGCGGCGGTGCTGGCGCGGATCACCGCACCGATGCCGATGGCGCAGGCGCTGGCCAGCCGGCTCGAGGCGGCGGCCCTGCAACGGCTGGTGTCGCGCGGGTTGGTGATGATCGCGGGCGTCACGCCGTCGGATGCCAGTCACGTTCTGGGCCGGCTCGCTGCGTGGGACGGAGCGGCCGCGGACAAGGCGGTGCGGCTGCTGGCGCGCCGGCGCAACGGGTCGGGAGACCGCTTTGCGCCCAATGCGGGAACGCTGGCCGCGCAGATCATCGAACAGTTGACCGCGCAGACCGTCGATTGCCTTCTGGAGGCCGCCTTTGGCGAGGATGACGGTTTTGCCGGGCTGGGGCCCGAGGGTCTGGTGCGCCATCCCCTGACGAAGGCGGGTCTGGCGCGGTACCGCGGGGTGGTCGAGGTGACGGTGGGTCTTGGCGTGCCGGTGATCGGCCTCGGGGCGTCGGCCCCGTTCTACTATGGCGCGGTCGGCGATCGGCTTGGCTGCCGGATGATCCTGCCCGACCATGCCGGCGTCGCCAACGCGATCGGCGCAGTGGTGGGCCAGGTCAGCCAGCGCGCCCAGGGTCTGGTCAGCAGCCCGTCAGCGGGCCGGTTCGTGGCGCATCTGGCAACCGGGCCGGCGGGGTTCAACGACGAAGAGGCCGCGCTGCGCGCGATGGAGGATTGGGTGGTCGCCGAAGCCTCGGCGCGGGCGAGGAAGGCCGGGGCCGAGGATCTGCGCGTCACCGCGACGCGCGATGTCCGCG
>JANNNU010000094.1:0-17537 GCA_031398695.1 Paracoccaceae bacterium | reverse complement strand
CCTGCGCGAACCGCCGCCTTTCGAGCACACCGTCTGTGTCGCCGACTACGGCTTCCCGTGGGACCGGTTGATCGCGCACTTCATGAAGCCGCCACCGGCAAACCACCCAGCGACAAGGCGCTGCAGGTGCTGATGTCGGTCGGGCTTGTACTGCTGCTGTCGCTGATGGCCTTTGCGCTGTCGAACGACCTGTTCTGCACCTGACCCGTGCACTCCAGGACCACGCCGCCGTTGCCACACTGATGCCGTATTCTTGGGCGAAAACTCCAAGCAAAACAGCGAAACAGGTGACACGATGCAACTGGTCATGGACGGATACAAAGGGCTTCGGCTGCTGGTCTGGCTGAACTGGGACCGGCTTTTCATGCTGGGCACCGTCGTGGTCGGCCTGCTCGCGGGCGCGTTCCTGGGCACGACGATTGTCGATCGCTGAGGCAGTGAAGCCACTAGCGACGGTATTTTTGCACTGGTTTGGCCGCTACCGGCTGTAACCGCCCTCTGCCTTTTGACAAGCCATGCCCGAGCGGCTAGTCAGTCATGACAGGCGTTTGAATGGGCGGAGAGAAGCATGGGCAGGCACATCAGCGCGGGCAGTCGGCGCCACAGGTTCCCCAAGGTGGTGCTGCGTTCGGCGGTTGTGGCGATTCTGCTTGGATCGACAGGCATTTCCGGCAGCTTCTTCACCTCTGCCCAAGCCCAGAGCTACAGCTTTTCGAGTGTCACGATTGAAGGCAACCAGCGTGTCGATGCGGCCACGATCCTGGGTTTTGCGGGAATCAATCGCGGCCAGGGGGTGTCAGCCGGCGAGTTGAACGATGCCTATCAGCGGATCGTCAATTCCGGCCTGTTCGAAACCGTGGCAATCGACCCACAGGGTGACGCGCTGGTCATCCGCGTTCAGGAATATCCCACGATCAACGTGGTGGATTTTCAGGGCAACCGGCGGATCGATGACGAACAACTGACCTCGATCACCCAGTCGCGGTCGCGCCTCGTCTATTCACCTGCGGCCGCCGAGGCGGATGCCGCATCCATCGCCGAGCAATACCGGGTCGCCGGGCGCGGTGCCGCCACGATCGAGCCGCGCATCATCCGCCGTTCGGACAACCGCGTGGATCTGGTGTTCGAGATCCAGGAAGGCCGCACGGTCGAGATCGAGCGGCTGTCGTTCGTCGGCAACCGGGCGTTCTCGGATCGGCGGCTGCGGCAGATCCTCGAAACCAAACAGGCGGGCTTCTTGCGTCAGGTTATCCGCAGCGATACCTTCCAGGCCGAGCGGCTGGAAATCGACAAGCAGATGCTGCGCGATTTCTACTTGTCGCGCGGGTTCGTGGATTTCGAAATCCTCGACGCTTCGGCAGAATTGTCGCGCGAACGCGACGCGACGTTCGTGTCGTTCACGGTGCGCGAGGGGCGCAGCTTCAACGTCGGGTCCGTCAGCACGGTATCCGAGGTCGAAGGCGTCGATGCCGCCGAGTTCGACGCGGTGCGCCGGCTGCGGTCTGGCGTGACCTATACGCCCGCGATCATCGAGAACAACGTGGCCCGGATGGAAACGCTGGCGCTGCGCAAGGGTCTGAACTTCGTGGTGGTCGAGCCGCGCATCACGCGTAATGACCGCGACCAGGCGATCGACGTCCAATTCGTCATCACGCGCGGGCAGAAGGTGTTCGTCGAACGCATCGACATCGAAGGCAACACCACCACGCTCGATCAGGTGGTGCGGCGCCAGTTCCGGTCGGTCGAAGGCGACCCGTTCAATCCGCGCGAGGTTCGTCAGGCGGCCGAACGCATCCGGGCGCTGGGATATTTCGCGAACGCCGACGTCAACGCACGGCAGGGGTCCGCGCCCGATCAGGTGGTGGTCAACGTCGATCTGGAAGAGCAGCCGACCGGCTCGCTGAGTTTCGGTGCGAGCTATGGCGTGAGCAGCGGCCTCGGGCTGAGCGTGGGGTTTGCCGAGACGAACTTCCTCGGTCGCGGGCAGACGTTCAACCTGAACATCCAGTCCGGCACCGATGCCACCGACAGCAGCATCACATTCGTCGAGCCGAATTTCCTGGGCCGCGACCTGCGATTCCGCTTCAGCGCGGGCTACAAGATCACCGAAAGCGACAACGCCGATTACGACACCGAAGAGGCGTTCCTCAGCCCGTCCATCGACTTTCCGGTGGGTGAAAACAGCCGCGTGGAATTGCGCTACAAGATCGGCGCGGACCTGATCGAGAACGTGGCTGGTGTCGATACGCCAAGCGATCTGACCGACGATTCCTCGGCCCTGCTGGTGGCCGAGGCGGACCGTGGTCGCATCCTGACCTCGGCCATCGGGTACAGCTATGTGTTCGACACGCGGTTCACCGGGCTGAACCCCAATTCGCGCATACTGTTCCGGTTCGGTCAGGATTTTGCCGGTCTGGGCGGCGATGCAACCTACGTCGAAAGCACGCTGTTCGCCTTGGCCGAAACCAAGGTCCTGAAAGAGGAAGTCGCGATCCGGGCGATCTTCGAGGCCGGTCTGATCAACGGGATCGACGGGTACAACACGCGGGTCACCGAGCGGTACTTCGGCCGCGGCAAAATCCGCGGGTTCGAGCCGAACGGGATTGGTCCGCGGGATCTGGGCGCCGCCAACGAAGATGCGCTTGGGGGCAACGCCTTTGCCGTCGCCCGGTTCGAGGCGGATTTCCCGCTGGGTCTGCCAGAAGAGTACGGCATCAAGGGCGGTCTGTTCTTTGACGTCGGGTCGGTCTGGAGCCTCGATGCGACCAACGCCACCGTCGTCAGCGAGGACTTTTCGCTGCGCTCGGCGGTCGGGCTTTCGCTGTTCTGGGATACGCCGATCGGCCCGCTGCGGTTCAACTTCAGCCGGGCGTTGCGCCAGGAAGAGTTCGACCGGGAGCAGAACTTCGACCTGACGATCTCGACCCAGTTCTGATGCTTCGGTGGGTGATCGCGCTGGGGCTGGCGGTGTTGGCCGGGCCGGTCAGCGCACAGAACCCAAGCGCGCCGGGAAGCCCGGTCGTGACGCTGGATCAGGACCGCCTGTTTGCGGAATCGAGGTTCGGGCGCAGCGTGCTGGCCCGCAACGAGGCCGAGGAGGCTGCGCTGGCCGCAGAGAACCGCAAGCTGGAGGCCGCCTTCGAGGCTGAAGAGCGCAGTCTGACCGACCTTCGGGCGCGCATGGCGGCGGCAGAGTTTCGCAAGCTGGCCGACGAATTCGACGCGCGGGTCGAAGAGGTGCGCCGCGCGCAGGAAGCCCGGTTTCGCGTGCTCGCCCGACAGCGCGACGAGGATCGGCAAACGTTCACCGAAACCGCCTTGCCCGTGCTGGGGCGTCTGATGAACGAGATGGGGGCGGTGGTGATCCTGGATCGCGGTGCCATCGTGCTGTCGTTCGACCGGATCGATATCACGGACGATGCGATCGCGAGGCTTGACGCCGAGCTTGGCGATGGTACGCCGCTGCCCCACACGCAATCCGAGGACGCCCCGGACCCGGACGCGCCCCTTCCCCCGCAACCCGGCCCGAATTCGCCTGCCCCCGCCTCGCCTTAGGTCGCGCGCGCTTGTCGTCAGGCCTGCGACTTGCTAGGCAAGCGAAATGCCTGCTTGGGTCTGGAGGACAGGAATGCACATGAAAGATCAGCCAGCCGCGCCGACAGTTGCCGATCTGGACCTTATCCAGCGCATCATCCCGCACCGCTTTCCGTTTCTGCTGATCGATAAGGTGCGCGACATCGTGGTGCCTAAATCCTGCGTCGGCATCAAGAACGTGACCTTCAACGAGCCGCAGTTCCAAGGCCATTTTCCCGGCATGCCGATCTTTCCGGGGGTCATGATCATCGAGGCTATGGCGCAGACCAGCGGGATCTTGGTCGGGCTGTCGATGGATCTGGTGGACAAGAACGCGACCGTTTTCTTCATGGGCGTCGATGGGGTGAAGTTTCGCCGCAAGGTGGTGCCCGGTGACGTGCTGGAGTTGCATGTAACCGCGCTGCGCGGTGGCGGACGCGTCTGGAAGTTCGAGGGTCGGGCGATGGTCGATGGCGAGTTGGCTTGCGAGGCGACGTTCATGGCCATGTTCGACGTGCCGAAGGCATGAGGCGATGACCGGGGGCGTCCATCCCAGTGCGGTGATCGAGCCCGGAGCGGTGCTTGGCGAGGGCGTCTTGGTCGGTCCGTTCGCGGTCATCGGGCCGGAGGTCACGCTGGGCGCGGGCGTGGTGGTCAAGTCGCATGCTGTGGTCACCGGCTGGACGGATATCGGTGCGGCGACGCAGATCTTTCCCTTTGCCTGTGTGGGCGAGGTTCCTCAGGACCTCAAGTATAAGGGCGAACGGACCCGGTTGATCGTGGGCGCGCGGTGCAAGATCCGCGAAGGCGCGACGCTGAACACCGGCACGGCGGGCGGCGGCGGCGTGACGCGGGTGGGCGATGACTGCCTGCTGATGACCGGCAGCCATGTGGGGCACGATGCGACGTTGGGCAACCGGGTGATCCTGGCTAATCAGGTGGCCATCGCGGGGCACTGCGTCATCGGGGACGACGTGATCATCGGCGGGCTGTCGGGCATCCACCAGTGGGTCAGGGTCGGGCAGGGCGCGATCATCGGGGCGGTCACGATGGTGACCAACGATGTGCTGCCGCACGGTCTGGTGCAGGGCCCGCGCGGCTTGCTGGACGGGCTCAATCTGGTGGGGTTGAAGCGGCGGGGCGTCAGCCGGGCCGAAATCACCGCCTTGCGGGCGGCCTATCAGATGCTGGCGCAGGGCGAGGGATCGTTTCTGGACCGCGCGCGCCGTCTGGCCGAGGAAACCGACTCGGCCCATGTGCGCGAGATGACGGAATTCATCCTGTCGGCGACCGACCGGTCGTTCCTGACCCCGAAATGACCCGCCTGGCGATCATCGCCGGACGGGGGGATTTGCCGGGCACGGTCGCGGCGGCCCTTTCAGACCCGCCTTTGGTGTGCGCGCCGGACGGGTTTGCGCCCGACGGGCTGGCGGTGGACCGGGTTTTCCGGTTTGAACGCCTGGTGCCGTTCCTGCGGCAATTGGTCGATGACGGGATCGACCAGGTGGTATTCGCCGGCGCGATGACCCGTCCGCGGTTCGATCCCGCGCTGTTCGATCCGGCCACGGCGCAGCTCGTGCCGCAGTTGCTCGCGTCATTTGCGCAGGGCGACGACGCGTTGTTGCGGGGGGTCATTGCGCTCTTCGAAGAGGCCGGTCTGACCGTGGTCGGTTTGGCCGACATTGCGCCGAGCGTGTTGATCGGCCCCGGACGGCTGGGTGCGGCGGACCCGACACCGCAAGACGAGGCCGATGCGGCGCGGGGCCGGGCGATCCTCGACGCGCTTGCGCCGGTCGATGTGGGGCAGGGCTGCGTGGTGGCGGGGGGGCTTTGCCTTGGCATCGAGGTGTTGTTCGGCACCGATGCCCTGCTCGCCGACGTTGCGGCGCGGCGGCAGGGGGCGGGCGGGGTGTTCGTGAAGCGCGCCAAGTTCGGTCAGGACATGCGGGTCGATCTGCCGACCATCGGGCCGGCCACGGTGCAGGCGGCGGTGTCTGCCGGCATGTCGGGGATCTGCGTTCAGGCGGGGCGCGTGGTGATCCTGCACCGCGCGCAGGTGGTGGCTTTGGCCGATGCGGCCGGACTGGCGATCTGGGCCGTGGAATGAACCTGTTCCTGATCGCCGGAGAGCCGTCTGGTGATCGGTTGGGCGCCGCCTTGATGGCAGGGCTGCGCGCGTTGGTTCCGGGAGTAACGTTTCACGGTGTCGGTGGGCCGTTGATGGCGGCGCAAGGGCTGACCAGCCGTTTTCCGATGGAAGAACTGTCGGTCATGGGCATCGCCGAGGTGTTGCCTAAGTATTTCGCCCTGAAACGCCGGATCGCCGAATGTGCGGCGGCGGTGGTTGCCCTGCAACCAGAGGCGCTGATCACCATCGACAGCCCCGACTTCTGCCTGCGGGTGGCCAGGATCGTCAAGGCCGCGCAGCCGGGGCTGCGGACGATCCACTATGTGGCGCCCTCGGTCTGGGCGTGGCGCGCGGGGCGGGCAAACCGGATGGCGGCGGTGATCGACCACGTGCTCGCGTTGCTGCCGTTCGAGCCACCCTACATGACCGCAGCCGGGATGACCTGCGATTTCGTCGGACATCCGGTGGTGGCAGAGCCTTTGGCATCGGAAGCCGAACGGGCGGCCTTCGACGGGCCGGGGCCGCTGATCCTCGCCTTGCCGGGGTCGCGGCGGGGGGAAGTATCGCGGCTGGCGCCCGTGATCGGCCAAGTGCTGGCATCGGTGAAGGCCGTCCATCCTGAGGCCCGCGTGGTCTTGCCCACGGTGCGCGGGGTAGCGGGGCTGGTGCGCGAGATGACCCGGGACTGGCCCATCGTGCCGCAGATCCTCGAGGATGCGGCAGGCAAACACGGCGCGTTCGCCGCCGCGGATGTGGCGCTGGCCGCGTCCGGAACCGTGTCGCTCGAACTTGCGGCGAACCGCTGCCCGATGGTGATCGCCTATGACCTGCATCCGGTCACGCTGTGGCTGATGCGGCGTGCGGCGCTGATCGACACGGTCACGCTGGTCAATCTGGTGTCGGACACCCGCGTCGTGCCCGAGTTCATCGGGGACCGGTGCCGGGCCGACCTGATCGCCCCCGCCCTGCTGACCTTGCTGAACGACGGGTCGGCACAAGAGGCGGCGATGTGGACGACGATGGAGCGTTTGGGTTGGGGCGACGAGCCACCCGGTTTAAGGGCGGCTCGGTCGGTTCTGGCGCATCTGACCTAACGCCCGCGCCAGATCCAGCCGCCGCCGAACACGCGGCTGCCTTCCGACGCGTAGAACACGCAGGCCTGTCCGGCTGACACGCCATCCTCGGGGTCCAGCAGTTCGATCGTTGCCTCGGTCGCCGACAGCGGCCGGATCACCGCAGGACGGGGCGGCCGGGTGGACCGGACCTTGACCGACAGATGCCATTCGGGCCGGCTGTCGAACGGGTCGTCGCCCAGCCAGTTGATCTCGCGCAGCGGAATGGTCCGGGTGGACAGCGCCGCCTTTGGCCCGACGATGACGCGCCGCGCGTCGGCGTCGAGCTTCACCACATACAGCGGATCGCCAAGTCCGCCGATCCCCAACCCCTTGCGTTGGCCGATCGTGTAGTAGATCACGCCACGATGGGTGCCAAGAACCTGGCCTGTCAGATCGACGATCTCGCCTGGTTCGGCGGACCCGGGCCGCAGTTTTTCGATCACCGCGGCATAGTTGCCATTCGGGACAAAGCAGATGTCCTGACTGTCGGGTTTGTCCGCCACAGAGAGGCCATAGCGCGCGGCAAGCGCACGCGTGTCGGCTTTCGATGCCAGATGGCCCAGCGGAAACCGCAGATAATCAAGCTGGTCCGCCGTGGTCGAGAACAGGAAATAGCTTTGGTCGCGCGCCGCGTCGGTTGCCTGATGCAGTTCGGGCTTCGTGCCCGTCTTGCGCTGGATGTAGTGGCCCGTCGCCATGCAATCGGCATTCAGGTCGCGCGCCGTCGCGAGCAGGTCCTTGAACTTCACCCGTTCGTTGCAGCGGATGCATGGAACCGGCGTCGCGCCGGCCAGATAGGCATCGGCGAATTCGTCAATCACCGCCTCGCGGAAGGTGTTTTCATAGTCGAGCACGTAGTGCGGAAAGCCCATCGTTTCGGCCACGCGACGCGCGTCGTGAATGTCGCGGCCCGCGCAGCAGGCACCCTTTTTTGCCAAGGCCGCGCCGTGGTCATAAAGTTGCAGCGTCACCCCTACGACATCGTAACCTTCCTCGGCCAGCATGGCGGCAACGACAGACGAATCAACCCCGCCAGACATGGCGACCACCACCCGCGTCTCGGCGGGCGGCTTGGGCAGGCCAAGCGAATTGAGCGGTTGATCGAGCATCTGGACCTCTGGGTTGGTCCGGTGGGAATATAGGAAAATGCTAAACACTCTCAACCCCTGCATTTCAGCAATGCTTAAGGACGATCGGGCAGACTGATGCGAAGGAACGAGGGACCGATCATGTATCTGAAACGCGTCGATGGTCCGCGCCAGGTCACGCTGCCCGATGGCAGTATCCTGACCCGCGCGGATTTGCCGAGCCCCGACACGCGCCGGTGGGTCGCCAGCCGCAAGGCGGTGGTGGTGAAAGCCGTGGTTTACGGTCTGATCAGCGAAGCCGACGCATTGGAGCGGTATGCTCTTTCCGCCGAAGAGTTCGGATTGTGGCGCCAAGCGGTTGAGTCGCATGGCGAAAAAGCGTAGCGCGTCACGACGATTCAAAAATATAGACAACTTTAGATTGTATTTTGTTCCCGTGCAGGCAGAGTAACCCTCGATTAACCATTGACCGTCAGTGTCGTTAACGAACAAGGGCCTCAGGCGGAGCACAGGCAGATGCGAATTCTTCTGGTGGAAGACGATCCGACGACCTCGCGCAGCATCGAATTGATGCTGACCCACGCGAACCTGAACGTGTATTGCACCGATCTGGGCGAGGACGGGGTCGATCTGGCAAAGCTTTACGACTACGACCTAATTCTTCTGGACCTGAACCTTCCGGACATGTCGGGACACGAGGTCTTGCGGCAGGTGCGTCTGGCGCGCGTCGACACGCCCATCCTGATCCTGTCCGGCTCGGACGACACGGAAAGCAAGATCAAGGGCTTTGGTTTCGGCGCGGACGATTACCTGACGAAACCGTTCCACCGCGAGGAATTGGTGGCCCGCATTCACGCCATCATCCGTCGGTCGAAAGGCCACAGCCAATCGGTCATTCGCACGGGGGTGATCTCGGTCAATCTGGACGCCAAGACGGTGGACGTCGAAGGTTCGACGGTGCATCTGACCGGCAAGGAATATCAGATGCTGGAACTCCTCAGCCTGCGCAAGGGCACGACGCTGACCAAGGAGATGTTCCTGAACCACCTTTACGGCGGCATGGACGAGCCGGAACTGAAGATCATCGACGTGTTCATCTGCAAGCTGCGCAAGAAACTGGCCGAGGCGACAGGCGGGTTGAACTACATCGAAACGGTCTGGGGCCGGGGGTATGTGCTGCGCGAACCCTCTCCGTCCCTCGCGCAGCCCCGGTTTGCGGCCAGCGCCTGAGGGGGAGGAACCACCGCTCTCGTAGCCAAATTCGCACCCGCCACTGGACCTTCGGGGCCACTCGCCCTAGCAATACCCTCAGAGCACGGAGGGGGCGATGGACGCGAAGCGGCCCGTGGCAGAGTTGACCGAGGACGAGGCGGCGGCAGAGCTGGCCGTGTTGGCAGACCGGCTGGCGCAGGCAGACCGGGCGTATCACACGCACGACGCCCCGGACCTGACCGATGCCGCGTATGATGCGCTGAAGCAGCGCAACGCCCAGATCGAGGCGCGCTTTCCAGCGCTGAAACGGGCGGACAGTCCCAGCGATCAGATTGGTGCGGCGGTCGCCGAAGGTTTTGCCACGATCACCCATGACGTGCCGATGCTCAGCCTGGCCAACGTGTTCGATGCAGCAGAGGTCGAAAAGTTCGACGACCGCGTGCGCCGGTTTCTGGGGCATGCCGGACCGTTGTTCTACACTGCCGAACCAAAGATCGACGGGTTGTCCCTGTCGCTGCGCTACGAGGGTGGCGTGCTGGTGCAGGCGGCGACCCGGGGCGACGGCGCGGTCGGCGAAAACGTCACCGAGAATGCCCGCACGATTTTTGACATCCCGCACAGGCTGACCGGCGCCCCCGACGTTCTGGAGGTGCGGGGCGAGGTCTACATGTCGCATCACGACTTCGCGGCGTTGAACGCACGCGGCGGGCGCGTGTTTGCCAATCCGCGCAACGCGGCAGCGGGGTCGTTGCGCCAACTCGATCCGGCGATCACCGCGCAGCGACCGCTTCGTTTTTTCGCCTACGCGTGGGGTGCGGTGTCAGAGCCCTTGGCGACCACCCAAAGCGGGGCGATCGCCCGACTGGCGACGCTCGGTTTCAAGACCAACCCCCTGACCGTGCTGTGCGACGGGCCGACGGCGATTCTGGCCCAGTACGAGGCCATCGAGGCGGAGCGGGCGACGCTGGGGTATGACATCGACGGGGTCGTGTACAAGGTCGACGATCTGGGCCTGCAGGCGCGGCTGGGGTTTCGCTCGAACACGCCCCGCTGGGCGGTCGCGCACAAGTTTGCCGCGCAACTGGCGTGGACGCAGCTTCTGGGCATCGACATCCAGGTCGGCCGCACCGGGGCGCTGAGCCCGGTCGCGCGGCTGGTGCCGGTGACGGTCGGCGGCGTGGTCGTCAGCAACGCGACCCTGCACAACGAAGATTACATCGCCGGACGCGATGCCAAAGGGGCGCCAATCCGGGGGGGGCGGGACATTCGGGTGGACGATTGGGTGCAGGTCTATCGGGCAGGCGATGTGATCCCCAAGATCAGCGACGTTGATCTGGAACGGCGATCAGAGGCCGCTCGACCGTTCGTGTTTCCGCATTTCTGCCCGGAATGCGGCTCGGCGGCGGTGCGCGAACCGGGCGATGCCGTGCGGCGGTGCACCGGTGGCCTGATCTGCCCCGCGCAGGCGGTGGAACGGTTGAAGCATTTCGTCAGCCGCGGTGCGTTCGACATCGAAGGGCTGGGTGCCAAGCAGATCGAGATGTTCTTCAACGACGCCGACCTGCCGGTAAAGACCCCTGCCGACATCTTTACGCTGCCCGTCCGCGATGCGGCCAACGGTCTGCGCCGGCTGAAGAACCGCGACGGGTTCGGCGAGCGTTCGGTCGGCAATCTGTTTGCCGCGATCGAGGCCAAGCGAAGCATCCCCCTGGACCGGCTGATCTTTTCCTTCGGCATCCGGCATGTGGGCGAAGTGGCGGCTGGTCTGCTCGCGCGCCATTATTCGACCTGGCCCGCATTCGAGGCGGCGATGACCCGTGCCACCGAAGGTAGCCCGGAATGGGACGAGTTGACGGCGATCGACGGTGTCGGCGCGGTTCTGGCCGGGTCGTTAGTCGCGGCCTTCCAGAACGCGGCGGAACGCCATGCGATCGACGCGCTGGTGGCGCACCTGGACGTGATGCCGGTCAAGGCGCGGGCCAAGGCTGACAGTCCGGTGGCGGGCAAGACGGTCGTGTTCACGGGCACGCTGGAAAAGATGAGCCGCGCCGAGGCTAAGGTGCTGGCCGAGGCGCTGGGGGCCAAGGTTTCGGGGTCGGTCAGTGCCAAGACCGACCTGCTGGTGGCAGGTCCGGGGGCGGGGTCGAAGGCAAAGGATGCCGCGCGGCTTGGGGTCGAGACGATCGACGAGGATGCGTGGCTTGCCCTGATCGGCCGCACATGAGCCCTACATGAGCCGGCCCGAGGCGCTTTTTCCCTTGTTCGCCGATCTGGAGACGCTGGAGGGCGTCGGTCCGAAGGTGGCGAAGGCGCTGGCGGGGCTGGCCGTCGCGCGGCCGAAGGATCTGTTGTTCGTGCTGCCCGCCGGCGGTGTGGACCGGTCGCGCCAGTCCACCCTGCGCGACGTGGTGCCGCCCACGACCGTGACGGTCGAGGTCGAGGTGGGCCTCCATCTCCCGCCGCGGGCCAAGGGTCCCTACCGGGTGATGGTGCGCGATGCCGCCTTGGAGTTTCAACTCGTCTACTTTCACGCGCGCGGCGATTTCCTGCAGAAACTGCTGCCGACGGGTCAGCGGCGGTTGGTGTCGGGCCGGGTCGAGTTGTTCGACGGGATCGCCCAGATGGTGCACCCCGACCACGTGCTGCGCCTCGATGAGGCAGTCGAACTGCCCACCTACGAGCCGGTGTACCCACTGGTGGCCGGCGTCACGCAAAAGCTGCTGGCCAAAGTCATTGGTGCGGCGGTCGCGCGGGCACCGGAACTTCCGGAATGGATAGACGGCCCCTTCTTGCAACAGGAGGGCTGGCCTGCGTGGCGAGCGGCCGTCGAGTTGGCGCATCAGCCGGTGCAGTCGGCAGAT
Source organism: Paracoccaceae bacterium (assembly GCA_031398695.1). GTDB lineage: Bacteria > Pseudomonadota > Alphaproteobacteria > Rhodobacterales > Rhodobacteraceae > JAIYDJ01. The sequence goes on along the minus strand of JANNNU010000094.1, from coordinate 5,560 downwards.
CTGGCGCAGACGGCCCCGGCACGGGCGCGCCTTGCCTATGACGAGCTGTTTGCGCACCAGCTGACGCTCGGCCTGGCGCGGGCGACGCTGCGGCGTGGCAAGGGGCTGGTCAGCCGCGGCACCGGAACATTGCAGGCGCGCGTGCTTGGGAGCTTGCCCTATAGACCGACCGGCGCACAGACCCGCGCCGTGGCCGACATCGCGCGGGACATGGAATCCCTGCTGCGGATGAACCGGTTGCTGCAGGGCGATGTCGGCTCCGGCAAGACGCTGGTCGCGTTTCTGGCGCTTTTGATCGCGGTCGAATCGGGCGGGCAGGGGGTGATGATGGCCCCGACCGAAATCCTTGCGCGCCAGCATCTGGAAGGGTTGCAGCCGCTCGCGCGTGCGGCGGGGGTGCGCCTTGATCTATTGACGGGGCGCGACAAGGGGGCGGACCGGCGGGCCAAGCTGGCAGCGCTGGCGTCCGGCGAAACGGGGATTCTGGTCGGGACCCATGCCGTGTTCCAGAAAGACGTCGTGTTCGCCGATCTGCGTCTGGCGGTCGTGGATGAACAGCACCGGTTCGGCGTAGCGCAGCGGATGGAGCTGGGAGCGAAGGGGGCGGCGGCGGACGTGCTGGTGATGACGGCAACGCCGATCCCGCGCAGCCTGGCGTTGGCCAGTTATGGCGACATGGACATCTCGGTGCTCGACGAAAAACCGGCGGGGCGAAAGCCGATCCGGACCGCGCTGGTGTCTTCCAGCCGGATCGACGAGGTGGTGGCCCATCTTGCCGCGGCGGTTGCCGAAGGACGGCAGGCTTACTGGGTGTGCCCGCTCGTGGAAGACAGCGAGGTGGTCGACTATGCCTCGGCCGAGGCTCGGTTTGCCGCATTGCGCGCGGCGCTGGGTGATTGCGTCGGACTGGTGCACGGCCAGATGCCGCCCGCCGACAAGGATGCGGCGATGCGTCGCTTCGTGGCCGGTGACACGCTGGTTCTGGTCGCGACCACGGTGATCGAGGTCGGGGTCAACGTGCCCAACGCCTCGATCATGGTGATCGAACGGGCCGAGATCTTTGGCCTGGCGCAACTGCATCAGTTGCGCGGCCGCGTGGGCCGCGGCACGGCCGAATCGACCTGCCTGCTGATGTATCAGGCGCCGCTGGGCGAGGCGGGCACGCGGCGGCTGACCGTGATCCGCGACACCGAAGATGGGTTTCGCATATCGGAGGAAGATCTGGCGATGCGGGGGGCCGGCGATCTGATCGGGACCGCGCAATCCGGCCTGCCGCGGTTCCGGGTGGCCGATCTGGAACGGCAGGCGGGATTGATGGCGGTTGCACAATCGGACGCCCGCCGGTTGCTGAACGAGGATCCGGGGTTGGTGACCCCGCGCGGTCAGGCCGCGCGCACCCTGCTGTGGCTGCTTGATCAGGACCGTGCGATCCGGCTGCTCGCGGTCGGCTGACGACCGGCTTCGACAAACTTGTGCTAAAAACTGCAGATGTTCTCATAAAGTTCTTTACATGGGTGCGAAAAAATGAGAACAATATGGCAACAAATTAGCGGAGTCGATCATGGTTAACGACATCAAGGACATTCTGACACGCGGCAAGGATCTGCTGTGGGAAGATGCGGTTGGCGTCTCTGTTCTCTTCGTATTGCTGTTTGCCGGTCTGGCCCTGACCGGAACAGCCTGACACTGCCTGCGGTCTTTGTTGACCGGGTACTTGCATCCGTCCCCAAGGGATGCACCGGGGGCTGTCCCGCCCCGCTGCCCGCGAAAAGATACGCCACTTGCCGCCGCCGTCCCATGGGGATGTGCGGCGGCCTTATTTACGCTGTAGCTTCGGCTTGGGCGGCAGCGTCACAAGCCGCCTCGACGGCAAGCAGGATCGAGGCGTGCCGGTTCTTGTAATCGCGGGCAGGGATCAGGACTTCGAACGCCTCGAAAGGGGGTTCGGGAATGGGGCCACCGGATTTCAGCATGGCGGTCAGGCTGGCGCGCGCCGCGTCGAGTTCGGACCGCGTGCGCCCCAGCACGCGTTCGCCCAGAACCGCAGCGGCGGCCTGACCCAAAGCGCAGGCCTTGACGTCTTGCGCAAAGGCGGCCACCCGCCCGTCGCGCATCACCAGATCAACGGTCACGGTGGACCCGCACAACGGCGAGCGTTTGCGCACGGTCGCACCGGGTTCAGTCAGCCGCCCCAGATGCGGAATGGCCGCCGCGAGCGCCAGAATCCGGCCGGAATAGAGGTTAATCAGGTCGCTGTCGCTCATGGTATTCCCTCGGCTTAGACCATAGATAGGGCGTCTTCCGCCCGCAGCCAAGGAGAACGCGCATGGCTTTCGATCCGGCAACCTTGAACTATGACGCAAACGGTCTGATCCCGTGCATCGCGCAGGATGCCGTCAGCGGCGAGGTGATGATGTTCGCATGGATGAATCTGCAGTCCGTTCAGGCCACGCTCGACACCGGGCGGGTGACCTACTGGTCGCGGTCGCGCAAGGCGCTTTGGATCAAGGGGGAAACGTCGGGCCATAGCCAGACTTTGATCGACCTGCGGTTGGATTGTGATCGGGATTGCCTGTTGGCGTTGATCAGGCAGGAAGGTCCCGCCTGCCACACCGGGCGGTTGACGTGCTTCTTTACGGCGGTCCGCGAGGGTGCGGAAGTGGAACTCATGGCACCGATGGGGTGAAGACCAAGCGCCGAATGTCGTCGGGCGTGGCGCCTTCGGCCCGAAACTTCGCCAGCGCGCGGGCATCGTCGAGCTTGGCCAAACGCTTGCCCTGCTCGTCGCGGATCAGGCGATGATGGTGATAGACCGGTGTCGGCAACCCGAACAGATGCTGCAGAATCACCTGAACCGGGGTGAATTCGAACAGATCTTCGCCCCGGATCACATGGGTCACGCCGCAATCGGCATCGTCGAACGCCGAGGCGAGGAAATAGGCCACGATATCCTCGCCCTTGCGAGACAGAACCACGTCACCGATGGACGCCGTCGCCCGTTCCCGATTCACCCGGTGCACACCGGGCTGTGCCGGTCCGGTGTCGGTAAAAGTCAGCGTCGACGGCACGTCCGCGAATGCGGCGGCAAGGTTCAGCCGCAGGGCATCACCGGGCAGGCGGCTTGCCATTGGGCGGCTCCGGCACGTGCCGGGATAGACCGCATGGGCAACACCCTCTTGCGGGGCTGCGAGCGCCGCCCGGATAACGGTGCGGCTGCACGAACACGGATACAGCAAGCCGCGGGGCACGATCGTTTCAAGCCGTGCGGTGTAGCGGGCGATGTTGGGCTGTTGGCGGTAAATCGGACCATCCCAGGTCAGCCTAAGCCATGTCAGATCCGCGATGATGCCGGCCTCGTGGTGTGGCTGGCACCGCTCCAGATCGGTATCCTCCATCCGCAGCAGGAACCGGCCACCCGCTGCCCGCGCCATGTCGTGCGCGAGGATGGCCGAATAGGCATGGCCCAGATGCAGCGGGCCGGTGGGCGACGGGGCAAACCGGGTTACGAAAGCCATGCCGTGAAGGCGTCTTTGGCGCGGTCGGTGTAGGCCTTGTAGCGGTCCTTGCGCCCTTTGCGCCCGCCCTTCGCGTCGATCGGCGGGAACAGACCGAAATTGACGTTCATCGGCTGAAACGTTTTGGCATCCGCCCCGCCGGTGATGTGGGTGACGAGCGCGCCCATCGCTGTGTCGGGCGGGGGCGGCGGAAGGGTGATGCCCGTGATCTGCGCCGCCGCCATGCGGCCTGCCAGAAGGCCCATCGCGGCGGATTCGACATAGCCCTCGACCCCGGTGATCTGGCCGGCAAAGCGCAGATGCGGGTGCAATTTCAGCCGCATCTGGTCGTCCAGCAGCGTGGGCGAATTCAGAAACGTATTGCGGTGGATGCCGCCGAGCCGGGCAAAGCTCGCGTTTTCCAATCCTGGAATCATCTTGAGAACAGTGGTTTGCGCGCCATACTTCATTTTGGTCTGAAATCCGACGATGTTGTAGAGCGTGCCCAGCTTGTTGTCCCGCCGCAACTGCACGACGGCATGCGGCTTTTGCCCGCGCGGGTTGGTCAGCCCGACCGGCTTCATCGGCCCCCAGCGCAAGGTGTCGCGGCCACGCTCGGCCATCACCTCAATCGGCAGGCAGCCATCGAAGTATCCGGCCGTTTCGCCTTCGGGAAATTCGGGCTTGTCGGCTGCAAGCAGCGCGTCGATGAACGCCTCGTATTGCGCGCGGTGCATAGGGCAGTTCATGTAAGCGGTCTGTTCTTCTTCCGTCTCGCCCTTGTCGTAACGGCTTTGCATCCAGGCCACCGACATATCGACGCTGTCGGCATAGACGATGGGCGCGATGGCGTCAAAGAACGCCAGAGCATCGGCCCCGGTCGCCGCGCGGATCGATTGGGCCAGCGCCCCCGAGGTCAGCGGGCCAGTCGCGATGATCCAGTGGCCATGGTCAGGAAGCGTCATAATTTCTTGATAAGAAACGGAAATCAGCGGATGCGCCATGATACGGTCCGTCACGCTTTGCGCGAACAGGTCACGGTCGACCGCCAGTGCGCCACCCGCAGGCAGCCGTTGCTGCTGCGCAGTCTGCATGATCAACCCACCAGCAGCCCGCATCTCCCAGTGCAACAGACCCACCGCGTTGCGCTCGTCATCGTCCGAGCGGAAGGAGTTGGAGCAGACCATCTCGGCCAGCAGCCCGGTGCGGTGCGCAAAGGTGCCGACGGCGGGGCGCATTTCGTGGATCACCACGGACACGCCAGCCTCGGCCGCTTGCCAGGCAGCCTCGCATCCCGCCATGCCGCCGCCGATGATGTGAAGGGTCTCGGTCATTCGTGTTTCCCAAAGAGCTGCTCCCGGTGTCGGGCTACAAAGGCCGCGGGGTCGCCGACGTCAAGGCCAAGTTCGGCGCATTTCAGGAAAAACCCATGCGCGGGCAAGCCTTGCGACAGTTTGCCCTCGCACAACGCTGCCCGCATCGGGTGACCGGCGTGCAGGTCGCGTTCCATCAGCGCCTCGAGCGCCGCCGTCAGTTCGGCCATCCGAAGCCCCAGATCACGGGCCAACGCTCCATAGGTCGCCGTCCGGCCCGCCGCCGCGAGCGCCGCCAGACGCGCCTCAAGCGGGGTCATCGCCCTGTTCTGCGACGCGGGCGACCGACACGACGACTTCGTCCCCGCCGGTGTTGAACACCTTCACCCCGCCTGCGCTGCGCGAGCGGAAACTGATCTGCGCGACCGGCACCCGGATCGATTGGCCGGTGGAGGTCGCGAGCATGATCTGGTCGCTGAGATCGACCGGGAACGACGCCACCAACGGCCCGCCGCGCATCGCCCCGTCCATCGCCTTGACGCCCATGCCGCCGCGGCCGCGCACCGGATAATCGTGGCTAGAGCTGAGCTTGCCGGTGCCGCTTGTCGTGATGGTCAGGATCAGATCCTCGGCTGCCGACATCTGGGCATAACGTTCCTGCGAGAGCTGGCCTTCGGGAGCAGCCTCTTCCTCGTCGTCCGCCTCGTCTTCGGTCACACCGGCCATCAAGCGCCGCTGTTTGAGGTAGGCGGC
>JANNNU010000075.1:0-21655 GCA_031398695.1 Paracoccaceae bacterium | reverse complement strand
GGTCGATCGAGATGCTTGAGGACGAGGGGCTGGAGGCGGTCTATGCCCGGCACGCGCGGCTGGCGGAGGGTGTGCGCCGCGCGGTTGCCGCCTGGGGGTTGGTGCCCTGTGCGGTGTCGCCGGAGTTGTATTCCGACACCGTGACGGCGGTGGTGGTGCCTGCGGGGTGCAACGGCACGGATCTGGTGCAACTGGCCGCCACGAAATACGGGGTGGCGTTCGGGGTGGGTCTGGGCGAGGTTGCGGGCAAGGTGTTTCGCATCGGGCATCTGGGGATGCTGACCGACGTGATGGTGCTGGCGGGGCTGGCGACCGCCGAGATGTGCATGGCCGATCTGGGATGGCCCATCCGGCTGGGGTCCGGCGTGGCGGCGGCGCAGGAGTTCTACCGGGGCGGGGCGATGGAAGCGAAGGCGGCGGCGTGATGTATATTCCGACCTATCAGGACGTCGAAGCGGCGGCGGCGCGGATCGCGCCCCATACGCATGTGACGCCGGTGCTAACCTCGAGCTGGTTCAACGCGCTGACCGGGGCGGACCTGCACTGGAAATGCGAGAATTTCCAGAAGGCCGGCGCGTTCAAGGCGCGGGGCGCGTCGAATGCGGTCTTCGGGCTTTCGGATGAACAGGCGGCGCGCGGGGTGGCGACCCATTCCAGCGGCAATCACGGGCTGTGCCTCTCGTATGCAGCCGGGCGGCGGGGGATCCCTTGCACGGTGGTGATGCCGCGCACGGCACCGCAGGCCAAGAAGGACGCGGTTCGGGGGTATGGCGGGCGGGTGGTGGAATGCGAGCCATCGACTACCTCGCGCGAGGCGGTGTTCGCGCAGGTGGTGGCCGAAACCGGGGCGGAGTTCGTGCATCCCTACAACGACCCCCCGCGTGATTGCGGGGCAGGCGACGTGCAGCCTCGAGTTGCTGGCGCAGGTGCCTGGCCTCGATGCGGTGATCGCGCCCATTGGTGGTGGCGGCATGGTGTCGGGGACGTGCCTGACGCTGTCGAACGTGGCACCAGAGGTGAAGATCTTTGCGGGCGAGCCGGAAATGGCGGATGATGCGGCGCGGTCGTTCCGCGCGGGGCATATCATCGCCGATGACGCGCCCGAAACGGTGGCCGACGGGCTGAAGGTGCCGCTGAAGGACCTGACGTGGCATTTCGTGCAGCGCCATGTGACGGATATTCTGACGGTTTCGGAAGACGAGATCGTAGAGGCGATGAAGCTGGTGTGGAAGCGGATGAAGATCGTCATCGAGCCATCCTGCGCCGTGCCCGTGGCGGCCGTGCTGAAGAACCCGGACGTCTTCAAGGGGTTGAAGGTCGGCATCATCATCACCGGCGGCAACGTCGATCTGGACAAACTGCCCTGGATGTAAGGGCCAACGGAGGTTTCCATGAACAAGATCGTATCGTTCGAAGGACTTGAAGTCGGCTATGACATTCCCGCGCTGCCGGGGATGGACGAGGCGGATATCCAGACGCCGTGCCTGGTGCTCGACCTAGACGCGCTGGAGCGCAACATCAAGAAAATGGGCGACTTCGCCAAGGCGCACGGGATGCGGCACCGGGTGCATGGCAAGATGCACAAGTCGGTCGATGTGGCGCTGTTGCAGGAGCGGCTGGGCGGGTCGGTGGGCGTGTGCTGCCAGAAGGTCAGCGAGGCCGAGGTGTTCGCGCGCGGCGGAATCAAGGATGTGCTGGTTTCAAACCAAGTCAGGGACTTGGCCAAGATCGACCGGCTGGCGCGAATCCCGAAACTGGGCGCGCGGGCGATCTGCTGCGTCGACATGATGGACAACGTGGCCGATCTTTCGGCGGCAGCGGTTCACCACGGCACGCAGATCGAGTGCCTGGTGGAGATCGACTGCGGCGCGGGCCGTTGCGGCGTGAAGACCACACCGGAGGTTGTGGCACTTGCCAAAGCGATCGAGGCCGCACCGGGGCTGAAGTTCGCGGGCATCCAGGCTTATCAGGGTGCGATGCAGCACATGGACAAATACGAGGACCGCAAGGCCAAGGTCGATATCGCGATCGCGATGGTCAAGGATGCGGTCGACACGCTGGCGGCAGACGGGATCGCCTGCGACATCGTGGGCGGCGGCGGCACGGGCAGCTATTACTTCGAGGGTGCCTCGGGCGTCTACAACGAGTTGCAGTGCGGGTCCTACGCGTTCATGGATGCCGACTATGGCCGCATCCTCGACAAGGACGGCAAGCGGATCGATCAGGGGGAGTGGCAGAACGCGCTGTTCATCCTGACGAGTGTGATGAGCCACGCCAAGGCCGACAAGGCGATCTGCGACGCGGGGCTGAAGGCGCAGTCGGTGGATAGCGGGTTGCCGGTGATCTACGGACGCACGGATGTGAAGTATGTGAAGTGTTCCGACGAGCACGGGGTGATCGAGGATCCGGCGGGGGTGCTGAAGGTCAACGACAAGCTGCGGCTGGTGCCGGGGCACTGTGATCCGACCTGCAACGTGCACGACTGGTATGTGGGCGTGCGGGGCGGCAAAGTCGAGGTGGTCTGGCCGGTCAGCGCGCGCGGCAAGGCCTATTGACCCGGCGGCATCGCAGGGTGGCCCCCGCCGGAGCCTCCGGCGGGGATATTTTTGAACAGATGATGGGGTTGCCATGCGGATCGTTCCTGAGGCGCTGATCGCCGGGCTGGTGTCGCCCGAGGATGCCTTTGCGGCCGTGGAGGCTGTGTTTGCGGCAATGTCGCGGGGGGAGGCTTACAACTTTCCCGTCGTGCGCGAGGCGTTGGGCGAGGGGCGGCAGTACGGCTTCAAGTCGGGGCTTGACCGGGCGGGAGCCTCGCTGGGGGTCAAGGCGGGGGGGTATTTTCCGGGCAATGCGGGCCGTGGGATGATCAATCATCAGTCGTCGGTGTTCCTGTTCGACCCGGAGACGGGGCGGCCCGTGGCGATGGTCGGGGGAAACCTGTTGACCGCGCTGCGCACGGCGGCGGCGAGTGCGATTTCGATCGACCGGCTGGCGCGGGCGGATGCGCGCGTGCTGGGGATCGTGGGGGCCGGGCATCAAGCGGGGTTCCAACTGCGCGCGGCGGCGCGGGCGCGGCAGTTCGAGCGGGTGATCGCCTGGAACCTGCACCCCGAGATGTTGCCGAAGCTGGGCGCGATCGCCGCCGAACTGGGCCTGCCATTCGAGGCGGTGGGGTTGGAGCGGATGGTCGAGGCGGATGTGATCATCACGATCACGTCGAGCCCGGCATTTTCGCTCGCGCTGGCGCATGTCAGCCCCGGCACGCATCTGGCCTGCGTGGGAACGGATACGGTGGGCAAGCAGGAGGTGGAGCCCGCGCTGGTGGCGGCGGCGACGGTGTTTGCCGACGAGGTGGCGCAGTCGGTCAGCATCGGCGAGGCGCAGCATGCGGTGGGGGCGGGGTCGATTGCGGCGGGGGACATCGTGCCGTTGGGCGATGTGCTGGTCGGTCGGCATCCGGGGCGGCGGTCCGACCGTGAGATCACGCTGTTCGACGGGACGGGGGTGGGGTTGCAGGATCTTGCCGTGGCCGGGGTGGCCGTGAAACGGGCCGAGGAGCGAGGGCTGGGGTTGGTCGTCGAGGTTTGATCAGGCGGCGGGGGCGGACGCTCCTCGGGGGATATTTGGGCCAAGATGAAAGGGCGGGCCGGGGCATTGAACCCGGTCTTTTGCTGTGGTCTGTCACGGGCGCAAGCAGGGGGTGGTGATGCGGGTGTTTGTCAACGGGTTCGGGCGGATCGGGCGGTCGGTGGTGCGCGCTTGGGCGCAAGGGCTGCAGTCGGGCGGGCGTTGGCCCGAGATCGAGATCGTCGGGATCAACGACATCGCGGCGGCCGAGATGTGTGCGTATCTGTTCGAGTACGACTCGGTGTTCGGGGCGTATCGCGGGACCGTGGCGCTGCAGGATGGCGCGCTGGTGGTGGACGGGCGGCGCATTTCGTTGACGCGAGTGGCCGACCTTTCGACCGTCGATCTGACGGGCGTCGATCTGGTAATGGAATGTACCGGACGGGCGGAGGTGGCGGCGCGGGGTCTGGCGGCGGGGGCTGGCCGTGTGCTGGTGTCGGGGCCGCTGGCCGAGGCGGAGTTCACGGTCGTGCTGGGGGCGAACGAGGCGGGGTTGCGCGACCAACGGCTGGTGTCCAACGCCTCATGCACCACCAATGCGCTGGCCCCGCTGGTCAAGCTGCTGGACGGGGCTTACGGCGTGGTCACCGGGTCGATGACGACGATCCATTGCTATACCGGATCGCAGCCGACGGTGGACGCGCCGGCGGCGGATTTCGCGCGCAGCCGGGCGGCGGCGCTGTCGATGGTGCCGACGACCACGAGCGCGCAGCGGTTGCTGGACCAGGTGTTGCCCGATCTGGCGGGACGGATCGAAGGGTCGGCGGTGCGGGTGCCTGTCGCCTCGGTCAGTGCCGTCGATCTGGCGGTGATGGTGGACCGTGTGCCGGAGGTGGCCGCGGTGAACGCGCTGTTCCGGGCTGCGGGGGGCGTGATCGGGGCGACCGAACACGCGTTGGTCAGTTCCGATCTGCGGGCGCGCCGCGAAAGCATCGTGATGGCGTGCCCCGAGACGCGGCTGACCAGAGGCGGGATGCTGCGGGTGTTCGGCTGGTATGACAACGAGTGGGGCTTTTCCAACCGGATGCTGGATGTGGCGCTGCGAATGCGGTGAGGGTCAGTCCAGACCTTCGTCCTGAATGTTCATGATCTGCCCGCAAGCCTTGCAATGCACCGCATCGTGGTCGTGGCGCACCAGGCCGCAAGTCGGGCATTTCTGCACGACCTTGGGCGGGCGGAACATCACCTGGATCAGCCGCAGGAACAGCGAGATGCCGAAGATCATGATGGCGACCGACAGCAGTTTGCCGCTGTTGCCGACCAGCGTCACGTCGCCGAAGCCGGTGGTCGAAAGCGCCGCCACGGTGAAATAGAGCGCATCGACGTAATTGTTGATCTTGTCGTTGACCGGGCTTTGCGTCTGATAGACCAGCGCCGTCATCAGAAACGTGAAGACGCACAGGTTGGCCGCCGCGCGCAGAGTGTTTTCGTTGCGGCGGAAGATCGGAACATCCTCGCACAGCTGCCGTAGGGTCTGGGGCGAGTGCAGGACGCGAAAGAGCCGCAGCACCCGCAAGAACGCCAGCCCTTCGCCCCACAGCGGCGAGAACAGCGACAGGATCACCGCCAAATCGGCCAGTCCGTAGGGATGGATCAGGTCGCGCAGCGGACGGGGAGAGATCCACAGGCGGGCGGCGACATCGGTCAGGATGATAGCGCCGATCGCGATGTCCAGAGCCTCGATGTGCTGGCCGCGCGCGACGAAAGAGGTGGTGATCAGGAAGGCGATGGTCAGCAGGTCGAAGCCAAGCAGGCCGTAGCGAAAACGGTCGGCGGCCTCGGTGCGGCCTTCGTAAAGGGTGCGGATGCGGGCCTTGAGCGAGCGACGGGGCGGTTCGGTCATGGGCTGTCGGGTCCGTGGCGCGTCTCGTCTGGGGCGGGGGTCAGGCCATAGCGCGCGACCAGCTGCCAGACATGGGCGGGGATCATGTTCTTCATCCGGGCGGGGTGGGTGCGGCGCAGGTGCAGCACGGTTTCCACCGCCTTCATCTCGACCCGCGCGCGGGCGAATTCTAGCCCGCGCGGCCCGATGCGGGGTTGCAGCCAGCTGACGAGGGGGCGCAGCCAGTCCGGCATGCGGCGCAGCGGCATCCCGCCGGCGGCCAGGGCGGTGTTGGTCAGGAAGCCCTTGACGGCACCTTGGCGTTTTCCCTTGTCGGTCAGCGGTTTGGTCGTTAGGTGCGGCTCGATCAGCGCCAGCAGGTCGGCGCCCCGGTCGTTGCGCACGATCAGCCATTGGTCGCCGTCGCCGCCCATGTAGCCCACGGTGATGTCGGCCAGCCGGTTGGTGTAATCGACGCAGGTTTTGCAAGTCAGGGGAAAGAAATCCGCTGGCAGCTGGCTGATCGGCAGCGACAGGAACGGCACGGCGCGGGGTTTGCGGCCGTCGGTGTAGCGCAGCTCGACCTTGAAGTCGGTGCGGAATTCCAGATAGCTGATCGTCTGCGGTTCCGCGTCCAGCAGGGACAGGAAGGTGTGGAAATTCTCGGTCGTCGTGTTGTCGGAACAGGGCGTGCCGATCACGTAGATCCGCTCGAAGCCAAGCTCGGCTTCCAGCGCGCGCAGGGCATAGACCTGGCACGGGATGCCGATGAAGGCGATGCGCTTGTGCCCTGCGCGGGCGGCAGGCTCCAGCAGGGCGAGCGTTGGCCCGAACCCCATACGCATGCCGCGCACGTCCGCCATGGCGGCGGGGTCGGTGACGATCACGGGCAGGGGTTTCCAGACATCGGCGGGGTCGGGGGCCACGGTCAGCACCGCATCCACCGCCCCGGATTCAAGCAGGCGGGCGGCGAGCGTGGTGGTGATGCCGGACCATTGCGCGCCGGGCGCGGGGGGGGACAGGCGCGCGCGCAACATGCGGTGGGTGACGCCGAAGAACGCCTCGTCGCCGGTCGTCGCGGCGGGGCGGCCGTGCACGCGGGCCTCCGCCCCCGGATAGTCGGGCTGGATGAACTGGCAGGCCTGACCGCAGCCGCGTCCGTCGCCCATCCGGCTGACGCCGCAGTCGGTGCACAGGCCGGGGCGGGCGCTGCCGGTCAGCACGGGAGCGGTCAGGCCGGAACTGTCAAGACCGGCTTCGGAAAGGCCAGATTTGGAAAGGCCGGATTTGGAAAGGCCAGTTTTGGAAAGGCCAGATTCGGAAAAGCCGGGGATCATGGGCGCGCCTCTGTCAACTCCGCCTGACAGTGAAAGCGGCGCGGGGCCGGGTCAAGGGGCGGCGTGCCGCCGTCGACTCGGTCCGGCGCGGTCAGTGATCCGCCACCATCGCCGTCGCCTTTGCATCATCGATCGAGCCTTGCGCCCCGTTGCAAAACGCGTTCAGCGCCACCGCCAAGATCGTGGCGAGCAGGATGCCGCTTTCGATGAGCGGGTGCAGGTCGTGGGGCATCCACTGATTGAAGTTGGGCGCGATCAGCGGGATCATCCCGAAGCCCAGCGACACCGCCACCACGAACAGGTTGTTGCGGTTGGTGGCAAAGTTCACTCTGGCCAGGATGCGAATGCCGGTGGCGGCCACCATGCCGAACATCACAAACCCCGCGCCGCCGAGAACCGACAGGGGCAGCGCCTCGATCGGCGCGCCCATCTTGGGCACGAGGCCAAGGATGATCAGAATCACCCCGCCCGCCACGCAGACGTAGCGGCTTTTGATGCCGGTCACGCCGACGAGCCCGACAATCTAGCTGAAGGACGTGTAGGGAAAGGTGTTGAACAACCCGCCGATCAGGGTGCCCAAGCCTTCGGTGCGCAGACCGGCCGACAGCATGGGCCGGGTCACGCGGCGCCCGGTGATGTCGCCCAGCGCGAGGAACATGCCGGTCAATTCGATCATCACCACGATCATCACGAGGGTCATGACCGGATCGAACAGCGGCAGGCCGAAGTGGAACGGCGTGATCAGGCCGAACGAGGCAGCTTCGCTCAGTTTGTCGAAGCTCATCTTGCCAAGGGAGGCAGCCAGCAGACCGCCCACCACGATGCCCAGCAGGACCGAGATGTTGGCGACGAAGCCCCGGACAAAGCGGGGAATCAGCAGGATGGCGACCAGCACGACCGTCGATATGGCGATGTTGCCGAGCGGGGCATAGGTGGGATTGGGCAGTTTCGGTGTGAGGCCGAGGCCCGGCGGCGGGGCGGGGACCGTGGCCCCTGTCGCGGCGGCCAAGTCGGTCACTGCGGCCAGCCATTCGGCATGGGCGGGGTCGATGATCTGCGGGGCCGTGGGGCCGACCGGGTTGCCGAAGATCCAGTTGACCCCGATGCGCATCAGGCTGACGCCGATCACCAGAATGATCGTGCCGGTGAACACGGGCGGAAAGAGCCGCAACATCTGGCTGACGAGGGGCGCGATCAGCATGGCGATCACGCCCGCGCCGATGATCGCACCGAAGATCAGCCGCGCGCCGTCGGGCCCCGGATGGGCCCCGGCGATCGCGACCATCGGGCCGACCGAGGCGAAAGTGACGCCCATCATCACCGGCAACCTGATGCCGAACCATTGCGTGACTCCTAGGCTCTGGATCAGCGTGACGATCCGGCAAGCGAAAAAGTTGGCCGAAATCAGGAAGGCGACGTCGGCCGGGTCAAGCCGCAACGCGCGCCCGACGATCAGCGGCACGGCAATCGCGCACGCATACATCACCAGCACATGTTGCAGGCCCAAGGCCGCCAGCCGGGCCGGTGGCAGCACTTCGTCCATGGGATGGATCGGTTCGGTCATGGTACGGGGTCCCCTGCGTTGGTCGGTCCGGGGGCTTTGTCGACAGCGCGGCGCCGCCCCCGTCGGCGGTGGCGCGGTGTGGTCCGGTCTTGGTGCCGGCTGTCAGGCGATCACCGTCCATGGATCGATGAAGTGATGTTCCTCGATGTTGGGCGTGGTGCCGATGCGGTCCACGACAGCAAACAGGCCGGGCTCGTGCAAGGGCGTCAACACCCCGTGCCAGGTCCCACGGTGCAGGTTGATGCCCTGCTGGCCGTTTGTCAGGAAAGCGCGCGGTTGTGCTTGCGGATCGGGCGAAACGATGACGAGGAACGGGTGCTGGGTCATCGGGAGGAAGGCCTGGCTTCCGTCGGGGTGACGCTCGATCAGGGTGAGGCGATAGGGCAGGGTGCGGGCTTCGGCCGCGAAGATCGAGATCCCGGCGCGGACCCCGGTCGTGCCATCGCCGAAGTCGAGTTTCGCGCGGTCGTGGTGGCGCCGGCAAAGGCCGTCATTGATCAGCCGGTGCGCGCCAGTGGCGTCGAGCACGTCCCCGAAGGGGGCGAAGGCGGGGGCGGTCAGGGGTTCGGTGCGGATCTGGGGCATGTTGGTCCTTGCTGAGAGACCCGGGGGCTGTCTGCCCCCGTACCCCCGAGGATATTTTTGAACAGATGATAAGGTTCAGGGCGCCCCGAATCCGCCGGGGCCGCGGAGTTTGGCGTGGCGGTTGATGTCCTTGTAGAGCAGGTAGCGGAACGGGCCGGGGCCGGCGGCGTAGCAGGCCTGCGGGCAGAAGGCGCGCAGCCACATGAAGTCGCCCGACTCGACCTCGACCCAGTCGGTGTTGAGTTTGTAGACGGCGCGGCCTTCGAGCACGTAGAGGCCGTGCTCCATCACGTGGGTTTCCTCGAACGGGATCACGCCGCCGGGCTGGAAGGTGACGATGTTCACCTGCATGTCGTGGCTGAGGTCGTCGTTGGCGACGAAGCGGGTGGTGGCCCAGGTGCCGCGGGTGTCGGGCATGGCGGCGGGGGTGTGGTGCTGTTCGTTGGTAACGAAGGCGGCAGGCGCGGGCAAGCCCGGGGCGGGTTCGTAGAGTTTGCGGATCCAGTGCAGCTTGGCAGGGCTGTCGATCGGATTGTGCAGCGACCAGTCGGCGCCGGGCGGGATGTAGGCGTAGCCGCCGGGTGCTAGGGGGTGCGCGGTGCCGTGCAGAGTCAGGGTGGGGTGGCCGTGGGTGACGAACAGCACAGCCTCGACCCTCGGATCGGGTTCGGGGCTGCTGGAGCCGCCCGAGGGGCCGACGTCGAGGATGTATTGCGAGAAGGTTTCGGAAAACCCGGTCATTGGGCGGGCGAGGATCCAGGCGCGGGTGCCCTGCCAGCCGGGAAGCTGGCTGGTCACGATGTTGGTCATCACGCCGCGCGGGATCACCGCATAGGCCGTGGTGAAGATCGCGCGCCCGGTGTGCAGCGTGGTTTGCGGCGGAAGGCCGTCGCGGGGGCCGGCGTAACGGGTCATGGCAGGAGGGCTTTCAGGCGGAGGAGGGCAATGCGTTCGACCTGCGCGCAGGCGGTGTGCAACTCGGTTTCGTTGTCGTTGTGCAGGCGGGTCTGGAATGCGGCGAGGATCGAGGCCTTGGTGTGGTCGCGCACGGCGATGATGAAGGGGAAGCCGTGTTTGGTGGTATAGGCCGCGTTCAGGGTGTCGAACTGCGCGCGTTCGGCGTCGGTCAGGGCGTCTAGCGCGGCGGCGGCCTGTTCGGCGGTGCTTTCCGGTGTCAGGCGTTTGGCGGCGGCGAGTTTGCCGGCGAGGTCGGGGTGGGCGCGCAGGGTGGCGAGGCGTTCATCAGGCGTGGCGCTGCGGAAGGCGCGGGCGAGGGCGTTGTGCAGGCCCGTCGCGCTGTCGTGGGCAGGGCCGAGTTCGAGGGCATGGGCGCGGGCGGCGATCCACGGCGAATGTTCGAAAATGCTGCCCCAGGTTGCAACGAACTCTTCCAGTGCCATCTGAGAGGGGCGGTTGAAGCGTTTGGGGCGGTGGGTGTTTGTCCAATGCTGCGCGATCTGGCTGCGGGTGGCGAACCAGACGTCCTTGTGGGATTTTGCATAGTCGAGGAAGCGCGTGAGGCCCGCGATCTTGCCCGGACGGCCGATCAGGCGGCAGTGCAGGCCGATCGAGAACATCTTGGCGGCCCCCTGTTCGCCTTCGGCATAAAGCGTGTCGAAGCTGTCCTTGAGGTAGCGAAAGAACTGCTCGCCGTCGATGTAGCCCGGTGCAGTGGCAAAGCGCATGTCGTTGGCCTCGAGCGTGTAAGGGATCACCAGCTGGTCGCGGTTGCCGACCTTCAGCCAATAGGGCAGGTCGTCGTCGTAGGTGTCGGAGATCCAGTTGAAGGCCCCGGTCTCGGCTGTCAGCCGGACCGTGTTGACCGAACAGCGCCCGGTGTACCAGCCGGTGGGCGGCGTGCCGACGACTTCGGTGTGCAGGCGGATCGCTTCGGCGATCTGGGCGCGTTCGACGTCCTCGGGCATGTCGCGGTGATCGACCCATTTCAGCCCATGGCTTGCGATGTCCCAGCCTGCCGCCGTCATCGCTGCGACCTGTTCGGGGGCGCGGGCCAGCGCGGTCGCAACGCCATAGACGGTCACGGGCAGATCCATGCCGGTGAAGAGGCGGTGGAGCCGCCAGAACCCGGCGCGGGCGCCATAATCGTAAAGCGATTCCATGTTCCAGTGCCGCTGGCCGGGCCAGGGCTGCGCGCCCGCGATGTCGGACAGGAACGCCTCCGACGCGGCGTCGCCATGCAGGATGCTGTTTTCGCCGCCTTCCTCGAAGTTGAGCACCAGCGAGACGGCGATCTTTGCCCCTTTGGGCCAGGCCGCGTCGGGCGGGGTGGGGCCGTGGCCACGAAAGTCGCGGGGATAGCGGGGGGGCATTGCGTCTCCTTTGCGGCAGACTATGCGGGGACAGGCATGGGCATTATCACGAAATCGCAGAAAGTGCTGTGCGGCAATCGGGTGGTCGCGTCGGGCGGGCGATTTGCGCTAGGGTTGCGGTGAAACGAACGAAAGGTGCGGAAATGGCAGGCGGTCAGGGCGGGCGACTGACGACGCATGTGCTGGATACCAGCCGGGGTGTTCCGGCGGCGGGGGTGAAGATCACGCTTTATCGCATCAGCGGCCAAAGCCACCGCAAGCTGCTGGAAGTGCACACCAACGCCGACGGGCGGGTGGATGCGCCGCTGTTGGCGGGCGAGGCGTTGACCGCGGGCCGTTATGAGCTGGTCTTTGCCGCGGGCGACTATCTGCGCGCGACTGGGCAGGCGGGTGACGGCGTGCTGTTTTTGGATGAAATCCCGATCCGGTTCGGGGTCACGGAACCCGGCGCGCATTATCACGTTCCCTTGTTGATCAGCCCCTTTGCCTATTCGACCTATCGGGGTAGTTAAGCGCGGACTTGGCAGGCGGTCGGGATCACGGTGATCTGGCGGCGCATAACCGAAAGGGTTTCTCGATGAACAGTGTCACGCGCGGGGCCAGTCTGGCTGTCTTGATAGCCCTGACGGGCGGCGCATCGCAGGCGGCCATCACTGCAGATCAGCTTTGGGCGACCTGGCAGGATGCCGGTGCCCGCGTTGGTCTGTCGGTGACGGCGGCGTCCAGCAATCGCGAAGGTAACGCGTTGCGCCTGACGGGTGTTTCGATCGGCGGCAGCACGGCTGGCGCGGCTGCGGCCACCGCGACGATCGACGAGCTTTTGCTGACCGAGTCGGTGGATGGCACGGTGACCGTCGTGCCGTCGCCGGAGGTTTCAATTGCTGGCGGTGACGATACCGACGGCGCCGACGTGACGCTGCGCCATCAGGGCGGCTCGATCAGGGTCACCGAAAATCTGGGCGTGCTGACCTATGACATGACCGCCGGCGAAATTGCTGGCGATGTCGCGGCCTCGACGGCCTCAAGCGTGCCTGCGACCGACGGAACCGAGGCGCGGTCGGAATTCGCGATGACGATGGTGCTGGCCAACCCGGTGGTGACGGTGACCGACACGCCGGACGTCAATCGCACGATCACGTTCGACATTGCGACCGATGAGGTCCGCTATGAGATCCAGGCGAGCGATGCCGGTCTGGGCACGCGTTCGGAGCAGACCAGCACCACGGCTGATGTCGCGCTGACGGGAAGCCTCGCGTTGCCACGGTCGCTGGCGCTATCCGACCTTTCGACGCCCGAGGCCTGGGCTGCGGCGTTCACTGAAGGCATGGCGATCCGGTTCGACGCAACGCAAGGCGTGTCGCAAAGCACCGCCGTGGAAGAAAACGCGTTTGCCCCGATGGATCTGGCCGCGACCGCGCAGCCGGGCACGGCAGCCTTTGCGCTCAGCAAGGACGGCTATGATCTGCGTGCGACGGGCGAAGGGTTGCAGGTGATCTTTCAGACTGCAACGCTGCCGATCCCGCAGGTCCAGGTCGACACCGGTGCGCTGGAAATCGCGATGGTCATGCCGATCATGGCCGGCACCGCGCCGGGCCCGTTCGGTCTGACGCTAAAATTTGCCGACATCGTCGTCAATGACGAGGCCTGGGGGCTGATCGACCCCAACGCGCAGTTGCCGCGCGACCCGGCGCAGCTATCGCTGGTCAGCACCGGCACGATGCTGATCGACTTTCTGGCCCTGCTGGCGGCCGAAAATGCCGGCATGACCGAGTTGTCGCCGCCCCAACCGCTGACGCTGGAGATCCCCGAACTGAACCTGTCCGCCGCAGGGGCGGTGCTGGACGGCACGGGCAGCTTCACCTTCGACAACGCGACCGGCACGCCGATACCGGCGGGCGAGGCGAACATCACGCTGACGGGCGGAAACAGGCTGATCGACGCGCTGGTCGCGATCGGTGTTCTGACCGAACAGGACGCGGGTGGCGCGCGGATGATGATAGCGATGTTCATGAACGCGACCGGCGACGATGTGCTGACCTCGAAGATCGAGGCAGAGGCCGATGGGTCGATCACCGTGAACGGTCAGCGGATCCAGTGACCGGCCGGATCATCGGTCGGACACCGCGCGTCGCAGGGCGTCGCGGATGTGGCCCGCCACATAGTCGGTGAACAGCCGCACCTTCGGGTCCTTCAGCCGGCGATGTTGGCTGAGGGCCGACAGTTGAGTTGGCAGCGGTGGCGTGGCCGTGGCGACCGGCACCAGCCGGCCGTCGCGCAGATGGTCGGCCACCTCGAAAAGCGGCTTCAGGATGATGCCGCGGCCGTCGAGTGCCCAGTTGGTCAGCACATCTCCGTCGTCGGTTTCGAACGGGCCCGTGATGTCATACCGGCGCAGACCGTCTTGGGTTTGCAGCGTCCACTGAAATTCCTTGGCGCCCGGAAACCGCAGGTTCAGGCAATCGTGGTGGCCCTCGACCAGCGCCGCGCCGTCTGCGGGCATGCCGCGCCGCGCGATATAGGCGGGCGCGGCGCACAAGAGCCGGGGGCAATCGGCGATCAGCCGAACCTTCAGCGTGCTGTCGTCCAGCAGGCCGAGGTGAAAGGCCACGTCGATGCCTTCCGCCGTCACGTCGATGATGCGGTCCGACAGGCGCAGGCGTACGTCGATCTGCGGGTAAAGATCCTTGAACGCTGGCACAATTGGCGCGATCAGCCGACGCCCGACGCCGAGCGGTGCGGCGACAAAGATCGTGCCGCGCGGGTTTTGCGTGACGTCCATCACGGCCGCTTCGGCCGCGTCGATGGCATCGAGGATCTTGCGCGCGCCATCATAGAAGATGCGCCCGTTCTCGGTCGGTTGCAGGCTGCGCGTGGTGCGCGAAAACAGCCGGACGCCCAGATGCTTTTCCAGTTCGGAGATTCGCGACGAGGCGACGGCGGGCGAGGTGCGCTGATCACGAGCGACCGCACTCATGCTGCCCAATTCATAGACACGCACGAACATGCGGACGGTGTTGACGTAGGACATGCGGGCGCTCGGGCGATTATCGGGGCCGGTTTGAAAGTGATCCGGCATTAACAGGATTAACAGAAAGGTGGCCCGTGGGATAGCGTGACGAAAAAGGGGACTGCGATGTACGACTGGGCGGTGCTGTGGGAATGGATCGAGATCGCGGTGCGCTGGACGCATGTGATCACGGCGATCGCGTGGATCGGGTCGTCGTTCTATTTCATTGCGCTGGACCTCGGGCTGCGCCAGACGCCCAGCCTGCCGCCCCTGGCCCATGGCGAGGAATGGCAGGTGCATGGCGGCGGGTTCTATCACATCAACAAATACCTCGTGGCCCCGGCGATGCTGCCCGAGCATCTGACCTGGTTCAAATGGGAAAGCTATGCGACCTGGCTGACCGGTTTTGCCATGCTGGTGCTGGTCTATTATCTGGGCGCGGATCTGTATCTGCTGGACCCGGCGGTCGCGGACCTGACGGTCTGGCAGGCGGTGCTGATCTCGCTGGCATCGCTGGCGGTCGGATGGGTGCTTTACGACACGATCTGCAAAAGCCGGTTCGGCGATGACAGCACGCGGCTGATGCTGGGCCTTTATGTCATCCTCGTCGCGATGGCGTGGGGGTATACGCAGGTGTTCAGCGGCCGGGCGGCGTTGCTGCATCTGGGGGCGTTCACCGCGACCATCATGTCGGCGAACGTGTTCATGGTCATCATGCCGAACCAGCGCATCGTCGTGGAGGACCTGAAGGCGGGGCGCAAGCCGGACCCGAAATACGGCAAGATCGCCAAGCAACGCAGCACGCACAACAACTACCTGACGCTGCCGGTGATCTTTCTGATGCTGTCGAACCATTATCCGCTGGTGTTCGCGACCCAGTACAACTGGGTGATCGCCAGCCTGGTGTTTCTTATGGGCGTCACCATCCGGCATTGGTTCAACACGAAACACGCCCGCAAGGGCAACCCGCACTGGACCTGGGGCGTGACGGCGGCGCTGTTTGTCATCATCGCCTGGCTATCGACCGCCCCGATGCGGCTGGTCGCCCAGGAGGCGGCGCTGTCAGGTTCGGCGCTGCGCTATGCCTCGGCCGCGGGGTTCGATCAGGTGACGAGCATCGTGCAGGGCCGCTGTTCGATGTGCCACGCGGCAGAGCCGAACTGGGAAGGCATGTACTGGCCGCCCAAGGGCGTGGTGCTGGAAACGCCCGCGCAGATCGCCCACGAGGCGCGGCGCATCTTTCTGCAGGCGGGGGTCAGCCATGCCATGCCCCCCGGAAACCTGTCCTACATGGAACCCGAAGAACGCGCGGCAATCGTCGAATGGTTTCGCGCGGCGCGCGCTGGCGATGCCGCGGACGGCGACCTTTAGGGCGTGACGGCGCCGGCGCAGTCGGCAATCGCCGTGGCCAGCCCCCGCATCAGCGCGGCATAAAGATCCGGCCCCTGCGCCAACGTCGCGCCTTCCGGGTCCAGCGACGCCCCAAGCCGGACACCGCCAGCCTCCGACAGGCTGGCCAACAGGCTCGGGTCGTGGTTCGTTTCGGGAAACAGGCACACCGGCGTGTTTGCCATCGTCGCCTGCAACGAGCGCAGATGCGCGGCCCCCGGACTGGCCGCGTCGCCGTCGCTGATCGCACCAACGATGTTCAACCCGTAGTGCCCGGCAAGATAGCCGTAGGCGGCGTGAAACATCACCAGCGGTTGGCCCCGCGCCGGCGCCAGCAGCGCCTGCAAGTCGCCGTCCAGCTGCCGGACCGCTGCCTGGGCGGCCGCCGCGTTCGCGGCGTAGGTTGCGGCATGCGCCGGGTCGTGCGCGCCCAGCACGCGCGCGATTTCCGCCAGCCAGACCTCGGCATTGGCCGGGTCGAGCCAGGCATGCGGGTCGATGCCGTCACGGTCATGCGTGCCGGTCGCATCTTGGTTGGCGGTTGACTCGGTTTCGGCAGCGGTTGCGGGTGCCTTGCCGTCCGAATGGCTGTGGGCGTCGGGGCCGCGGGCATCGTGGCCATGGCCGTGGTCGTGGCTGACATCCCGTGCGCCATCAGCGAAGGGCTGCAGATGCGTTCCGGGCACCGACAGCAGGCGCACATCCGCCACATCGTCGCGCGCCCCGGCCAACGCGCGGTCCAGCCATGGCGTCATTTCGGGGCCGATCCAGATCACCGCGTCGGCCGCGGCGATGTTCTGGGCCTGCGAGGGGCGCAACTGAAAGGCATGCGCATCCGCCCCGCGTTCCAGCAGAACCACGGGCGCTCCCAGTTCGCCCATGACCTGCGCCACCAGCGCCCCCACTGGCGGCAGGTCGGTGACCACGCGCGGGACGTCGCCGCGGGCCGGCA
Source organism: Paracoccaceae bacterium (assembly GCA_031398695.1). Classification (GTDB taxonomy): domain Bacteria; phylum Pseudomonadota; class Alphaproteobacteria; order Rhodobacterales; family Rhodobacteraceae; genus JAIYDJ01. The sequence goes on along the minus strand of JANNNU010000075.1, from coordinate 5,042 downwards.
GCGCCAGCAGGCTGGCCAGGATGAAAGATATGATATAACGCATTGCTTCGGGCCTTTCAGGGTTTCCCGGCATACACTATGTTATACTATAACAAGTCAAGAGGCGCTGTGATGACCGATCATCCCCATGTGGCAGATGCCGTCTGTCCGGGTTGCGAAACGCCGGACCTCGCGTTTCAGGCGCATGACCATGCGGCCTGCGCCAGCGATGCCTTGACGCGGGCCGAGGCGTTGATGGCGCTGCGCGGTCTGCGGTTGACGCCAGTGCGCAAACGGGTGCTGGAAATCCTGCTCGAGGCGCATCAGGCGATGGGCGCCTACGACGTGCTGAACCGGCTGGTTGCGGAAGGCTTCGGCAATCAGCCCCCGGTCGCGTATCGCGCGCTGGATTTTCTGGAGGAACAGGGGCTTGCCCATCGCATCCGCCGGCTAAACGCCTTTGCCGCCTGCATGCATCCGGGCGAGTCGCATGCCCCGATCTTTCTGATCTGCACCGGTTGCAACGCGGTCGCCGAGGCGCCGGGTGCGGCGGTTGTTATCGCCCTGGGCAAGGCGGCGCACGGCCTGGGCTTTGCCGTGGAGCGCGTGACGGTCGAGGCTCTGGGGCGTTGCCCGACCTGCGAGGCGGCGGCATGAGCTTGCTGGCGGCAGAGCGCATCTCGGTCCGTCTGGGGGGCGCCGATGTGGTGCAGTCGGTCAGTCTGGCGCTGGATCCGGGCGAGATCGTGACGATTCTTGGCCCTAACGGATCCGGAAAGTCGACCCTGCTGCGCGCGCTGCTGGGGATCGTGCCGGTGTCGCAGGGCCGCGTGGTGCGGGCGGCGGGGCTGCGCCTGGGCTACGTGCCGCAGCGGCTGGCGATCGACCCCAGTCTGCCCATCACCGTGCGGCGATTCCTGTCGTTGCCGCACCGCACCAGCGACCGTCAGGCGGCGGCAGCGCTGACCCGTGCGGGGCTGCCCGAGGTGGCCGGGCGGCAGATGGCGGCCCTGTCGGGCGGCCAGTTGCAGCGCGTGCTGCTGGCGCGGGCGCTCTTGTCGGATCCGCAGGTGCTGGTGCTGGACGAGCCGACGCAAGGGCTGGATCAACCGGGCGAGGCCGCGTTCTACCGCCTGATCGAAGAGGTCCGGCAGGCCACCGGAGCGGCGGTGCTGATGGTCAGCCACGATCTTCACGTGGTCATGGCGGCGTCGGACCGGGTGATCTGCCTGAACGGCCACATCTGCTGCGAAGGCACGCCGCAGGTGGTGTCCACCGCCCCGGAATACCGCGCGCTGTTCGGTCTGGGCACCCAGGGCGCGCTGGCGCTTTATCAGCATGTCCACGATCACAGTCATGACCACAGCCATGATCATGCGCACGGTCACGGTCATGGCCCGGACGGCGGGCACCGCCATGACCCGGCGGCGCACAGCCATGCTTGACGATTTCCTGATCCGTGCCGCCTTGGCCGGGATCGGCCTGTCGCTGGCCACCGGGCCGCTCGGCAGCTTCGTGGTCTGGCGCAGGATGGCCTATTTCGGCGACGCAACCGCCCATGCGGCCATCCTCGGGGTCGCGCTGGCCCTGGCGAGCGATCTGCCGCTGGGTGTCGGCACGCTGGTTGTGGCGCTGGCGATGGCGGGAACCGTGGCGGGCCTCGCGGCGCGCGGTTGGGCGATGGACACGACGCTGGGGGTGCTGGCGCATTCGGCGCTGGCGCTTGGCCTTGTCGCCATCAGCTTCGTGCCCGGCGCGCGGACCGACCTTTCGGCCTATCTCTTTGGCGACATCCTGGCGGTGACGCGCGGCGATCTGGGGTTCATCTGGGGCGGGGCGGCGCTGGTGGTGGGGTTGTTGGCGTGGCGGTGGCAGCCGCTGCTGACCGCCACCCTGTCCGAAGACCTTGCCCACGCTTCGGGGATCAAACCCGACCGCGAAAGGTTGATCCTGACGCTGGCCCTCGCGGTCGTGGTGGCCGTGGCGCTGAAGGTGGTCGGTGCGCTGCTGATCGCGGCCCTCCTCATCATCCCCGCCGCCGCCGCCCGCGGCCTTGCGCGCAACCCCGAACAGATGGCGCTGATCGCAACCGCCATCGGGGCGCTGTCGACCCTTGCCGGGCTTGCCCTGTCGCTGTGGCAGGACACGCCTGCGGGTCCCTCGATCATCGTCGCAGCGGCATTCGCCTTTGCCCTCACGGCCAGTCTCGGCAAGCTCATCCGCCTCTGACTCACCTGCTTTCTCATTGGCCAGAATATCCCGCGGGTGCGTCGATTGATGCGCCATTGGTCCGAGCACCAATGGACGCGGTGGGGGTGTGAAACCCCCGCTGCCACCGCCTGCCGCAAACGCCCCATGTCGTTTTCCTCTCATAAGCGTCGGCTGCCCTTGCCCGCCCCCGGCCCCCTTTGGCACATATGGACAAAACCCAGCCGGAGGCGCCGCCCATGAAAACCCATGTCAAAGCTTTGGTCGTCGGCGGCGGCGCCGTCGGGACCGGGATCGCCTATCATCTGGCGAAGGCGGGCTGGGAGACGATGCTGGTCGAGCGCGACGAGCTGACTGCCGGATCGACCTGGCACGCGGCGGGCCTGCTGCCCCTCTTCAACATGGGCTATGCCACCACCCATATCCACAAATACTCGGTCGATTTCTACAAGGGGCTCGAGGCCGAGACCGGCCTGAACCCCGGGTTCTATGTCGTTGGCAACCTGCGGATGGCGCAGCATCAGCAACGGATGGACGAATACATGCTGTATTCGTCGGTCGCGGAAACCGCCGATGTCTATCACGAATTCCTGACCCCGAAAGACATCAAGGACCACTGGCCGCTGGTGCGCACCGAAGACCTGATCGGTGCACTTTATCACCCGCAGGACGGCTACATTAACCCGGCCGACGTGACGCAGGCGATGGCCAAGGGCGCGCGACAGTTCGGTGCGACCTTCGAGCGGAAGATCCAGGTCAACGGCTATCGCTGGACCGGATCTGAATGGATCGTGACCTGCGCGCGGATGGTGGAACAGGGCGGCAACCTCGTGGCCTCGGACGAACGGTTCGACATCACCGCCGAACATGTCGTGACCGCCACCGGCAACCACGCGCAGCGCACGGCGCGGCTTCTGGGCATCAAGACCCCCGCCGTGGTGGTCGAGCATCAGTACATCGTCACCGAACCCGACCCTGCGCTGGTCGAATGGCGCAAGACCAACCCGCAGCACCCGGTGCTGCGCGATGCCGATGCCAAATGGTATGTGCGCGAGGAACGCGGCGGCTGGATCCTGGGGCCCTATGAAAAGGGTGCCCCCGCCCGGTTCGAATATGGCGTGCCGGAAAGCTTCCGCGCGGACCTGTTCCCTCTCGATCTGGAGCGGATCGAGCAGGAATACATGTCCTTCATCCACCGCATCCCGTCGTCGGAAACCGTGGGTCTGAAGGACGATTACAACGGCCCGATCTGCTATACCCCCGACGGCAACCCGCTGGTCGGCCCCGCACCGGGTCTGCGCAACATGTGGCTGGCCGAAGGCTTCAGCTTCGGCATCACGGCGGCGGGGGGCACCGGATACTATCTCGCGCAGATGATGACCGAAGGCGAGGCCGAGATCGACATGGCCAGCCTCGACCCCAAGCGGTTCGGGTCGTGGATGACCACCGAATACGCCGCGCGCAAGAACGAGGAATGTTACGATCACGTCTTCATCCTGCACCACCCGGATGAAGAACGCGAAGCGGCCCGCCCGCTGCGCACCGCGCCGGTCTATGACCGGCAAAAGGCGCTTGGCGCGCAGTTCGGGCAGGTCAACGGCTGGGAACGCCCGATCTATTATGGCCCGCTGAACGCGCCGGACGATTTTGACCACAACAACCGCAGTTTCCGGCGCGGCGGCTGGTGGCAGTATGCGGTGGACGAGGCAAAGGCGATCCGCGAGACGGCGGGGCTGATCGACGCTACCGCCTTCACCAAGCATCTGGTGCGCGGGCCGGGGGCGACCTCGTTCCTCGATTGGTTCTCCTGCAACGCGCTGCCCAAAGTGGGCCGGATCAACCTGACCTATGCGCTGACCCCGCAGGGCACCACTCGGACCGAATACACCATCGTGCGCCATGGCGAGAATGACTATTATCTCGTTAGCGCGGGGGCCTGGACGGCCTATGATGCCGACTGGCTGCGCAAGGCCGCCGAGGAATTCATGGCGGCGGGCGGCGGCTATGTCGATATCCACGACGTCACGACGCAGTGGGGTGTGTTTGCGATTGCCGGGCCGAACAGCCGTGCCATTCTTGCCGACCTGATCAAGGACGCCGAACCGGAAACGGCCCTTTCGAACAAGCGTTTTCCCTGGCTTTCCGCAAAGCGGATCGAATTGGGGATGTGCCCTGTCAATGCGATCCGGGTCGCATATACCGGCGAACTGGGCTGGGAATTGCACCACCCGATTGAGATGCAGCGCTATCTGTGGGACCAGTTGCTGGCCGCCGGGGCGCGGCACGGGATGAAGCTGGTCGGCGCACGGGCGCAGAACTGGATGCGGCAGGAGAAGTCGTATCGGGCCTTCGGCAACGAGCTGGGCCGGGATGCCTCGCCGCTGGAGGCCGGGCTGGACCGGTTCGTGGACCTGAAGAAGGAGTTTCAGGGTAAGGCGGCGATGCTGGCCTTGGGCATCCGTTCGAAATGCTGCACGGTGTTGATCGACGGGCCGTCGGATACCGACCCGTGGGGCAAGGAGGCGTTGCTGCACGATGGCGCGAAGATCGGTCGTCTGACCTCGGGCGGGTATTCGGTGGCGTTCGGCAAGCAGATCGGGCTGGGATATGTCCGCCCCGATCTGGCCGAGGTCGGCACGCGATTGAAGGTCCGGATGAACCGCGAGCTGTGGGACGCCGTGGTTGTCGAGGACAGCCCCTATGATCCGGCCAACGCCCGCATCCGGCTGGACGGCTAGGCGATTTTTCTCCGAAAAATCCGGGATGACGAGGCGGACGGCGGTGCCTCCCGGCGCGTTTCGGGCTGCCCATCGGGATACTTGTGGACAGGTGAGCGCGGTTAGCGAGTGTTCGCG
>JANNNU010000146.1:0-6181 GCA_031398695.1 Paracoccaceae bacterium | reverse complement strand
GCGGGGTCGTTCACCGACAACATGGTGATCGGCACGCAGGCCAACCTGCCCCGGATCGACAAGCTGATGAAGGAATCGCTGATGCTGGTGACCGCGCTGGCACCGACGATCGGCTACGACGCGGCCACCAAGGTGGCCAAGACCGCGCACAAGAACGGCACGACCCTGCGCGAAGAGGCGATTGCGCTTGGATATGTCGATGGCGAAACGTTCGACCGGGTGGTGCGCCCCGAAGACATGATCGGACCCAAGGGCTGATGGCGCAAGTGGTGAACCTGCGCGCGGCCCGCAAGGCGCGCGATCGGCTGGCGAAGAAAACAGAAGCCGACCAGAACGCGGTGAAATTCGGTCGCTCGCGGCTGGAACGGCAACGCGATGCGGCCGAGGCCGAAAAGGCGCGCCGCGATCTGGATGGCCATGCCCGCGAGTAACCGCTCGTCTAACGGGGCGGGCACCGTGACGGACGCCCGGGGATGAGCGGTCCGACGAAACACTCGCTGACCCTGCGCGGCCACCGGACTTCGGTGTCGCTCGAGCCCGAATTCTGGGATGCGTTTCGTGCGATTGCCGCCGAACGGGGGATCGCGCTGAACGAACTCGCCGCCGAGATTGACGCGGGTCGCGTCGCCGAGACCGGGCTCGCGTCGGCGATCCGTGTCTTTGTCCTGCGCCGGTACACGCCCTGACCCCACCGGTTGCGCGGCAAGCCCGCGACGTCAGTCGTCAATCGGTGCCGGTCTGGCGCAGGACGAACGGTGCGGGCGCAGGGCCGGGCAAAATCGAGCCGACGCCCGTGCCGGTGGCCTGGCCGACCTCGGCCGTCAGTCGGATGGCCCGCATCCCCCGGTTCTGGCCCAGTTTTCCCATCGCGAGCCTGCGACCGTCTATCCCCTCCAGCGTAATGCGGTCCACGGCGGCGAGCGGCAGCGGCAACACCTCGCCGGGTTGCAGGGCCATCATCACGCAGATCGGAAGCGTCACGCGGGCCAGCACCGCCTCCATCCGGCTGTCGGCACCCCCGACCCGGTCGACAAGCTGTGCGGTGAATAGCGGCCCCGGATCGCTGTCGGCATCCAGTGCAGTCGGATTGACCGGCATGGTTCCGCGACCCAAGGCCGGCAAGGCGAGCAGGATCATGCCGGATTTGGCCCCGCCGGCCAGCGACACCTCGGCCCGCAGAACGCGGTACGGCTCATCCTCGAGCAGAAGGCCCAAGGGTCGCGGATCGTCGAGGAACGAGGCGTAGCGAAAGCCCCCGCCCCAGACCAGATCGGGGTCCTCGGCCAGCCCGGTTTCCAGCGCCTTCAGCATCGCATCGACCGGTTCGGCCACCATCGCAGCATCGGTGCGCGTGGGTTTGCGGCTTTGGGCCGGTGCGGACAGGACGCGGCCAAGGGTTTGCATTTCGATGAACGCCGCAACTACGGTCGCGTCCGCCACCCAAAGCCCCATGGTCTGGCGCGGCCCTTCGAGCACACCGATCAACGCCCGTTCCGGGGGCAGTTCCAGCAGTTCGGCCATGGACCGGCGTTCGATCGTCAACGAGGTCACGTCGAGCGGCAGTTGCATCAAGTCCCGAACCGATCGTGCCATGGCGAGCCGCCACGCGCGGTCGGCACCCGGAATGCCTTCGGCCTGACCCGTCCGCCCGGACGCCAGTTTTCTGCGGATCAGGTCCTTTTGTGCTTCTGCCACGGCCACCCTCGCCAGTTCGATGCGCAGGGCCAGAATGATCACAAACCGCTTACCAAACCGTTCACGCCGCCCCGATCAAATCGCGTTTTTCAAGCCGCAGCGGCAAGGTGACCCGGAAGGCCGCGCCGCGCTGGCCGGGAAGGTAGGTGATCGTGCCCCCCAGATTGGCCATCACTTCGCGGCAGATCGCAAGGCCCAGCCCCGCGCCGCCACTGCGCGATTCGTTCGACAGTCGCGCGAACTTTTCAAAGATCACGGCCTGCGATTCCTTCGGAATACCCGAGCCGTTGTCGATGAAATCGACAGTCACCCGTCCACCTTTCTGGTGGGTCACGATGCGCAGGACCGGATCCCTGGCATCACAATACTTGCGGGCGTTCGAGAGCAGGTTGATGAACACCTGAACCAGACGGTCGGCATCGGTTTTCAGAAAAACCTCTTCGGTGCTGGTGTTGCGCTGCACGTCAAAGCTGCGCTCGGGACGGATATGGCAGGATGCCGCCAGCGCGCGGTCGATCATCTGGCCGAGGTTCGCCATGTCGAGGTTCAACTGGACCGAGCCGTTCTCCAACACGGTCAGGTCGAGCAGATCATCCAGCAAACGCGTCAGCCGGATTGCCTCTTGATGGATGATCTGCCCGTAAGCCGCGACCTGGGCGGGGGGCAGATCACCTTCGGTCATGATTTCAGAAAACGCCCGGATCGAAGTCATCGGGGTGCGCAGCTCGTGGCTGATCTGGGACAGGAAGCTGTCCTTTTGGACGGAAAGCTGCGTCAGCTTTTCGTTCACGTCGCGCAACTGCCGGGCGCTGCGCGACAATTCATCCTGCTGGCTTTCCAGCCGCGCCGAGTATTCAATGATTTGGGCGGTCTCGTTGGCGACCGCAAGAAGGTCTTCGACGGTGACCGTGGCTCGTCCGAAGAGCTGACTGATCATCGCATGCGCCGTCGCCGCCCCGACCGACCCCGCCAGCTTGCGTTCCAGACTGGCAACGAAATCAGGTGTCGGATCGGGCAGATAGCCCTGCTTGCCCTGCGCCTCGGACTCGCGTTCGAAGAAGGACAGGGCCGCATCGTCGCCCAGAATGCGCTGTGCCATGATCAGCAGGGCCTCCGGCTCGGCCTGCCCGCGCGTCCAGCCCAAAGGGCCGGTCCGCGTCTCATCGTCGAAAGCGTTCACGAACGCCGCACCCTGCATCCTTTCGACCGGATCGGGAAACGTCAGCAACGAGCCGACCAGAAAGGCGGCCGTGTTCAAGACCAGCGACCAGAACACCGCATGGGTCAGCGGGTCCATCCCCGCCACACCGAACAGCGCCCGCGGCCGCAACCATCCGATCCCGAGCGGGCCTTGCGCAAACACCTCGGCCGAAATCACCGCGCCCGGACCAAATGATGGCAGAAACAGCGCATAGGCCCACACCCCCGATCCGACCAGCAGCCCCGCCGCTGCCCCGGTCTTGGTCGCGCCCCGCCAATAGATGCCGCCCAGCATCGCAGGCAGGATCTGCGCCACGCCGGCAAAGGCGATCAGCCCGATGGCGGCCAGCGCCTCTGACCCGCCCGACATCCGGTAGTAGGCATATCCCAGCGCAAGCACCGCGCCGATGCACACCCGGCGCGCCAGCAGCACCAGCCAGCGCAGATCGCCGCGCTGCGCCGACGTGGGTCGCAGGCGCAACAGGATCGGCATCACGACATGGTTCGACAGCATCGTGGCAAGGGCGATGGCTTCGACGATCACCATACTGGTGGCCGAAGAAAACCCGCCCAAGAAAGCCAGCATGGCCAGAGCACCCTGCCCTTCGGACAGCGGCAGGGTCAACAGGAACATGTCGGGGTTCGACCCGGCGGGCAGTCTTTCAAGGCCCATGACCGCGATCGGGACTATGAACAGGCTCATCCCGAACAGATAGGCCGGAAACGCCCAACTGGCGCGGGCCAGATGTGCCTCGTCCGCATTCTCGACGACCATGACCTGAAACATCCGCGGCAGACAAATGACGGCAGCAGCCGACAGGAAGATCAGTCCGGTCCACCGTCCGGGTTGCAGGTTCCAGTCGGCGATCGGACTGGCGTCGATGCGCGCCATGATGTCGCCCGGACCGTCCGCCAGGCCCCAGACGACGAACAATCCGACCGCGAGCAACGCCGCCAGCTTGACGACCGCCTCGACCGCGATGGCCATGACGATCCCGTGATGCTGTTCGTTGGCATCGAGATTGCGCGTGCCGAACACAATGGTGAACAGCGCCAGCCCTGCGGCCACCCAGGCTCCGGTCGATGCCTGATCCGGCATGTGCCAACCGTCAGCCGTGCCGCTGGCAAAGACGCCGAACGACAGGGTGACCGACTGCAGTTGCAGCGCGATGTAGGGGGTCGCGGCGACCACGGCGATGATCGTGACGATCACGCCCAGCAGGTTCGACTTGCCGAAGCGTGCGCTGATCAGGTCGGCTATCGAGGTCACTCGTTGCTGCCGCCCGATCCGGACCAGTTTGCGCAGCACCCACCACCAGCCGACGAACACCAGAGTGGGTCCGAGGTAGATCGTCACGAACTCGAGCCCCGAGCGGGCCGCATAGCCGACCGCGCCATAAAACGTCCAGGCCGTGCAGTAGATCGACAACGACAGGGTGTAGATCAGCGGAGAGCGCAGAAACCCCTGCATGCCGCGGCTTGACCGCCGTTCCGCCACGAAGGCCACCAGAAACAGGAACGCCACGTAGGTCAGGCACGACAGAACCAGCACGTTGAACGGCATGTCAGGAGGGGTCCGCGACCGTGGGGGCCGCGTCGCTTGCGCTGTCGGTGTCGGCGCGCGCGTTGCGCCGCAGACCCGGTGCCAACAGGGCCGCCGCCGCAATCAGGCCCGCCCAGACGCCAAACAGATAAAGGCCGTCCGACGCAGTATCGGGCGCCGGCGTGTGGCCGGGCCCCCACAAGATGGGAAGGAAGATCAAAAAGACCCCGAACACCGGCACCAGCCGTGCCGCATCGTTCAGACGACGGCGGCGGTAACCGGATTTGGCGAGGAAAAGCGGCGTGCCGTGTCTGGTCATGCGGCCCCCAGCAGCGCCCGGACGGCGGCGACCATGTCGGCGTTGGAAAACGGTTTGGTCATGAACGCCGACACCCCGGCGCGCGTTGCGGCCTCGCGGTCGCGCCCCTGCCCTTTCGCCGTCAACATCATGACAGGCAAGTTCTGCGTCAGGGGGTCGCGGCGCAGGTGGCAAAGCACGTCCATCCCCCCCATGCCCGGCAGCATCAGATCTAGGATCACCAGATCGGGCCGCACAGCGGCCACGGCGGCCAGCCCATCGCGCCCGTCCGACTGCACGAACACGTGCCAGCCGTTGCGGCCCAGGATAAAGCGGATCGCCTCGGCAATGTTCGGCTCGTCCTCTATCAGCAGCACGCGCCCTGTCATGCAGCCCCCCCACGCGCACCGGGATGCGCCGCCCCTTGCGCAGGGCCTCCTCGCCCCACAGCGCCGACTATCGGACCAAACCGCAGCGGTGTCAAAACATCGTCATCCCGAAACCTCGGACATGATCGACGGCTCACGACGGGCCGGGCACATCGCGCGCGGGCATACCCGGCAGGTGGACCCGACCAGCAGGACGTCCGACGCCGACGCCATCGTAGTTTCTGTATCGGGCAGGATCAGCATCGCCGCCTCGCGCAATTCCGGCCCGCCAAAGCCGCCCGGATACCGGGGCTGACAGAACGCGCGCACCGCAAAGTGTTGCGACCCGGACCCTGCGGTCTGCACCCGCGCCGACACCGGCACCATCGCATGGGCCAGCGCGCTGAACAGCGGCCACAGTGGGCACGCCGCGCCGAACCGTGGCAGCGCAAACCCGGCCACCGGTTTGCGAAACAGCAGCGTGCCGGACCCGTCGCAGATCACCAGACCCTCGGGCGCTCCCGGCAGCGCGGCAATCCGGCGAAACACGGTCAGAACATCGGTGCCGAACGCCGCCGTCAGTGCCGCGGGATCGTCGTTCAGCCGCTGCCGCGCGGCCACGAAATCGGCCAACGGCAGCGCGCGCGCATCCTGTGCCGCCCGCGCGACCCAAACCCGCGCCAACGCCCGGGCCGACCCCGACGCCAGCCCGTCGATGTCGGCGTCCAACGCGGCGGCATTGCCCGTCTCGACCTCTGGCAGTTGCCAGCCCCGCGCCGCCAACCACGCCTCCAATTCCTCTTGCGGAGCCGCTATGCCGGTTTCCTCGGCTTGCCCCGACCCTTCAAGATAGGTCACCAGCGCCTCTGCCCCGACCGCAAGCCGCTCGCTGTCCTGATTGAGGTTGCGGTGAAACCTGACCCGCCATTCGGGCGGGATATCCTCGGTTTCCGCCAGAATTCCCGCCGTCGAGCGCACCGAACTGACCGCCGACAGCATTTCGTGCAACGAGGCCTGCAGATGCGGATCGTGGCTCATCCGGTCATTCATCGCCTCGACCGCGCGCGCAAGCCGGGC
>JANNNU010000177.1:0-7899 GCA_031398695.1 Paracoccaceae bacterium | reverse complement strand
AGGGATTCATCGACCAGCACCTGCGCGACCGGCGACGCTTCGAGCCCCGAGCGCACGATCGCCTCGAAATCGTCGCGGTTGTAGGCGACGCCGCCGCCGGTGCCGCCGAGGGTGAAGGCTGGGCGGATGATGGCGGGGAGGCCCACATATTCGATGGCGGCGACCGCTTCGGCAACGCCCGCGGCGATGTCGTATCTGCCGTTCACTTTCGGGGCGGCGATGATGGTGGCTTTCGGGTTCTCAAGCCCGATGCGGTCCATCGCTTCGCGGAACAGTTTGCGATCTTCTGCCATTTCGATGGCTTCGCGCTTGGCCCCGATCAACTCGACGTTGTATTTTCCCAAGATTCCGAGGTCGGCGAGGGCGAGGGCAGTGTTCAGGCCGGTCTGGCCGCCCATGGTTGGCAGCAGGGCGTCGGGGCGTTCCTTTTCGATGATCATCGCGACGACTTCGGGGGTAATCGGCTCGATATAGGTGGCATCCGCAAGGCCGGGGTCGGTCATGATCGTCGCGGGGTTCGAGTTGACGAGGATGACCCGGTAGCCTTCCTCGCGCAGCGCCTTGCAGGCTTGTGCGCCGGAATAGTCGAACTCGCAGGCCTGGCCGATCACGATGGGGCCGGCACCGATGATCATGATGGATTTGATGTCGGTTCTTTTCGGCATGGGGGCCCCCAGGAAATGGATTTGCAATGACGCAGCGCAAAACTTCGCGGGTTATAGCGAGGGGGGGTGGCGGCGCAAGGCGATTCCGGGGGGTGGACTTCGGTCCGTCAAGCGGACGCTCCGGGGGAGCGTCCGCAGGACCGTTGCCACGAAGGCGGGACGCCGGAGGGGCAAGGGGGGTGCCGCAAACCGGCGGGTTGGGCAAATCAGGGCGCGGCTGCCTGGGCTGGCGCACTACGCGCCTGCCGGGGGCAGGCAGGCGCGGCCTGATTTGGCGCGTGCCAAATCCGGCAAGAGACAGGCTTTCAGCGCGGAGCAGCGGCGCGGGTCAGGCGGTCGTTGATGGCGCGGCCGAGGTCGCGGTCGGGGATCGGAGCCACGGCGATGCGGCCCTGCGGGCCTGCGAGGGTGTCGGCGGCGCGCAAGGTGGCGAAGAGGTTGGCGGCGGCTTCGGTCAGGTCGCCTGACGCGGACAGGGTCAGGGGGCCGGGGATGGGGCCGAAGCCGATGAGGGTTTCGCCGGGGTGCGCCTGCGTGGCGTTGAGGCGCAAAGGGGCGTCGGGGGCGTAGTGCGAGGCGAGTTGGCCGGGGGCGGTGATGTGGGCTCCGGCCGGGGCGAGGGGGCCGGTGAAAGGCTCGATGGTTTCGGTCGACAGTCCGCCGGGGCGCAGGAGGGTGGGCGGGTCGAGGGCGAGGATGGTGGATTCGAGGCCCACGGTGCAGGAGCCGCCGTCGAGGATGGCACTGATCCGGCCCGTCAGACCGGAGGCGACATGGGCGGCGTCGGTGGGGGAGATCTTGCCGGAGGGGTTGGCCGACGGGGCGGCGAGGGGGATATCAGCGGCCTCGAGCAACGCGCGGGCCGTGGGGTGGGCGGGAACGCGGATCGCCACGGTCGTCAGCCCGGCGGTGGCGAGGGGTGACAGGGTGCCCTCGATCAGCGGCAGGACCAGCGTCAGGGGGCCGGGCCAGAACCGCGCGGCGAGGTCCAGGGCGAGCGGGGAAAAGCGGGCGTGGCGCCGGGCGGATGCAAGGTCCGGGACGTGGATGATCAGCGGGTTGAAGGTGGGGCGGTTCTTGGCGGCAAAGATGCGGGCGACGGCGCTGTCGCTGCGGGCGTCGCCGCCCAAGCCGTAGACGGTTTCAGTGGGGAAGGCGACAAGCTGGCCGTCGCGCAGCAGGATTGCGGCGCGGGTCAGGCCGTGGGCGGTGGGACGCAGGGTTTCGGTCACGGTTTGACGCAGCGTTGGGGTTGAGGATTGCCGGGGTTGGGCTAGGCTGACGGCCTAGACTGGCGGGATGGATTTGCCAAGCCGCCACGTCGTGCCAGACGATTGGGAGGAAGCCATGCCATACGCCGCACCGCTGACCGAGTTCCGGTTCCTGTTGGATCATGTGGTGGGGTTCGGGCAGGTTGCCGCAACGGAGCGATTTGCCGATGCCTCGCCCGATACGGTGGAGGCTATTCTGGTCGAGGCGGGGCGGTTGTGTTCCGAGGTGCTGGCGCCGTTGCAGCGGCCGGGCGACAAGCATCCGGCGCGGCTGGAGAATGGGGTGGTGCGGACCTCGCCGGGGTTTGCGGAAGGGTACCGGGCGATCGTGGACGGCGGGTGGGTCGGGATTTCGGCCGACCCAGGCTTTGGAGGGATGGGGTTGCCGATCGCGCTCGCGACCTGTCTGAACGACATGATGGCCTCGGCCTGTCTGTCGCTGCAGTTGAACCCGTTGATGACCCAAGGGCAGATCGAGGCGTTGGAGCATCATGCCTCGGACGCGATCAAGGCGGTTTATTTGCCGAAGCTGATTTCGGGCGAGTGGTGCGGGACGATGAATCTGACGGAGCCGCAGGCGGGGTCGGATGTCGGGGCTTTGCGGACGAAGGCGGAGCCAAACGGGGATGGCACCTATGCGGTGACGGGGCAGAAGATCTATATCACCTGGGCGGACAACGATTTTACCGCGAATGTGTGTCATCTGGTGCTGGCGCGGTTGCCGGATGCGGGGGCGGGGACCAAAGGGATCTCGCTGTTCATGGTGCCGAAGATCATTCCGGATGCCGAGGGGCGGCTGGGCGCGCGCAACAGCCTGAAGGTGGTCAGTCTGGAGCACAAGCTGGGGCTGCACGGCTCGCCCACGGCGGTTATGCAGTATGACGGTGCGACGGGGTGGCTGATAGGGGAGCCGCACAAGGGCATGGCCGCGATGTTTACCATGATGAACAACGCGCGGCTGGGGGTTGGCGTGCAGGGCGTGGGCGTGGCGGAGGCTGCCACGCAAGCGGCGCTGGCTTATGCACTGGACCGCAAGCAGGGGCGCACGCCGCTGGGCATGGGCGCAATCTTTGACCATGCGGATGTGCGGCGGATGCTGGGGGTGATGCGGGCTGAGACGTTCGCGGCGCGCTCCATCGCGCTGTCATGCGCGGTGGCCATCGACATGGAGCGGGCGACGGGGGAGGCGGGCTGGCTTTCGCGGGCGGCGTTGCTGACGCCGATTGCCAAGGCGTATGGCACCGATGTGGGCTGCGAGGTGGCGCAGATGGGCGTGCAGGTGCATGGCGGGATGGGGTTCATCGAGGAAACCGGGGCGGCGCAATATGCGCGCGATGTGCGGGTGACGGCGATTTACGAAGGCACCAACGGCATTCAGGCGATGGATCTGGTCGGGCGCAAGATGATGGATGGCGGGGCGGCTGCGTTTGCCTTGCTGGATGAGGTGGCGGGGGCCGGCGGCCCGGATGATCTGGTCGCGGATGTGGTGGCGGCGGCGGCGGCGTTGCGGTCGGCCACCGAGGCGCTGGTGGCGCAGGAGATGAACGACCGGTTTGCCGGTGCGGTGCCTTACTTGCGGGCCTTCGCGCGGGTGCTGGGGGCGCATTTCCATCTGATGGCCGCGGCGGCGGACCCGGCGCGGGAGCCGCTCGCAAGGCTCTACATCAAGCGGTTGCTGCCGGAACACGCCGCGCTGCTGGCGCAGGTGCGCGAGGGGGCGGCGGGGCTTTACGCGCTGGATGCGCTTGCGCTGTCGGCGTGATCCGGCATCCGGTCGAGGTGCCGCCCGCCGAAGGGCAGGCGGTCGAGGTGGCGACCGGCGTGTGGTGGTTTCGCCTGCCGCTGCCGATGGCCCTGGACCATGTGAATTGCTACGCGCTGGATGACGGCACCGGCTGGACGCTGATCGACACCGGGTTCGACACCAAGCGTAGCCGGGCGATCTGGGGCGGGCTGCTGGCCGGGCCGTTGTCGCACCGGCCGGTGGCCCGCGTTCTGGTCACGCATTACCATCCTGACCACATCGGGCTTGCCGGCTGGTTTCAGGCGCAGGGGGCGGAGCTGGTCACCACGCGCACCAGCTGGCTTTATGCACGGATGCTGGTGCTGGACGAACAGGACCGGCCGTCACCCGAGGCGCAACTGTTCGAGCGGCGCGCCGGGGTGCCCGAAGCGATCCGAAGCGAACGGGCGGGCACGCGGCCGTTCAACTTTTCCGACGTGGTGGCCCCGTTGCCGCTGGGGTTCACCCGGCTGGTTGAGGGCGATCTGTTCCGCGCGGCGTCTCGCAACTGGCGCGTGCGGCTGGGGCAGGGCCACGCTCCCGACCACATCACCCTGTGGAGCGAGGATGACCCGCTGGTGATCGGCGGGGACCAGCTGCTGCCCGGCATTTCGGCCAACATCGGGGTCTATCCGACCGAGCCCGAAGCCGATCCGCTGGGCGACTGGCTGGACAGCACGCGCGGCTTTGCCACCCCTGCGCGCGACGACCAGCTGATCCTGCCCGGTCACAAGTTGCCGTTCACCGGCCTGCCCTTTCGGCTGGTGCAGATGGCCGACAACCACGAAAGCGCGCTGGTGCGGCTGCTGGAGCATCTGGGCGCGCCGAAGCGGGCGGCGGAGTGTTTCGTGCCGCTGTTCAAGCGCGAGATCTCGGGGGCCGAATACGGCATGGCGCTGGTCGAGGCGGTGGCGCATCTGAACTATCTGCACCGCCGCGGCGCGGTGCTGCGCCGGCTGGACGCCGAGGGGGCATGGCTTTGGCAGCGTGTGTGACCCGGTTGCCATGCGGCAGGTTTGGCTGAGTGACAGGGTGGCACGAATCGGATAAGGCCACTGCAACGCGCGTAAAATGGAGCGGAACATGGCCGACGACGATCACTCTGGCATGGATATTCAGACGCAGGAAAAGACCTTTGACGGCTTCATCGGCTTTACCATCAAGGCCGTGGTGATCATTGTGGTTCTGATCGTGTTCATGGCGCTGGCCAACGCCTGACCTTGGCCCGGCTTTAAGGATAACACGGAAAATGCACAGATATCTGATGTTGCTGGCCGTGTTGGCCCTGTCGGCCTGCGGCGCGGACAGCGAGTTTGCCACGGATGCCGAGGTGGCGCAGGCGCGGTTCGTCGCCGATGCGCCGCCCAGCATCACGCTGTTCACCGTGCTGAGCACGCGCAACGGGTCGGGGGCGCATTCGGGACTGTTGATCAACGGGAACGAGCGGGTGATGTTCGATCCTGCGGGCACCTGGCAGCACCCCCGCCTGCCCGAGCGCAACGACCTGCACTATGGCATGACCGACAGGATGATCGCCTATTACATCGACTATCACGCGCGGGTGACCTTCAACGTGGTCGAGCAGACCATCCTGGTCACGCCCGAGCAGGCCGAGATCGCGATAGCGCGGGCCCGGGCCTATGGTGCAGTGCCGAAGGCGCAGTGTGCCCGGTCGGTGTCGAGCATCCTGTCGGGGGTTCCGGGGTTCACCGCGATCGACAACACCTGGTCGCCCAAGAAGCTGTCGGCGGATTTCGCGGCGCTGGGCGCCACGTCGAAGCTGATCACCGACAACGATGACGACAACAACCACGGCGTGCTTCTGGTACAGGCCAACGGCGACCCGCTGGACGCGCCAGAGGATCTACCCCAGTAGCGCCAGCATCGCGAACAGCGTGACGCCGCCCGCGGCGATGGCGGCCAGCATGGACCGGGTGGCGATGCCGACGATCAGGGTGGCCAGCGCCGCCAGCACCCGCGCCGGGTCCAGTTGTCCGCCGGTCGCGGCGGGCCACAGCACGGCAGGTGCCACCAGCCCCGGCAAGACCGCGACGGCCGTATAGCGCAGCGCGCGGCGCAGCCAGCCGGGCAGGGGCGTCGCGCCCAGCAGGCCCAGAAACGAGAACCGGATCAGATAGGTCGCCAGCGCCATCGCGGGGATCACCGTCCACAGCACGGTCTTGTCGATGGTCATGGCGTATCCTTTGCGGGCGTCAGGCTTTCGACCAGCACGGCGGCTGCCATCGCCAGCACTGCCGCCACCAGCAGACCGCTGCCATAGGGCAGGCGGATCATCGCCAGCGTGCCGCCCGCCGACACCACCGCCGCCACGAGATCGGGGCGCGAGCGCAGCATCGGCGCGACCATTGCCAGAAAGGTGATCGGCAGCGCAAAATCCAGCGCGTATTCGGGCGGGATCGCCTGCCCCATCTGCGCCCCCGCGATGTTGGCCCCGAACCACATTGCCGTCACCGGCAGCACCACGCCAAAGAAATACGCGGTCTTTTCCTGCAGCGTCATCCCGGGGCGGCGCGCGTATTCGACGCTCGACAAGGCAAAGCTCTGGTCCACCAGGAAATACGCTATGATGGCGCGCATGCCCAAGGGCGCTGCGCCCAGATGCGGGGTCAGCGACACCGAATACATCAGCAGGCGCAGGTTGACCGCCATCGCGGTGGCAAGGATCGCCCAGATCGGGGCCTGATCCTGCATCATCTGCAGGGCCGCAAACTGCGACGCCCCGGCGAACACGGTCAGCGAGAAGGCGATCACCTCGAACAGGGTCAGGCCGGCTTCGGTGCCGAGTACGCCGAACAGCATGCCGAAGGGCACGATGACGACGACGAAGGGCAAGCTGTGGCGGACGCCGCGCCGGAAGGCGGTCTTGGGATCGGGGGTCGTTTCGGTGATCATGGCGGTGGGGCCGTCTTTGCGCGGTGGGTGCTTGTCGGAGGATGCGGATCGGCTTAGGCCTTTCGGCAGGCGAGGGAAAGGGTGGCGGGTGCGGATTTTCGGGGTGATCCTTGCAGGCGGGCAGGGGCTGCGGATGGGCGGCGCTGACAAGGCGGTGCTGACCCTCGCGGGCCGGAGCCTGATCGCGCGGGTGGCCGAGCGGTTCGAGCCGCAGGTGGAGCGGTTGGCGGTGTCGGGCCGGGTCGGGCATCTGGGGTTGCCGTGTCTGGTGGACGATGCAGCGCTGGGGCCGTTTCGCGGGCCGCTAGGCGGTGTGCTCGCGGGGTTGCGCTGGGCCGGGGCGGCGGGGGCGCAGGCGGTGGTCACCGTCCCGGTCGACGGACCGTTCGTGCCGGGCGATCTGGTGCCACGCCTGTTGCTGGCGGGCGGGGGCGGCGTGGCGCTGGCGCAATCGGGCGGGCGGGCACATCCGACCTTTGCATTGTGGCCGGTGGGTGTGGCGGGGGCGTTGGAGGATTTTCTTGCGTCGGGCGCCAAGGCGCGGGTGCTGGATTTCGCAACCGCACAGGGGGCGGTGCTGGCGGAGTTTGCCGAGGATGGCAGTTTCGTCAACCTCAACACGCCCGAGGATTTGGCCCGCGCCGAAGCGGGGCTGGACAGATGAAGGTTTACGGCGTCATCGGCTGGAAGAACGCGGGCAAGACCGGCCTGATGGAGCGGTTGGTGGCGCACATCACCAGGCTAGGCTTCACCGTTTCGACGGTGAAGCATGTGCATCACGACGTCGACCTCGACCATCCCGGCAAGGACAGTTTCCGGCATCGGGTCGCGGGGGCGTCCGAGGTGGTGCTGGCGGGGGCGCATCGGTTTGCCATCCTGCACGAACACCGCGGGCCAGAGCCAAAGCTGGCCGCGGTTCTGGCGCGGATGGCGCCGGTCGATCTGGTGCTGGTCGAGGGCTACAAGCGTGACGCCCACCGCAAGGTCGAGGTGTTTCGCGCGGGCGAGGGTCGGGCGCTGATCCAGCCCGGCGACCCGCTGGTGCGGGCGGTCGCCACCGACGTGGCGGGGCTGGGCTGCGGGGTACCCGTGCTGGATCTGAACGACACGGCGGCGGTGGCCGCGTTCATCCTGCGCGATGTCGGTCTGATTGCGCCGCCGCAGAGCGCGGGGGGCGGCACGGAAGGTGTTGCGGGGGGAGGTGGCGCACGGGGCGAGACCGGGGGCAGCGCGCGCGCCAGCACAGAGGGTGGCACGCACGCCTGCG
>JANNNU010000172.1:0-2752 GCA_031398695.1 Paracoccaceae bacterium | reverse complement strand
GGCGTGCGGCTGGGGGTGTTCGTAGGCGCTGGTCGATTTGGTCAACTCGCCCGACTGGAAATCGACGTAGTAGTGGCCCTGCGACGGGCCGTCGATGCCATAAGCCCAGTGCAGGCCGGTGTTGAACCACTGCGGCGAGTTCGGCGCAGCCATCTGGCGGGCCAGCATGAAGCGCATCTCGTCATAATAAGCCTGCGCGTCAGCCTCAACGGTGAAATAGCCGCCCTTCCAGCCCCAATAGGCCCAGGCCCCGGCGAGACGATCGAACACCTGCTTGGCGCTGGTTTCGCCAACAAACCGCTGTTCGGCCGGCAGTTTCGCCAGCGCCGCCTCGTCGGGAACAGAGCACCACAGAAATTCGGGCACGCCCTTTTCCTTGACGCGCTTGGCCACGGCCGGCACGCCCGCCTTGCGGAAATACTTTTGCGCCAGCACGTCGGAGGCAACCTGGCTCCACCCAGCGGGAACCTCGACCGCCTCGTTGCGGAACACCACGGTGCCGTCAGGATTGCGGATTTCCGACGTGGTCAGATTGAAATCCATCGCCCCGTAGGCGCCCGTCGCTTCGGTGGTAAACTTGCGTTCGATCTTCATCTGCCCCGTCTCCGTTTCGTTGCGGCGGGGCTGTCTGCGCGCCCGTCCGATGTTCCCAATCCCTGCCGCACCGGGCAACACTGGACCGTCCCGCTGTGACGCGGGGTTCGCAGCCAGATGGCTGCGGGGCGGTTCGGTGTGCTTACGGCCGGTTTCCACCACATCTGGTGTCTGCGTCGGCGGCTTTGTCAAACTGTCGCAAATCCCGGCGCGCATCAACGTTTTTTTTGGACTTACCCACCATATTTTGTGCTTGACCGGCGCGGTGGATCTAGGGCTGGCGTCACGCCGCCGTGAACCGGGGGCGGGACGGGTCTTCATCCAAACTGCGAACCACCGCGAAAATCCCATGATTTCAGCCAGCTTGGGTGCAAAGCCTGCGGGCGGACGTGAACGGGGATCAGGCCTTGCGGTTGATCAGCACGATTCCCGCCGCCACAAGCACGGCCGCCCCGATGAGCGAAATTGACACAGGCTCGTCGAAAATCAGATGCCCCAGTGCGATGGCGAACACCGGGGTCAGGAACGAAAAGCTGGCAACGGTCGGTGGGGGGTAGACCGACAAGAGCCACAGCCAGCCGATGAACCCGCCCGCGACGACCACCGATGCCTGAAACAGCAGTCCCGCCCAGTGGATCGGCTGCACGTCACGCAGCAGCGGGCCAAAGGCTGGCGCGACGGCCAGCAGGATCGGGCCCGACACCAGCACCATCCACCACAGCTGCATCTCAGGTCCCGCCTCGCGCAGGCGGGTGGCGCGGGCGAGAAACGCGGTCGCTGCCCAGCCAAGCGCGGCACCCAAGGCGCACAGATCGCCCAGCAGCGACCCCGGCGCACCGGTGGGCGCGCCGCCCAGAATCGCCCAGGACGTGCCGGCGAACGACACCAGCAACCCGGCCCCCTTCAGCGGGGTGATGCGCTGCCCGGGCAGCCCGAAATGCGACATGATGGCAAACCACACCGGCATCGAATAGAAGATGACAGAGGCACGCCCGACCGTCGTCAGATCCAACGCAAGGAAAAGGCACAGAAACTCTGCCGCAAAGATCGTGCCGATCAGCAGGCCGGGGCCCAGATCCGCGCGCAAGTTGCAAGGCGGCCGGCGCTGCCAGACAAGCCAGACGGTCACGAACCCGACCGCAAGGGCGGAACGCAGGCCGGCAAAGAACACCGGCTGCAGTCCGGTGTTCACGTCCTTGATGATGATCTGGTTGACCGCCAGCAACAGCGTGATGCCCAAGAGGACCAGCGCCCCGAACCCGTCCAGCCTGTCCTTGCGCATCTTGCCTCCCGGTTCCGGCGCCACCGTTTCGCGGGCGCGGGCCGGTGTCAAGGCGAAGCGGCCCGGGCGTGAAACCACTGGCAAGGGGGGGTGGTTTCTTTTAAACCGCACAGGAACGGAGGAGCCCCGATGGCTGATATCATGACGCGATGTGAAGCGAGGGGCCTGCGGATGACAGATCAACGGCGGGTGGTGGCGCGGGTGATCGAGGCCGCGCTGGACCATCCAGATGTCGAAGAGCTGTATGCGCGCGCCGTCAAGGAGGACCCGCGGATTTCGCTTGCCACGGTGTACCGGACGGTCAAACTGCTGCAAGAGTCCGGAATTCTGGACAAGCTGGAATTCGGGGACGGCCGGGCCCGGTACGAGGATGCCGAGCGCGACCACCACGACCATCTGATCGATGTGAACAGCGGCCGGGTGATCGAGTTCGTCGATCCCGAGATCGAAGCATTGCAAGAGCGCATCGCGGCGCGGCTCGGGTATCGGCTGATCGGACATCGGCTGGAGTTGCTGGGCGTCCCGGTCAAGAAAGGCTGACATGCACGCGAACATGCGGGCGATCCTGTTGCTGACGCTGTCGATGGCGGCGTTCGCAGCGGAAGATGCACTGATCAAGCTGGCGTCGGGCAATCTGCCGGCGGGCCAAATCCTGCTGATGATCGGGGTCATCGGCAGCCCGGTCTTTGCCCTGTGGGGGCGACTGCAGGGGCATCGCATCTTTTCAGCGCAGGTCCTGGACGGCACGCTGTGGCTGAGGAACCTGTGCGAAGTCATTGGCACGCTTGGTTTTGTCACCGCGCTCACGCTGATCCCGCTGTCGACCGCGTCGGCCATCCTGCAAGCCGCGCCAATCGTGGTGACGGCGGGTGCGGC
>JANNNU010000152.1:0-41308 GCA_031398695.1 Paracoccaceae bacterium | reverse complement strand
GTCACTTCTTCCACCGCATCTTCAAGCGCGATCTGGATTTCGGCCAGCGCCGGGATCGGCACCCAGATCGGCAGGTCGGCGTCCAGCACGTGATCCTCGCGCAGATAGGCATGGGCGAGCACGAAATCGCCAAGGGATTGCGAGTTGCGCAGCCCGGCACAGTGGCCGACCATCAGCCAGGCGTGAGGCCGCAGGACGGCGATGTGGTCGGTCGCGGTCTTGGCGTTCGACGGGCCGACGCCGATGTTCACAAGCGTGATGCCCTGCCCGTCGGCGCGGGTCATGTGGTAGGTCGGCATCTGCGGCGTACGCCCGGGCGGCCCGAGCGGCTGGTTGCCCTTAGTGATGATCTGGTTGCCGGTCGACACGAAGCTGGTGTAACCCGACGCCGGATCGTCAAGCTGCGCGCGGGCGTAGGCTTCGAATTCGTCCACGTAGAACTGGTAGTTGGTGAACAGCACGTGGTTCTGGAAATGCTTGGGGTCGGTCGCGGTATAGTGCGACAGCCGGGCCAGCGAGTAGTCGACGCGCTGGGCGGTGAACGGGGCCAGCGGGCTCGACCCGTCGGCGTTGCTCAGGCGGTCGCCGTTCACGATGTCGTCGTTGGTGGTGGCAAGATCGGGCACGTCGAACACGTCGCGCAACGAGAATTCCAGCACGCCCTCCTGTGGCACCGACACCGCCGGGTTGCCCGCCACCGCGAAATGCACCGGAATCGGCGTTTCAGACGGGCCGATCATCACCGGCACTTTGTGGTTCTGCATCAGCAGGGTGATCTGCTGGATCAGATACTGACGGAACAGGTCGGGCCGGGTGATCGTGGTCGCATAGGTGCCGGGGCCTGCCACATGCCCGAACGACAGGCGGCTGTCGGTCTTGGCATGGCTGGCGACCATCAAACGGATTTCGGGATAGAAGGCACGGACGCGTGCGGTGGGTTTGTGGCCTTGCAGCGTTTCGTTGAAATGTTTCGCCAGAAAAGCCGTCGCGTCGGCATAGAGCGTCTCGAGCCGGTCCACAGCGGCGGCAGCGTCTGTGAACGCCTCGGCGGGGATGGAATGGGGGATTTGAATAGCGTCGTCGTGCATCTGTCAGGTCCGATTTTGATCTGACGTATAGATAGAAGTCGGGCCCTGCGCGCAAGTGAAGCCTTGATGACGGCGCGCGGGAGCGCGATAGTCGGCGTCATGGTGGTTTTCCTGTCCCTGGGTCACGGATACAGCGCGCAGGCGATCGGCGCGGCGGTGCTGGCGCAGGGTGGCCGGGTGATCGGCACGACGCGCGATCCGGGGCGGGCGGCGGTACTGCGGGCGGCGGGGGTCGAGCCACTGCTGTGGCCCGGCGATCTGGCGGCGGCGCTGGGGCAAGCGACGCACCTGTTGTGCGCCGCCGCACCAGACGCCGGGGGCGATCCGTTTCTGGCGGCGGCGCGCGATGCGATTGCCGCCAGCAGCATCGGCTGGGTTGGCTATCTGTCCACCACCGGGGTTTACGGCGACCATCAGGGGGCCTGGGTCGACGAAGAGACGCCGTTGAACCCCGGCTCTGCACGCGCCGTGCAGCGGGTGCTGGCGGAACGCCAGTGGCAGGCCACCGGATTGCCGGTGCATGTGTTTCGCCTCGCCGGCATCTACGGTCCGGGTCGCGGCCCGTTCGAGAAGGTGCGCGACGGCACCGCGCGGCGCATTCTGAAGCCGGGCCAGGTGTTCAGCCGCATCCACGTGGACGACATCGCGCAGGTGGTGCTCGCCTCGATGGCGAGGGGCGGGTCTGGCGTGGTCTACAACGTCTGCGACGACGATCCAGCGCCGCCGGAGGATGTGCTGTCGCATGCCGCTGCCCTGCTGGGCCTGCCCGAGCCGCCGGGCGTTCCCTATGACGAGGCCGAGATGACGCCGATGGCGCGCAGTTTCTATGCCGAAAGCAAACGGGTGCGCAACGACCGGATGAAGCGCGATCTGGGCGTCGTGCTGCGGTATCCGAGTTATCGCGAAGGGCTGGCGGCGATTCTGGCGGCAGGGTGAGGAGTGGGGGGTTTAACACCCCCGTCATCCATTGGTCCTCGGACCAATGGCGTACCAATGGACGACCCCCGTGGGCTATTTGTGCCAATGCGAAAGCAGGGAGGTTCCTTTGCGCTTTCGCGCGCGCGAGAGGTTGGTCTTGTGCGCCGGTGCAGGGCGGTTCGGCTTGGCGAGTCGCGGCTGGGCGGGGTAGCCTTTCGCCCGACGCAATCAGCCAAGCGAGAGCCCGATATGACCGACACGCCCTATACCCCGCCGAACGTCTGGACATGGAACAAGGAGAACGGCGGGCAGTTCGCCTCGACCAACCGGCCCATCGCGGGGGCCACGCATGATACGCCGTTGCAGGTGGGCAAGCATCCATTGCAGCTTTATTCGCTGGCCACGCCGAACGGCGTGAAGGTGACGGTGATGCTGGAAGAGTTGCTGGCGTTGGGCCATTCGGGCGCGGAGTATGACGCCTGGCTGATCAACATCGGCAAGGGCGACCAGTTCGGTTCGGGCTTTGTCGGGGTGAACCCCAACTCCAAGATCCCGGCCCTGATGGATCATTCGGTGACCCCGCCGCAGCGCGTGTTCGAGTCGGGGGCGATCCTGCTGTATCTGGCCGAAAAGTTCGGCGCGCTACTGCCGTCCGATCCGGCCAGCCGCACCGAATGTCTGTCGTGGCTGTTCTGGCAGATGGGATCGGCGCCTTATCTGGGCGGCGGGTTCGGGCACTTCTACGCCTATGCCCCCTTCAAGATGGAATACCCGATCGACCGGTTCGCGATGGAGACGAAGCGGCAGCTCGACGTGCTGGAGCGGTTGCTGGCCACCCGGCCGCATGTCGCTGGCGAGGAGTATTCGATCGCCGATATCGCGATCTGGGCGTGGTACGGGCAACTGGTGCTGGGGCGGCTTTACAACGCGGCCGAGTTTCTGGACGTGACCTCGTACACCCATGTGCTGGCCTGGGCCGAAAAGGTCGACGCCCGTCCGGCGGTCCAGCGCGGGCGGATGGTGAACCGCAGTTTCGGCGAACCGGAGCTGCAGCTGCACGAGCGTCACGATGCGTCGGATTTCGACACCAGAACGCAGGACAAGATCGGCGGCTGAGCCGGGCGAGCCGCACGCGCCGTCAGACCAGCACCACGATGTCGACGGTGCGCGCAAGGCCCGGCAGGGTCTGGCCGCGGTGCACGGGCAGGGTAGGATCGTCGAAACCCTGCGCGCGGGCCAAGGCGTAGGTTTCGGCGTCGGTCAGGGCGCGGGTGGCTTGGGTCTTGTTCGCGCTTTCCAGCTTGGCCGCGCGGTTGACCGCGTTGCCGATCACGGTGAACTCCAGCCGCCCGCGCGCACCCACCACCCCGACCGTCACCGTGCCGCACGCGACCGAGGCGCCGATGTCGAACGGGCGCGGCCAGCCTAGGGCGGCAAAGTCCGGTCGCGCCGCGTCCATCGCGGCGATCACTGCGCGCGCCGCGCGCAGGGCATCGGCGGCCTGGGTCGGGCTGTCGTGCACCGCGCCGAAAGTTGCGAGGATCCCGTCGCCCAGAAATTTGTCGACCTGACCGCCGTGCTGTTCGATGATCTCAAGGCTGATCTCGTGATAGCGGGTTAGGATGGCGATCACCGCCTGCGGGTCGAGCGTTTCGGCCGTCGGGGTGAAGCCGCGTACGTCGACGAACAGGATCGCGGCGGTGCGTGCCTCGCCCCGGCCGGCGCGGGGCATCGCGTCAGCTTCGGTGATCGAGCTTGCCACCTCGGGCGCGAAGAACTGCCGCAGGTCCTGTTCGGCGGCGTTGCTTTTGATCGCGTCGAACAGCACCTGCCGCCCGCGATAGAGGGCCAGCGTCAGGATCGTGGTGACGCCGAGGATTGTCAGCATCTTGTCGATCTCGGCCCCGATGAGGATGCTGTTCGAGGTGAGGTAGGCCACGAAATCGCGGGTGATCCACATGTCGCCCATGTCGGTCATCAGCGCATAGGTCAGCAGGCCGAGCCAGCCCACGGCAAAGGCGATGCCGGTGGTCAGCACGAACCGCGGATCGACGCGCAGGGTGCGTACGCCGATGAAGATGAACATGTAAAGCATGGTCGGCGCCTTGAGGTAGAAGGCCGCCGGCTGGCTGTATTGCAGGTGGAAGGAAAAGATCAGCCCGCACAGCAGCGCCACGTCGACCCCGATCGAGATCAGCAAAAACCATTCGGGCAGGGTCATGCGATAGGACAGCGCGAGCCGCAGGACGG
The DNA here is from genome assembly GCA_031398695.1 of Paracoccaceae bacterium. Taxonomy (GTDB): domain Bacteria; phylum Pseudomonadota; class Alphaproteobacteria; order Rhodobacterales; family Rhodobacteraceae; genus JAIYDJ01. The sequence goes on along the minus strand of JANNNU010000152.1, from coordinate 37,052 downwards.
TGAAGGCGAAATAGACCGCCAGCGTTTCGGGCACGTAGTTCTGTCCGGTGGCTCCGGTGGCGCGCGGCGCGATGGTGTAGAGCGCCGCAAAGAACACCACGACGCACAATTGCGTCCAGCCGATCAGCCGCTCTGCCGCCGCCTCGCGCGCGTCCAGTTCGGCCAGAACGCGCGCCGGCATGCCGTCTCTGGACGGTCCGCCGGTAAGCAGATAGCGCAGGGTCGAGCCGAGGGTGCGACGGTCAGGGGTCAGGGCAGGCTCCGATGGCTGGCCGGGGACAGGACGAGCCTGCCACGCCACGCACAAGTATGAACGAGTGTGACGCGGGTTACACGCAGGATTGAGGATGGCTCGAAAGAAACCGTTCGCGGTGCCGTCGTGGGGTCAGGGATGGAACCGTGCAATGCGTCGGTGGTAAATCTTGACCGAACTAGTCGGAAGATTTAGGCCGACACACACGGCGGACCGAAGGCCGCGCGCCGCGGGCAGGCCGCGGGGCCGGATGGAGTGGGCAGGGCCGGATGGAGTGGGCAGGGCCGGCCGCCCGGATCGGTGCCCGTCGCGGGATGATGATCTGAAATGGAAGTGCGATGCTGACTGGTCGATCCTTGTGCGCGTGCGTGATGCTGACTCTGGCGTTGCCGGGGCTGACGGCGTTCGCACCGTTACCGGCGGCCGCGCAGGATCCAACGCCGCCCGTGGTGCAGACCACACCTCCGCCTGCCCCCACGCCCCCGACGGCAGAAAGCGTGCCTCAGCTGCCGGTGCCGCCGCCGGATGAGGTGGCGCAACCCGGCCCGGTTGCCGCACCCCAGCCTTTGGCCGACGGGCGTCCAGCGGCGGATTTCGGCGATCTGTCGCCCTGGGGCATGTACCGTGCGGCGCACTGGGTCGTGCAGGCGGTGATGGTCAGCCTGGCCTTCGCGGCGTTCGTCACGTGGACGGTGCTAGCCTACAAGCTGGTCGAGTTGGCCGCTGCCCGTCGGCAGGTGTCGCGCTCGGGTCAGGTGATCCAGGAGGCCGACACGCTGGAGGCGGCGTCGACCGCGCTGACCGGGCAGCGCGATCCGGCGGCGTTCATGGCGCACAGCGCACTCAACGAATACAACCGGTCGCTGCGCGCGCTGGATGTGGCCGGGCCGGACGGCGTGAAAGAGCGGACCCGCTCGTTGCTGGACCGGGTCGAGGTGCAGGCCGGTGCCCATCTGCGGCGCGGCATGGGCATCGTCGCCACGATCGGGGCGACCGCACCTTTCGTCGGGCTGTTCGGCACGGTTTGGGGGATCATGAACGCGTTCGTCGGCATTGCGGAGAGCCGCACCACCAATCTTGCCGTCGTGGCCCCCGGACTTGCCGAGGCGTTGCTTGCGACCGCGATCGGTCTGGTGGCGGCCATTCCGGCGGTGGTGATCTACAACCACTTCGCCCGCGCGATCGCCGCCTACCGCCAGATGCTGGGCGATGCCGCGGCCGGGGTAGAGCGGCTCTTAAGCCGCGATCTGGATTTTCGCCGCATTCGCAAGCCGGGGGTCTGAGGGATGGCGGGCCGGCTGCACGAGGATCGGGGCGACGAGATGGTGGAAAGCCACGAGATCAACGTGACGCCGTTCATCGACGTGATGCTGGTGCTGCTGATCATCTTCATGGTGGCCGCTCCGCTGTCGACCGTCGATGTGCCGGTGGACCTGCCCGGTTCGAACGCGGCCCGCGTCGAGGTGCCCAAGGCGCCGGTCTATCTGACCTTGCAGCGCGACCTGACGTTGTCGCTTGGCGAACGGCCGGTGGCGCGAGAGGACGTGGCCGCGCGGCTGGATGCGCTGACCGGGGCCGATCGTGACACCCGGATCCATCTGCGCGCCGATGCGACGGTTCCCTATGGCGCGTTGATGGAGGTGATGAACCTGTTGCGCGCCGGGGCCTATCTGAAGGTGGCGCTGGTCGGGATCGAGGTTGGCCCCGATGCGCCGCCGCAACCGACGGGTGGGCCATGAGCGGGGTCGCGCGCGTGTCGATGCCCGCGGACTGGACCGCCAGCTTGCCGCGACGCCACCGCGTGACGGAGGCGGCCGCTTGGGCACTGGCCGCCTGTGTGGTGGGCGGTCTGTTTGCGGGGGTGGTTCTGGCGGCGCAATGGCTCGATGCGCGTGCGGGGGCTGCGGGTGTTGCCCCGTTCGCTACCCCGATCGATCTGCCGCCGCTGGCACCCGCCCCTGCGGCGACGGCAGCGTCGGATCCCGCGCCCGACCAGCCGCCGGTCGGCCCGGCGGACCCGCCCGACCAGATGCCGCCGCCGGATGCAAGACCGCGCGCCCCCGCCGTGACGGACGCGGCGGTAGCCCCCGCCGCCCCACCGCTGGCCCCGCGCCTGGCGTCTGTGGCCGAACTGCCGCCCGACCGTCTTGCACCCCCGCCCCCCGTGCCCGACCGGGTGGTTGCGCCGCCTGAGGTGCCGGCGATCCGGCCGATGCGCAGACCCGCAGCCCCGCCTGATGTCGAGCCTGTTGCCCAGCCTGTTGCCCGGCCTGCGGCCGAACCTGCCCGCACTCCAAACCCAACGGCCGCGCGGCCAGCCGCCCCGACCCGCCCCGCCCCGCAGGCCGCAACCGACGGGCGTGTCGAGGAAGCGGCGTCCAGCGGGCAGGTGCGCGATCTCAAGGCGTCGTGGGGTGCGGCAATCCGCAAGCGGATCGAGCGGCGCAAAAGCTATCCGGCCAGCGCGCAGGGGGCGTCGGGCACCGTCGGCCTGCTGCTGACGGTGACGCGGGGCGGTGCGCTGCAAGGGGTCAGCGTCGCACGATCGTCCGGCACCGCGGCACTGGACGCGGCGGCGGTCAGGGCCGTGACAGCGGCGGGCCGGTTTCCGGCCGCCCCCGCCGCTTTGGTCGAGCCGCACTACAGCCTCGCGCTGTCAGTTACCTTTTCGCGGTAGTGCCGCTGCCGGCCCCGGCCTCGCGTTGGCTGCAGCGCGGCGGTCTGGATCACCAGCAACCCCGCGGCGGCGAGGGCAACCAGCCCCCAGTCGCCCCGCGGCAGCAGATGGTCGACGAAGCGCTTCACCGCCAGCGGAAAACCCAGCGCCAGCGGCCCCGACAGGATGGCGCTTCAATTGGCGATCAGGAACAGCCGCCGGTGCGGCCGGTCGTAGGACAGGAAGTCGCGCAGCATGGGTCGGCCCCGGGTGGTGTGGGGCGGACTGAACCACAGTCTTGCCGGAATGACGAGGCATCGCCGCGTCGGGCGGCGGGATGGGTGCTGCGGACCCTGGTCCGCGCGGTCTGGACCGGGCCGGACGGTTGGCCTATGACAACGCAACCCTGAAGGAGCCCGCGCGCATGTCCCTGTCCGATCTGTTGCAAAGCCAGCTTCTTGATCCGTTCCGGCTGGGGCTGATCATCGCCCTTTTGTACACCACGCTGCGCAACCGGGTGGCGACGGGCCTCGCGCTGCCACTTGCGGCGGGGGTGGTGTTCGTGGCGGTCATCCTGCCGACCACGATGGGGCTTGGCGCGGCAGCGGAGCTGGGTCTTTGGACGGTGATCGGCGTGGGCATCGTGGCAAACGCGATCCTGCTGGCCGTTGCGCTGGCGGGATGGTGGATCATCCGGCGCTTTCAGGGCTGACCGGTCAACGCGGCGCGCCCGCAGCCAGACGGTGCAGTTCGCGCCGCAGCCCGGTCAGATCGAACGGTTTGGTCACAAACCCGTCCGCCCCCTGCGCCAGCGCCTTTTCACGTTCGGCGGACGATCCGCGGGCGGTCATCATCAGGATCTTGACCGACCCCAGCCTCGCGTCGCGGCGCACGTCCTGACAGATGGTGTAGCCCGAGACTTCGGGCAGCATGACGTCCAGCAGTACCACGTCCGGGCGTGTGTCGCGGATACGGTCCACCGCGCCGCTGCCGCTGGCGATCCGGTCACAGCGCATCCCTTCGCGCAGGACGATGTAATGCAGGGCGGCGGCGATGCTGTCGTCATCCTCGACGACCAGAACCCGCGGGGCCGAAGCGGAAAGGGTCATGGCGAACTCCGCGCGCAGACTGGATTGCGGGAACGAAAAAGGGCGGGGCACCGCTTGGATGCCCCGCCCCGGTCACGTCTGGGTCAAAAGATCACTTCGCATCGTCGGCGAAGATGTTCTTCTTGTGGGTGTCGCCGGGCACGAAGATCGCGCCGATCACCACCGTCATCACCGCAACCACGATCGCATACCACAGACCCGCATAGATGTTGCCGGACTGGGCCGAGATGGCAAAGGCGGAGGCGGGCAGCAGCCCCCCGAACCATCCGTTGCCGATGTGGTAGGGCAGCGACAGACCCGAGTAACGGATGCGCGTCGGGAAGAGCTCGACGAGCATGGCCGCGATCGGGCCGTAGACCATCGTCACGAGGATGATCAGGTAGGTCAGGATCGCCACGATGGTCAGCTTCTGGCCGGTGAAGATGTCGAAGAAGTTCGCAGCCTTCGCCACTGTCGTGTTGTCGGCCGCCACGAGCGGATAGCCTGCCGCGCTGAGTGCGGCGTTGACGTCCGTGGTGAAGGCGGCGGTTGCTGCCTTCAGCTCGTCGCCGGTCAGAACCCCGGCGTCATAGCCAGAGATCACCGTGTCGCCGACCGTGACCGTGGCCAACGTGCCCGCAGGGGCTTCGACCGTGGACGAGTTGACCGACAGACGCGACAGGGCCGCCTTGGCGATGTCGCAGGAGTTGGTGAACTTCACCGTGCCGGTCGGGTTGAACTGGAACGAGCAGTCTTCCGGATCGGCGGTCACGACGACCGGGGTCTGCTGGGCGGCGTGCAGGGCCGGGTTCGCGGTGCGCGTCAGCGCCTCGAACACCGGGAAGTAGGTCACCGCCGCGATCAGGCAGCCTGCCAGGATGATCGGCTTGCGGCCGATCTTGTCAGACAGCGAGCCGAAGAAGATGAACCCGCCGGTGCCGAGGATCAGCGACCACGCCACCAGGACGTTGGCGGTGTAGCTGTCGACGCGGATCACGTTCTGCATGAAGAACAGCGCGTAGAACTGGCCCGAATACCACACCACGGCCTGTCCTGCGGTCAGGCCCAGCAGGGCGATGATCGCGATCTTGCCGTTCTTCCAGGTGCCGAACGCCTCGCGCAGCGGAGCCTTCGAGGCGGCGCCCTCTTCCTTCATCTTCTTGAAGGCGGGGGATTCGTTCATCTGCAACCGGATGTAGAGCGAGATGATCAGAAGGAAGATCGACATCAGGAACGGGATGCGCCAGCCCCAGGCGTTGAACGGCCGCATCATCGACGGCGTGCCATCGGCGGCCATCACGGCAGCGCCTGCGGCATCCAGCACAGGCTGGTCGGGATAGTTGCCGTTCACGTAGCCCTGCACCATCAGGATCACGATCAGCGACAGCAGGAGGCCCAGCGTTGCGGTGGTCTGGATGAACGAGGTGAAGTAGCCGCGCTGGTTGGCCGGGGCGTGTTCCGCCACATAGACCGCGGCACCACCGTATTCGCCACCCAGAGCCAGGCCCTGCAGCATGCGCAGCGCGATCAGGATGATCGGGGCCGCGACGCCCCACTGCTGGTATCCCGGCAGCAGGCCCACGATGAAGGTCGAAAGACCCATGATCATGATGGTCGCAAGGAAGGTGTACTTGCGCCCGATGATGTCGCCCATCGCGCCAAAGAACAGCGCGCCGAAGGGGCGCACGATGAAGCCCGCGGCAAAGGCCAGCAGCGCGAACACGTTGCGGGTCGCTTCGGGGAAGGCGGTAAAGAACTGCGCCCCGATGATCGCCGCGAGGCTGCCGTAAAGGTAGAAGTCATACCATTCGAAAATCGTCCCGGCAGAAGAGGCCAGGATGACCTTCTTTTCTTCCGCCGTCATCGGACGCGAGCGGACGCTCACATCTGCCAAGTTTGCCATTCGGCTTCCCTCCATGTTGTCCGGCCCGAAGGTCCGGTTCCCCGACTGTCTTCATTCCGCAACCGTCTCTGCGGACGGTCACCCCTTCCCTGCCTTGCCCGGACCGACGGCCCGGACACGGCCCCTGTCAGGCCGTCACCTCGGCCACGATGGCCCTGAGGGCGGATTGGATCGCCGCGATGGACCCCATCGCATCGATCCGCACGAGCACGCCGTCAGCCTCGTAGTGGCTGATCAGGGGTGCGGTCTGGGCATGGTACGCCACCAGCCTGTCGCGCACCGTTTCGGCCTTATCGTCGGCCCGGCGCTTGAACGCCGTGCCGCCGCATGTGTCACAGCGCCCCGCAACCGCGGGACGCTTGTGGGTGTCGTGATAGCCTTCGCCGCACGATGCGCAGGTCGAGCGGCCCGCGATCCGGTCCACCATCGCAGCATCGTCCACCTCGAGGCTGATCGCGGCCGTCACGTGGCGGCCGGTCGCCGTCAGCAGCGCATCGAGCGCCTTCGCCTGCACGGCGGTGCGCGGAAAGCCGTCCAGAACGACCCCGCGCGCCACATCGGGCTGCGCCATCCGGTCGCGCAGGATGGCCGTCACGATGTCGTCGCTGACGAGAGCACCGGCGTCCATCACCGCCTTGGCTTGCAACCCCGCCGGGGTGCCGGCCGCCACGGCGGCGCGCAGCAGGTCGCCGGTCGACAGTTGCACCAGGCTGAACTCGGATTCCAGCATCCGCGCCTGCGTGCCCTTGCCCGCGCCCGGTGGCCCCAGCAGGATCAGAACCGGCCCCACCGGTCAGACCTTTTGCGCGCGGTTGGCGATCAGATCCTCGACCACCGACGGATCGGCGAGGGTCGAGATGTCGCCCAGCGTGCCGAAATCGTTCTCGGCGATCTTGCGCAGGATGCGGCGCATGATCTTTCCCGACCGGGTTTTCGGCAGGCCGGGGGCCCATTGGATCAGGTCGGGCGAGGCGATCGGGCCGATTTGGGTGCGCACCCACTTGACCAGCTCGACCCGCAGCTCTTCGCTGGGCTGCAGGCCGTTCATCAGCGTGACATAGGCGTAGATGCCCTGCCCCTTGATGTCGTGCGGATAGCCGACCACCGCAGCCTCGGCCACCTTCGGGTGCGCGACGAGCGCGGATTCGACCTCGGCCGTGCCCATGCGGTGGCCCGAGACGTTGATCACGTCATCGACCCGCCCGGTGATCCAGTAGTCGCCGTCGGCATCGCGGCGGCAGCCGTCGCCGGTAAAATAGTAGCCCGGATACTGGCTAAAATACGCCTCCTCAAAACGGGCGTGGTCGCCCCAAAGCGTGCGCATCATGCCGGGCCAGCTGTCGGTGATGCACAAGACGCCCTCGGTTTCGGTCGCTTCCTGCAGCTTGGCCGTCGCGGGGTCAAGCACGACGGGTTTCACGCCGAAGAACGGTTTGGTGGCCGATCCCGGCTTGGCCACCATCGCGCCCGGCAGGCCGGTGATCATGTGTCCGCCGGTTTCGGTCTGCCAGAACGTGTCGACGATCGGGCAGCGGCCCTTGCCGACGTTGACGTTATACCAGTTCCACGCTTCGGGGTTGATCGGCTCGCCCACTGATCCCAGCAGCTTGAGGCTGGACAGGTCATGCTTTTCGACAAAGCTGGTGCCCATCGCCATCAGCGCGCGGATAGCCGTCGGCGCGGTGTAGAATTGGTTGACCTTGTGCTTGGCGCACACTTCCCAGAACCGCCCGGCATCAGGATAGGTCGGAACGCCTTCGAACATCACCGTGGTCGCCCCGTTCGCCAGCGGGCCGTAGATGATGTAGCTGTGCCCGGTGACCCAGCCCACATCGGCGGTGCACCAGAAGATGTCGCCGTCGTGGTAATCGAACGTCATCTGGTGGGTCATCGAGGCGTAGACGAGGTAGCCGCCGCTGGTGTGCACCACGCCTTTCGGACGACCCGTCGATCCCGAGGTGTAGAGGATGAACAGCGGATCCTCGGCCCCCATCTCGACATAGGGGCAATAGGGTTTTGCCACGGCCATTTCGGCCCGCAGGTCGACGTCGCGGCCATCGACCCAGCTGGTCTGATCGCCGGTGTGCTTGACCACCAGACATTTCACCCGGTCGCTGGTATTCAGCAGGGCCATGTCGGTGTTATCCTTCAGCCCGGTCTTGCGCCCGCCGCGCGGAGCCCAGTCGGCGGTGATCACCACCTTGGCGTCGGAGTCGTTGATCCGGTTGGCCAGCGCATCGGGCGAGAAGCCCGCAAACACCACCGAATGGATCGCCCCGATACGCGCGCAGGCCAGCATCGCATAAGCCGCCTCGGGGATCATCGGCAGATACAGCACGACCCGGTCGCCCTTCTTGACGCCGTGCGATTTCAAGACGTTGGCCATCCGGCTGGTCTGTTCCAGCAGCTGGGCATAGGTGATGTGCTGCGCGGGGGTCTGCGGGCTGTCAGGCTCCCAGATGATCGCGGTCTGGTTGGCGCGGGTGACCATGTGGCGGTCAATGCAGTTGGCGCTGACGTTCAGCGTGCCATCCTCGAACCACTTGATCGCGACGCGGCCCAGATCGAACGTCGAGTCCTTGACCTTCGTGTAGTCCCTGATCCAGTCGATGCGCTGCCCTTCGGCCCGCCAGAACCCGACCGGGTCATTGACCGAGGCCGCATAGCGCGCCGCATAGCCCGCCGCGTCGACATGGGCGTTTGCGATGAATTCGGCAGTGGCCGCGTAGGTACCCGGCGCCTGATGTGACATGTCATTCCCCCATCGAGGCATTTCCAGCCCCAAAGTGCCCGATTGGTAGCATCCGGCACATTCTCCCGCTGTAACCATAGACGAACGGTAAATTTTTGGTAACCCCCTTTCCAACATCATTTATTTTGTAAATATTTTTACGGATACGTTGTTAATCGTGTCAATAATCTGAAAATGGGATTGTATTCGCTGTGGATTTCATCACGGAAGGGTGATCGCGGCCCGTGGCGCGTTTGCGCGGCGTGAGGATGCTGCCCCGACGCTATCGGACGATTCGTCCTCAGCGAGACGCGCCCGCCCCTCGCATGCGGACGCCCGCGCGCCGGGCATTCGGCGCGCTGCTGCCTAGAGGATGGGGCGTTTTTCTTCGGGGTCGGGTTCGGCCATGGCGATGTCGGCCAAGCCTTTGCGGTCCAGAACCCGCAGCACGCCGTCCGACCACGAGGCGACCTTGCGGTCGCGCAGGCGCGACAGCGTCTTGTTGGTGTGTACCAGCGACAGGCCCAGCGCATCGGCCAGGTCCTGCTGTCGAAACGGCAGAGGCACGGTGCTGTAGTTTTCGCCCGCCTTGCCAAGGCCCAGCGCGCGCAGCCGTTTTTCGATGCGCAAGAAAGCCCAGGCGATGCGTTGGGCCGCATCCCGCTGGCCCAGCGTCGCGATGGTTTCGCCCAGGAAATGCTCTTCGACCGCCGCGATCCACGTCAGGTCGTAGGCGCGGTTCGGCTGGACCCGAAACAGGTTCCACAGATCGCTGCGTTTGAAGGCACAGAGCACCATCTGGGTGCTCGCCTCGACCGAATGTTTCATCTCGCCCATCAGGCTGGCCTGCAACCCGATGAAGTCGCCCGGGAACAGAAAGTTGATCACCTGCCGCCGGCCGTTTTCCAACGTGGTGTATCGGGTACCCATGCCGCTGAAGACGGTGTAAAGCTGCGGGCTGTTCGATCCTTCCATCAGGATCGTGGTGCCCGCGTCGACGGTCAGTTCGCCCGTCTTGAACTTTTCCATGAAGACCACTTCGTCCTCGCTGAACGGAACGAACAGGGGTTGGCGACGCAACGGACACTTTTCACACGAAATCGTCATTCGGAATAAACACCTCCCTGCGTCGCCCTACGTCACAGATTAATGCACGTAAATCATTTGAGGTGCAGGGTCATTCGTGAAGTGGAGCACATATGACCTGTCTCGGCCGCGACCTCTTGAGCCGTTCCCGCGCCTATTTGGTGCTCGTTACTGAAACCGTTGTTGCCTGCGACATTGCGCAGACCATTTCCGATTTCGACACGACCGCCTACGTGGTCTGCGCCGCAACGATCTCTGAGGCAGAGGCGGCTATGACCGACCTCGAGTCGGTCGAGATCGCCTTTGTTGCGGGATGCCCGCGCAAGTTCGATGGCTCGGCGTTGCACCGCGATCTGGTGATGCGCGGGGCGCGGATCGTGCTGCTTGGGATCGAGGCCGAAGTCGTCGGTCCGACCCCGGCCTTCGATGTTCTGTCGCAGCCGTTCGACACGGATGCGGTGCTGGCAAAGTTGCAGGCGGCCTCCGTCGTCACGGTGTGACGCGGGGCGCGCCCGATCAGGCCAGCAGCGTCTCGGTCGAGGCAAAGAACATTGCCTGACTGACGGCGGAAGTGACCTGTTCTTCGGAAAACGGCTTGCTGATCAGGAAAGTAGGTTCCGCCCGCTTTCCGGTTAGCAGCCGTTCCGGAAACGCGGTGATGAACACCACCGGAATATCATCGAACTGAGCCAGAATGTCGTTCACCGCATCGATGCCCGACGAATTGTCGGCCAACTGGATGTCGGCAAGGATCAGATCCGGGCGGTTCGAGGATGCCAGGGCCACCGCCTCGGTGCGCGTGCGGGCAATGCCGGTGACCGAATGGCCGAGGTCGGACACGATTGCCTGGATGTCCATGGCGATGATGGCCTCGTCCTCGATGATCATCACCTTGCCGGCAACTGAAGCCAGCATCTCGGTCGCGGCGAGGCGGATCAGTTCGATGACCTCGTCCGTTTCGAGATGCATGATCTTCGCGATGTCGCCGTGCGGAAAGCCTTCGATCGCATTGAGCAGCAGCGCCTCGCGAGTGTTTGCAGTCAGGTTCGCCATATGCGCCTGCGCCGAAGCCGACAGACGGCTGTCCGGTGTGCCGATCGGCGCGCCGGCGCTGGACCACACCAGATGGAACGCGGCAAAGAGCGCGATCTTGGGGTCCGTGTCCGGCGGAAACGACGCGTCATCCAGCAAGATCGCCTCAAGCGTGGCCTCTGCATAGCGGTCGCCGGTCAGCTGGTTGCCGGTCAGGGCGCGTGCATAGCGACGCAGATACGGCAGATTTGCGGCGATCACGTCCGCCCGATCCGGTTGCCGTTGCTGCGCTTGGGAATTTGGCATGTAAAAAATCCTTGGCCGGGGTCATTTTTCGGGAACCAACGCAGTGGTCCTGCGTTTGGTTCCGTGTATTATATCAGGAAATCGCAGAAAAGATGCAGCAGCAAATGCCCGTCGATCCCAAGAAGTCTCGTGTTGCCGAACAGATCGACGAGAACCTGAAGCGGGTTTACGACGATTTGCTGAAAGAACAGGTTCCGGACCGGTTCAAGGAACTGTTAGCCCGGTTGAAGGACAAGGAACAGGGCAAGTGAGCGCTGTAACCACGGGCGCCGAGACCGTCGCGGCGACCCGAGATGCGGACTCGCCGGATGTGCCGCATCCGCGCGACCAGCTTATCAATCACCTGTCTTCGCTGCGCGCCTTTGCGATCAGCCTGACTGGCAGCACGTCGGCGGCCGACGATCTGGTCCAAGACACCATTGTCAAGGCATGGACGCATATCGACAAGTTTCAGATCGGCACGAACCTGCAAGCCTGGCTGTTCACTATTCTGCGCAACACGTTTTACTCCGACCGGCGTCGGCACCGGCGCGAGGTGCCCGACCCGGACGGCCTGCACGCCGCGGCGCTGTTCGAGTTGCCCGAGCATGACGGCAAGCTGGCGTTCCGGGATTTTCACCGGGCGTTCCTGCAACTGTCTGCCGAACACCGCGAGGTTCTGATCCTGGTTGGCGCGTCGGGATTTTCGACCGAACAGACCGCCGAGATGATCGGCATCGCCGTCGGCACGGTAAAAAGCCGCACTAGCCGCGCCCGCAAGCGTCTGGCCGAGTTGATGGGGCTTGAGACGGGCGAGGATCTGCGGCTGCCCGGCGACCCGGCGATCATGGGCAACGCGAACGCCGCGCGCGCCGCTGCGGATACGTTACGTGCGGCCAAACCCTCCGTGGCATGATTCTTTTTCCCAACCATAATCCACGCATTTGGAGCAAGCTGGGAGTCCGCCTGGCGCTGGCGCTTGCGGTGTCGCTGCTGCCGCTGGGCGTCATTTCGGGCATGCAGTCGAGGTCGCTGATCGAAGAGGCGCGGGCGCGGTCCGCGGCCGCCCTGCTGGGCGAAACCCTGCTGGAGGCCGGTTCGGTAACGCGCCTGATCCGCAGCGCGCGTGTGGCGACCGAAGCGCTGGCGGCGGCGATTCCGGGGCTAAGCCGCGATCCCGCGCGGTGCATCGAGACTATCAACCGGTTGATGGCGCAATCTGAAGGCGCCTATTCGTCGATCGTCTACGTGCCGGCCTCGGGCGATGCGCAATGCAACACCCGGGGCATCCCGCTGGACCTGTCGCAAAGCGAGCGGTTGCGCCAGATGCTCGCGGATCCCGAGCCCGACACGTCGGTCATCCGCGACGGCCAGTTGTCGGGCCAGTCGGTGCTGGCATTCGGCCATCCGGTGATCGACCAAACCGGGCAGACACTGGGCTATGTATCCATCTCGATTCCGCACGCGGTCCTGAACGGGCGGGTTGAGGCGACGTCAGGCCTGCTGGGCGGCGCGGGCCCCGAGCGCGTGTCGTTGACCACGTTCGACGACAAGGGGGTCGTGCTGACCTCGACAGCCGGGCTGGACGACGCCGAGACGCTGCTGCCAAGCGACGTGACGCTGACCGAGCTGGCCGCCAGCACGGCCCGCACTTTCATGACGACGGCCAACGACGGCAACGCGCGCATCTTTGCGGTTTTTCCGCTGTTCGGGGACCGGATCTTTGCGATCGGAAGCTGGCCCGTGCAGCAGGCCGGTGGGGCTTACAGCATATGGGTGGAGCCGTACTTGATGCCCGCGCTGATGTGGCTTGCCAGCCTTCTGGTCGCGATCCTTGCCGCAGAGCGGCTGGTCACCCGGCATATCCGGGCGCTGCGCAAGTCGATCATCAGCTTTGCCGACGGGGATCACCGGCTGGATGACTTGCATATGGGCAATGCCGCCATCGAGCTGTGCGACGTGGCCGAGGCTTATCGCAAGATGACCTTCACCATTCTGCGCGACGAGGCCGAACTGGAGAATATGGTCCACCAACGCGAAGTCCTTTTGCGCGAGGTGCATCACCGCGTGAAGAACAACCTTCAGCTGATATCCTCGATCATCAACATGCAGATGCGCCAGTCGCACAGCCATGACGCGCGGTTCCTGATGAAGGGTCTGCAGGACCGCGTGATGAGCCTGGCGACCATCCACCGCGGTCTTTATCAGACCAGCGGTTTGGCCGACGTGCGCGCCGACGAGCTGCTGTCGGACATCGTTCGCCAGATCCTGAAGATGTCGACCGGGCCGGGCCGGGTGTTCGACGTCAAGACCGATTTCGACGACCTGCGTCTGACACCCGATCAGGCGGTGCCGCTGTCGCTGCTGCTGACCGAGGCGTTGACCAATGCGCTGAAATACGCAGGAACCGACAAGTTCGGCCTTCCCGGGATTTCGATCTCGCTGCGGCGTGTGGGAGAGGCCGAGGCCGAGCTTCTGGTCAGCAACACGGTAAGCGCCAAACCCGATGCGTCCCCGTCGGAACCGGGCACCCGGTTGGGCGGTCAACTGCTGACGGCGTTCAGCCAGCAATTGGGCGCGCAAAGCGTGACGACCTCGGACGAGGGGTTGCACACGCTGAGCGTCCGCTTCCGGGTCCGCTCGCTGGTCGAAGGCGAGGCGCGCACCGACATCGACGAAGAAGGCGGCCCCGACCCGGCGCAGGCGCCCGCCGCCGCTTCGTGACCGGGATGCGCAGGTGCGGTCGGGGCCCCAAAAATCTTGCGCGGCTGCTGGAACCCTGCCGTGAGATGGACGTTATGCTGCGTGGTGTGTGATGGGTTTGTCCGTGATGTCAGGTGCTGCGGTTCGCGTTATCGGCGGGGCAGTCTTTGATCACGCCATCCGCGGCCCGTGCCGCACCCGAATGACCTTTCGGTCGACTATATTGACCGACCCACTCTTGCCGCCTTCAACCTTCCCCTCGCGGAATGCCGCCGCTCACCCTTCAACGCCAGAAGTCGCCTTATGTCGCTTGTCAATCTTATCGTCATGGTCACCATCCTGATGGTGCACGTCTGGCTTGTGGCTGCCTGCGCCAGCATGAACTGCCGGGTTCCGCCGGCCTTGAAGATCATCGTCGGGATCGCCTTGGCCGTGATGATCGGTGACGGGTCCGGACTGCTGAGTGGACTGGATGGCTTCCAGAGTGTCGCCTGATCCGAAGGGGCGCATCGCAGCGACGGTCACCTTGACCGGACCCGTCACGCTATCGACCCTGCCCGAGGTGCGCGCGACGCTGGACGCCGCGCCGCCGTCTGGCGGGTTCGACCTGTCGGGCGTCACGACTCTGGACACGGCGGGGGCATGGCTGATCCTGCAATATCAGACGCGCCACGCCGGGAGCGGCCAAAAGCCCGACATCATCGGAGCCAGCCCGGCGCAGACGCTTCTGCTGGAAACGGTGGCTGCGGCGTTGCAGCCGGTCAAGGCGCGGCGCAAGCGGCGGGTCCAGCACGATGCGGCCGATGGGCTGGCAGCCCTGGGGGCGGCGGTCAGCGGGGTCGGCCTGCGGGTCGCAGACAGCATCGGCTTTCTGGGGCTGGTGATCGCAAGCCTTGCCAACACGCTGCTGCGCCCGCGCCGCCTGCGCCTGACGGCGGTGGTGCATCACATGCACCAGGCCGGGATCAACGCGGTGCCGATCGTGGCGCTGATGGGGTTTCTGATCGGCATCGTTCTGGCGTTTCAGGGGGCGACCCAGCTGGAGCAGTTCGGGGCCGAGGTCTTTGTCGTCGACCTCATCGCGATTTCGATCCTGCGCGAATTGGGCATCCTGCTGACCGCGATCATTGTGGCGGGGCGGTCGGCCTCGGCGTTCACGGCGTCGATCGGGTCGATGAAGATGCGCGAAGAGATCGATGCGATGCGCGTCTTGGGGCTGGACCCGGTCGAGCTCTTGGTGCTGCCGCGCGTGCTGGCGCTGGTGATCATGCTGCCTGTGCTGGGGTTTATCGCCAACATGGCGGGCCTGTTCGGTGGCGGTCTGATGGCGTGGATCGATCTGGGAATCTCTCCGGGGCAGTTCCGCACGCAACTTCTGGTCAACACGGACGTATCGCATCTGTTGGTCGGCATGTCGAAAGCGCCGTTCTTTGCGCTGATTATCGCGGTCGTGGGCTGCCATCAGGGGATGCAGGTGAAGGGAAACACGGAATCGCTGGGCAGCCGCACGTCGCAGTCTGTGGTCATGGCGATCTTTTTCGTCATCGTGGCCGACGCGCTGTTTTCGATCTTCTTCGCGGTGTGGGGGGTGTGATGGCGGTCCATGCGACGCAAGACGACCCGATCATCCGCGTGCGGGGTCTGACCAACCGGTTCGGCAAGACGGTGATCCATCAGGGTCTGGATCTGGACGTGCGGCGGGGCGAGGTGCTGGGTGTGGTGGGCGCGTCGGGCAGCGGCAAGTCGCTGCTGTTGCGCAGCATCGTCGGCCTGCAACGCCCGGCCGAAGGACAAGTCACGGTTCTGGGCACCAATCTGATGACCGCGACACCGAAGGAACGCCACGCCGTCGAAGACCGCTGGGGCGTGATGTTTCAGGATGGCGCCCTCTTTTCGTCGCTGACCGTGCGCGAGAACGTGGAGGCGCCGATGCGCGAAAAGCTGGCCATCGACGCCGACACCCGCGCGGCGCTGGCCGATCTGCGCATCGCGATGGTGGGCCTGCAGCCGCGCGCGGGCGACCTTTACCCGTCCGAACTGTCGGGCGGGATGCGCAAGCGCGCGGGGCTTGCGCGGGCGCTTGCGCTGGATCCGGCGATCGTGTTTCTGGATGAACCCACCGCGGGTCTCGACCCTCTGGGTGCGACGGAATTCGACGAGCTGGTCCGCTCGATGCAGAAGGCCATGGGTCTGACGGTTTTCATGGTCACCCACGATCTGGACACGCTGCATGCGACTTGCGACCGGATCGCGGTGCTGGCAGACAAGAAGGTCTTGGTGACCGGAACGATGGCTGAAATGATGCTTGTCGACCACCCGTGGGTCCACAGCTATTTTCATGGGCCCCGCGCCCATGCCGCACAACCAACGGAACAGGTGCCCTGATGGAAACCCGCGCGCGATATGTTCTGGTCGGCCTTTTCACGCTGCTGAGCGTGCTGGCCGCGCTGGGGTTTATCCTGTGGCTTGCCAAGGTCCAGATCGACCGGACCTATGCCCAGTACGACATCCGCTTTGACAGCGTGGCGGGCCTCGGCGTGGCGAGCACGGTGCAGTACAACGGGGTCGACGTGGGCAAGGTGCTGACCATCGCCCTAGACCCGCAGAATCCCAATCTGGTGCTGGTCCGGATAGAGGTGTTTGCCAGCACCCCGATCCGCGCCGACACCACTGCGACCCTGTCCGCTCAGGGGGTGACGGGGGTGTCCTACGTCTCGCTGGAAGGCGGCAGCGCCGATGCAGAGCCGCTGCGGGCCAGCGGGCCGGGCACAGTGCCGGTGATCCCCTCGAAACCGTCGGCGGTGCAGGAGCTGATCACCGATGCGCCCGACCTGCTGGCCGAGGCGATTTCCCTGATGCAGGACATTCGCGGGTTCACCACGCCCGAAAACGGCGAAGCCATCGCGGCGATCCTGAAGAACGTCGAAACCGCCACCGCCCGCATCGACTCGATGGCCACCCGGACAGAGACGGTGATGGCTTCGGCGCAAAAGACGCTGGCCCGCGCAGATGCGGCCCTGGTCGAGGCGGAAGAGGCGTTCAAGACCGGCAACGAGGTCATCGGTACCGAGCTGCCCGAGCTGGTCGCCACGCTGAAGGCGGCGGTGGAGGATGTTGGGCAGTCCGCCGCGGGGCTTGAAGATTTCACCCAGAACGGGTTGCCGCAATTCACCGAGCTGGCGTCCGACGCCCGCGGGCTGGTGGCCACGATCAACGCGCTGACGGCGCGGATCAGCAGCGACCCGTCGCGTTTCTTTCTCGGCTCACAGACACCGGCCTACAGGAGATGATGTCCATGCCGCCTATCCGTATCACGCTGATGACGCTGGCGCTTTTGTCGGGATGTGGTGCGATCAGCGCCGTGTCGGAAAAGGCGGCCGAACTGGATGCCTACACCCTGTCGCCCGCGACCTATGACCGACAGCCCGCGGGTGGCAGCCGGCATCTGGTGGTCGAGCTTCCGACCGCCGCGGGGGCGCTGGCCACCGACCGCATCCTGATCAAGCCACTGGCGTTCCAGGCACAGTATCTGCCCGACGGGCGCTGGGCCGAACCGGCGCCGGCGCTGATGCAGACGCTGCTCGTGGCATCGTTCCAGAATGCCGGCGGGTTCCGCCTGGTCGGTCGCGACGGCGCGGGGTTGATGCCGGACTATACGTTAATGACCGAGGTGCAGGAGTTTCAGGCCGAACCGAGCGGCCTGACCCCCGACGCGCTGACCGTCAAGGTCGCCGTGATGATGACGCTGATCCGCGAATCCGACCGGCGCATCGTGGCGTCGCGCCGCTTTGCCGCAACGGCCGCGGTCGCGTCGGACGACAGCCTTTTGGTCGTGGCCGGTTTTGACACCGCGCTGCGGGCGGTGCTGCAGGACGCTGTGGCCTGGACGCGCGGGCAGGCCGGATAACAAAAAAGGGTGCAGCCCGGCGATCCCCGCTGCGCTGCACCCCCAATCCGTCAAGCCCGCGACCCGTCAGATGGTGAAGTGGTCGCCCATGTCGGGCTGCTCTCCGGTCAGGTTGGCCTTTGCGATCTTGAACATGAACTGGATGCCCGAGGTGGGGGTGATCCAGACTTCGCCGCCCGACAGGGTCAACGACAGCATCCGCAGGTCGGGATCGTCGATACCCTCTTCATACCAGGCGGCGGCGACGGGGTTCCACAGCTCTTCCAGCTTGGCGCGGTCGTGCGACAGGGCGAGCGTGCCCTTGACCTGCGCGAACAGGCCCTTGCTGTTGTCGGCCAGCAGATAGATCGCCTCCTTGGGGCCGGACTGCACGGCATCGGCCAGATCGGTGCCAGCGGCAGTCAGAAACCAGAACGTGTTCGCCTTGCGATCGGCAGTGTGCGACATCGGCACGAAGCGCGTGCTTTCGCCGGCGTCCAGCATGCCCGCGTTGACCGACTCGGCGCGGTCCCAGAATTCGTCTTTGCTCATGTCGTGTTCCTTTTCTCGCCTGTTTCCGGATCTGCGATTGAGGCGTCGCGGTGACGGCAAAGGCGCAGACGGCCAGCGTTGTGTCAAAAAAAGGCCGAGGTGGGGGTGCCACCCCGGCCATGATATCAGTGAGGGAACTCTGACATCGCGACGGAAGCTGGACAGGGACGCTGCTTCCGTCGCCATGAAAACACATCGGGCGGGACTTGGTTCCCGCGCAATCGTGCGATTTCTTTACCGGCTGCCGAAGGCGGTTGGCATGGCGAATGGGGCTGGCCTGGCACGGTCACGCGGTCGACAAGCCGAGTGTCAGGCGCACCCGGATGTCTCCCGCGCGCAGCGGCAACCGGAAGGGGCCCCCAGCGTGCGCTGCGTCGATGCCGTCGATGACCACGGCGGAAATTCCGCGTCCGCTGCTCCACAGATTGACGACCTCGACATGCACCGTCGCCGAACCGTGCCGCACCGTGGCCGAGACGCCAGGCCAGGCGGCCGGCAGACAGGGATCGAGGATCAGCGTATCCGCTTCGCGCGTCAGCCCCAAAATGCCTTCGATCCCGGCGCGGTACATCCAGCCCGCCGATCCGGTGTACCACGACCAACCGGCGCGCCCGGCATGCGGGGCGACCGAATAGACATCCGCAGCGATGACATAGGGTTCGGCCTTGTAGCGGTCGGCCTCTGCCGCGGTGCGGGCGTGGTTGATCGGGTTCAGCAGGGCGAACAGCGCCGCTGCCTTGTCGCCCTGACCGAGCCGGGCAAAGGCCAGCACCGCCCACATCGCGGCATGGCTGTACTGGCCGCCGTTTTCACGCAGGCCAGGCGGATAGCCCTTGATATAGCCGGGGTCGTGTTCCGTCCGGTCGAACGGCGGGGTGAACAGCAGCGCGATGCCGGGATCGGCTTTGATCAGGTGCTGACTGACCGACGCCATCGCCTGTGACGCGCGCGCAGGCTGCGCCGCACCAGACAGGACCGACCACGACTGCGCGATGCTGTCGATGCGACATTCGTCCGAGGTGGCCGAGCCCAGCAGCGATCCGTCGTCGTAGGTTCCGCGCCGGTACCAGGCCCCGTCCCAGCCCTCGGCCTCGATCGCGGCGCGCACCTTTTCGGCGTGGTCGCGCCAGCGTGCCGCGCGGGCCGGGTCGCGCGCGTCGGCAAGAGGGGCCAGCATGTGGATCGTGGTGATCAGCAGCCATCCCAGCCAGACCGAGGTGCCTCGGTCGCCTTCGCCCACGCGGTTCATCCCGTCGTTCCAGTCGCCGGTCCCGATCAGCGGCATTCCGTTGGTCCCGGTCAGCAGGATCGCTTGGTCGATCCCGCGCGCGCAGTGTTCGAACAGGCTTGCGGTCTGATCGGCGATGTCGGGTTGGTAGAACGCGTCGTGTGCGCCGGGCGGTACAGGCTTGCCTTCGAGGAAGGGCACCTCTTCATCCAGGATCGCCGCGTCGCCGGTCACGGCGACGTATCGCGCGACACCATAGCCCAGCCACACCCGGTCATCCGAGATCCGCGTCCGCACGCCCTGACCCGAATGGGGCAGCCACCAGTGTTGCACGTCACCTTCGGGAAACTGGCGGGCAGCCGCGCGCAGCAGATGCTCGCGCGTCATGTCTGGCCGGGTGAAGGTCAGCGCCATGCCGTCCTGCAGCTGGTCGCGGAACCCGTACGCCCCGCTGGCCTGATAGAACCCGGCGCGTGCCCAGATGCGGCAGGCGAGAGTCTGATACAGCAGCCAGCCGTTCAGAAGGATGTCCATCGATCGGTCGGGGGTCTTGACCTGCACCGCGCCCAGGATGCCGTCCCAATGCGCCGCGACCCCGGCCTGCATCGCGTCCAGATCGGCGTCGCGGTAGCGCCGGATCAGATCGCGCGCGGCCTCGATCCGCGGGGCCTGACCCAGGAGCAGGCGCAGTTCCACCTTCTGACCGGGCGCCAGGGTAACGACGCGCTGCTGGGCGGCGCAAGCATCGAACCCGGCACCGACGCGCCCCGACAAGGGCTGTCCGCGCAGCCCGCGCGGATCGGCCAGACTGCCGCCCGGACCCAGCACCTCGGCCCGATCGCAGGTAAATCCGTCGACCGCCGGCCCGATGTCGACAAAAGCCACCCGCCCCGGAAAGGCCATGCCATAGGGGTTGCGCGCCATCAGTGCCCCGGTTTCGCTATCCCGTTCGGTGGTCAGATAGGGTGCCGTGGCGCTGCGCGAGGTGCCCATGACCCATTCGGCATAAGGCGTGACCGACAGGCGGCGCACCCGGTTGGTCGTGTTCTGCAGGGTCAGCCGGGTCACGCGCAGCGAATCCTCCAGCGGCACTGTCTGCACCATCTGCGCCGCGATGCCGTGGGCCGCATGGTCGAACCGGCTGTAGCCGAACCCGTGGCGCGTCACATAGGTGCCGCGGCCGCGCATCGGCAGGGCAGTCGGCGTCCACAGCGCGCCGCTGTCGAGGTCGCGCAGATAGACCGCCTCGCCGGGCGGATCGGTGACCGGGTCGTTCGACCACGGCGTCAACTGGTTTTCACGGCTGTTTTCGGCCCAGACCGACCCGCTGCCTTCGGCCGATGTGATGAAGCCGAACGACGGATTGGCCACGACGTTGATCCATGGCGCGGGCGTGGTCGCGCCATTGCGCAACACGGTCACGTATTCGCGCCCGTCCGCGTCGAATCCGCCGGTGCCGTTGAAAAATTCCAGCTGGGGCATGGGCGTGGCGTCAGGGGCCGACAGCAAGGCCGGTCGCGGCGGAACATCGGTCTGCGCCAGTGCGGGCAGGGCATCGAGCTGTTGGCCGATGTCGCCACGGCTGGCGACCAGCACCACGCGGGCGACCGACAGCAGCAGGGCGCGCGCCTCGACAGTGATCAGGTCGGAGCGCAAGGCGTGGATCGCGCCCTGTGCGGCCCCTGCGGCGCGGGGCTTGCTTTGTGCGGTGCGCACGGCGGCCTCGATCCCGATCTGCAGATCCTGCACATAGGACGAGGATCGTTCGTTCAGCACCACCAGATCGACCGACAACTGCCGCGCGCGCCAGTATTCGTGCGCGTTCAGGATCTGGCGCACCCGCCCCAGGTCGCCCGCGTCGTCGATCAGCATCAGCACGATCGGCAGATCGCCCGAGATGCCGAACGGCCACAGGCCGGACTGCGGCCCCGCCCCGGCGATGATGCGCCCCGACGCCGCGCGCAGGCGCGGGTCCGACCGCGAAATCGCGCCGCCCAGGATTTGCAGATCGGTGGCCTCGGTGTTCGTCAGCCCCAGATGGCGCAACTGCACTTGCGCGTGTGTCCAGGCGAGCGTCGCCGCGCGCGCATAAGCAGACGGATCGCGGTGGCGGTCCACCAGTTCCAGCAGTGCCGAGGGCGTGTCGGCCACCAGTGTCCAGAAGGTCACGCGCACCCGACCCCCCGCCGGCACCAGAACCCGGCGGCGGATCGAGAAGATCGGGTCGAGCACGGTTCCGGTGGTTCCGGACAGCGGCTGATGCAGCAGCGCCGGGTCGCCCAAGTTTCGCCCGCGCCCGATGAACCGCGCCCGGTCGGTTTCGTGTTGCATCGGCGCAGTTTCGTGGCCTTCGACGACCGCGATGTGGGCCGCCCATACCTCGGGCTCGCCGGGGGTGCGGCGGCGTCGGGTCGCCATCAGCACTCCCAGTTCGGGCAGATAGTCGGTGACCACGAACAGTTTGGAGAATGCAGGATGCGCGAGGTCAGCCGATTGCGGGGCCAGGGCCAATTCGACATGCGAGGTCACGTCGATCTCGCGCCCGCGCCGCCCGGTGTTGGTCAGCGTCACCCGGCGCGCTTCGGCGTCGTCTTCGGCCGACACCACGATTTCGGTCGTGGTGGTCAGCATGCGGTCGTGATGGGTGAACGACGCCTGGTGTTCGCTGAACACGACGGAATGGTGCCCGCCGCCCGACTGGATCGGCTGTGCCGCGGCGGACCACGCCTCGCCGCCGTGCTTGTCGCGCAGGTAAATGAACGATCCGAGCCCATCGACCGTCGCATCACCGCGCCAGCGGGTGATCGCCACGTCCCGCCAGCGGCTATACCCGGCGCCGGTCGGCGTCACCATGACCCCGTAGTTCCCGTTCGACAGCAGATGCCCCGTCGGGGCAGCCAGTGCCGGATCGTCGAACCGGCGCACCTTGGGGGCGTCTGCCAGTGACGCGGTCGTCAAGGCCACCTCGGTCGCGCGCGGCTGGGCGGTGGCAACGTCGCGCGGCACCCGTTCCTGCAGCAACAGATCCACCGCCTGCACCATTGGCACGGCATGGAACCGCGCCCGCAACCGCCCCTCCTGCACCACGTTGGCGATCGCGGTGATCGTCATGCCCTGATGGTGTGCCATGAAGCTGCGCACGATCACATGATCCTGTCCCTGCGGCACGCGGTCCGCCGTGAAATCCACCGCCTCGTAGAACCCGAAGCAGCCCTCGGCCCCCAGATCGGCGAGCCGGGCATAGTTTGCCAGCGCTGCGGCCGGGTCCACCATGGCGGCCAGACCGGTCGCATAGGGCGCGATGACCCGGTTTTGCGCCAACCCGCGCTTCAGCCCCAGCCCCGGCACGCCGAAGTTGGAATATTGGTAGGTCATCTCCAGATCACGGGCGTTGTAGGACGATTCAGAGATGCCCCACGGAATGCCCATCGCCCGTCCGTGGTCTTGCTGGCGCGCCACGATCAGCGCGTTGGTTCGGGCCAGCATCGATCCGTCCGGCGCGCGCGCATCACCAGCGACGGCATCAGGTATTCGAACATCGACCCCGACCACGAAATCAGCGCCGCCCCGTTGCCCACCGGCGTCGCGGCCCGGCCCAGGCGAAACCAGTGGCGGGTGCGGACGTCTTTCTTGGCGATGGCGAACAGGCTGGCCAGCCGTGCCTCGGAGGCCAGGAGGTCATAGCAGTTCGGGTCGATCGTGTTGGTGGACACCGAAAACCCGATGGACAGCAGCTCCTTGTCGGGATCGAGCAGGAAGGCAAAGTCCATTTCCATCGCAAAGCGGTCGGCCTGCAGCGCGACTGCCAGCAGGCGGGCCGTTCGGTCGGCAGGTGGGGACGCGCTGTCGAGGCGCTGCCGGACCGCGTCGGTCCAGTATGCGGCTTCGGGGTGGGATGCGCGGCTTTCGGCGCAGGCGGCGGCCACGCGTTGCGCGATCAGGGCCGCATCGCGCGCCGTGATCGCGTCTTGCAGGTCGGCGAGTGCGGGTGACTTGATCCCGGCCTGATCCAAGCCGTCGCGAGCCAGGTCGACCGCATCCTGAAGGCCGTCGAACAGGGCCGCATCCTGCGGGTCGCTTTGTGCCCACTCGCGGCAGGCCTGCGCGACGCACAACAGGTGCCCCGCCAGGTTGCCGCTGTCCACCGACGACACATAGGCCGGGTCCAGCACCCGCAGGTCCGTCGTGTCGTACCAGTTGTAGAAGTGACCGCGGAAGCGTTGCATCCGGCCCATCCGGTCCAGCGTCTGTTCCAGACGCGTCAGCGCGTCGGCTTCCGAGAGCCAGCCCAGATCGCGGGCCACGACGGTCGACAGCAGATAAAGCCCGATGTTGGTCGGCGACGTGCGATGCGCCGTCGCGGGGACAGGAATTTCCTGAAAGTTGTCGGGCGGCAACCAATTCTCGGCCTCGGTCACGAAGGTTTCGAAAAATCTCCACGTGCGCCGCGCGATCCGGCGCAGGGTCTGGCGCTGCGCGGCATTGATTGCCGTTGCGGCCACCGCCCGGGTTGGCTGGCTGATCCGCCAGGCGACCACAGGGGCCAGCCCCCACAGCAGCGCAAAGGGCGCCATAAGCGGCCAGATCGCGGGTTGCGCCGCATAAACCAACGCCAGCCCCACTGCCCCCAGACCGACACCACCGGCCATGTCGCGGTAGTGCCCGACGACGCCGCGTTGCCGCGTTGCACCGGCCTGCGCCGCCGTCACCCATTCCAGCAGGTGCCGGCGTGTCACGAACAGCCGCCAGCCGGTGCGGGCGATCGCGTCCAGCATCAGCCACGCCTGATCGGCCAGAAACACCAGGTTCAGGCCGATCTGAGCGAACGCCGTCGCCGTATCCTGCCCCAGCGCGCGGAAATGCGACGACAGGTTGACGCCGCTGCGCCGGGGCACCATGGCATGCGGCAGGCCCAGCAGCCGTGGCAGCGCCAGCAACACCACGACCGCGACCGTCCACCCGACCGCGATCGGCCAGGGCATCAGCCAGCCGACCAGCAGCGCCGCCAGCGCCGCCGGTGCCACCAGCGACCGTCGCAGGTTGTCGACCATCTTCCAACGCCCGACGGCCGGTAGGGTCGCATCCCCCACCACCCACGGCAGCAGTTGCCAGTCGCCGCGCACCCACCGGTGCTGGCGTTTCGACGCGACGTCCATGCGGGCGGGGAAATCCTCGATCACCTCGACATCCGACGCGAGTCCGGCGCGTGCGAACGTCCCTTCGAACAGGTCATGGCTGAGCATGGTGTTTTCGGGCACGCGGCCCGCCATTGCCGCCTCGAACGCATCCACGTCGTAGATCCCCTTGCCGGTAAACGATCCTTCGCCGAACAAATCCTGATAGACGTCCGACACGGCGGCGGCGTAGGGCTCGATCCCGCCCGCGCTGGAATAGATGCGTTGGTAGATCGACCCTTCGGCGCCCACGGGCAGGGCCGGGGTGACGCGGGGCTGCAGGATGCCATAGCCCGCCAAGACCCGGCCCGTCGCCGCATCGCGCCGCGCCCGGTTCAGCGGATGGGCCATCTTGCCGATCAGGCCGCGCACGGTGTCGCGGGGCAGTCGCGTGTCGGCGTCAAGCGTGATGACATATCGCACGGCGTGCGGGACGTCGTGCTGGCCGCTGATGAAACTGGTGTCGGTGGCCCCGCGCAACAGACGGTTCAACTCGTGCAGCTTGCCGCGCTTGCGCTCCCACCCCATCCAGCGGCCTTCGGCGGGATTCCACAGCCGCCGGCGGTGCAGGAACAAGAACCGCGGCCCGCCTTCCATCGGATAGCGACCGTTCAGTTCCGCAATCGCGCGTTCGGCAGTCTCGATCAGGCCCGCGTCCAGCGGCAGCGTTTCGGTGTCGGCATCGGGACCGTCTGACAGCAGGGCAAAGTGCACCGCGCCCCCGAGGCTGGCAAGGTGATGCACCTCGAGCTGTTCGATCTGGTCGAGCACGCCACGCTCGCTCGTCAGCAGCACCGGCACGGCGACCAGCGTGCGAAGATCCGCCGACACCCCGCCAACCAGTTGCATCCCCGGCAGCGGATGCGGGGCGATGGTGCGCGTGATGGCGTGATTGATCAGCGCGGTGGCGGTCTCGCTGGCGGGCAACAGCGCCAGCAACGCGAACGGCAGTACCGCCCACCCAACCGCCCCCGCGAACGTCACGGCGGCCCACGTCGCCAGCGCGGTCACGACGGCGATCGCCGCCAGATAGCCCGTCAGCCCCGCGCGCCCCAGCAACCGCGACAGCCGCTGCCGCCATGGCGGAACATAGCCGATCGCCGCCTCGATCGCGGGCCGTCCCGCACCCAGCAGGCAATACCCCGGATCGCGCGACTCGGGCGACGTCCCGGACGCGGCAAGGCGCAGAACGGCGTCCGTCACCGCCAGTTCCGCCCCCTCTGCCCCGCTGTCGGACCCGCGCGCCAAATCTTCGATGGCGGTGCGATAGGCGTTTCGCGTCGCGAAATCCATGGCGGCAAAGTCGGCGTTCACCCGCAGCCGCGCATCGATCAGGCTGACATCCTCGAAAAAATCGGCCCAGTCGAGTTCCGAGATGATCCGCATCGACGTAACGATGTTGCGCATCGTGACGTTGGACGCCCCCTGTCGTTGCAGCACCCGCGCGACCAGATCGTCGACGTCCACGCCCTGCCGCCGCAGCCGGTCGTGCAGCCAGCCATGCAGCGGAGTGTCGACCGGGTCGAACCCGCGCAACCGCCGCGCCACCTGCGCTGCGAACACCTCGTCGAGGTCGGCCTTGTCATAGTCAGCGACCGCAAGGTGCAGCGGCACCGACGCCGTGCCGGTCACAGTGTCGACCAGCGCATCGGCCGCTGCGCGCTGGCGCTGGGCCGCCACGATCTGCACCGCCAGCCGGCGCATGTTTTCGACCAGAACGATCCTGAGCGTGATCGCGACCGCCCAGATCTCGCCGACCTGCAGCGGGGTGACGCGCTGATAGGCCTGCACGAACCGGCGCAGAACCTGGCCCGAAATCAGACTGTCGGTGTGTGCGATGTAAGCCCAGGCGAGCGAAAACACCCGGGGATAACCGGCAAGATGCCCATCCGCCAGCTTGGGCAACTGGCGGTAGAACCCGGGCGGCAGATCGTCGGTGATCTGGCGCAACTGCAGCTCGACCAGGTGGAAATTGTCCAGCAGCCACTCCGCCGCCGGTGCCACGGTCTGCCCGCGCCGCACCACGTCGGCGCTGTCGCCGTAGGCTTTCAACAGAACCTGGACGTTTTCGCGCAGGCGCCGGTGCAGACTGGGCACACGGATGCCGCGGGTAGCGACGCGCTGCGCCGCCGCCAGCGTTTCGGCGTGGTGTTCGAGGCGCTCCGTTCCGAACAGGTCCGACCGGATCGGCGCTGTATCGTTCCAGGTTTCGGCGTCCGCCCGTCCGGGGCTGCGCTGCCCGATCGCGCCCTGTGCGTTCAAGCCTCGGCCGTGCGATGCGTCCCGTCATCCACCGCGCGCAATGCGGCGTCCTGCACCATCACGCGTGCGGTGCTGCCTGCCGACGACGGTGCAGGGCCGATCTGGTCCGGAAACGAGGTGTGCCCGTGCTGCAGACGCCGGGCCATGTCATGCCACTTTGCTTCGATCCGCGTCCATTCCATGGAATGCTCCTGTGGTTGCGCCTGGGGTATGCCCATCAACCCCGCAAAGCCGCATTCCGTTCCGTAGCGGGTGCGCGGATTCGTCAATTCATGCCGGCGCGCTGGGGCAGTGCCGGGGGCCGACCGCGACGTTGGCGTCGGGTCAATTGCAGCGGACGTCCATACCTGCGGAACCTGCCGGCACAACCATGCGTTTCGATGGCACGAAACGCGCCACCTTCAGGCGCACAGTATAAGGGCATCCCATGAACAGCATCATTTACCTTGTCGGCCTCGTGGTCGTCGTCATGGCCGTACTTTCCCTCATCGGTCTGCGCTAAGCGCATAGAAAAGAGCAACATTATGGACCGGACAGAAGAAATGACGCGGGCGTCGGGGCCTGCGCAGACCCTTGCGGGGTCGTATATCGATTGGGCCGCCGTATTCGGCGGTGGCGTCGTTGCGGTGGGGCTTGGATCGGTGTTTACCGGGTTTGGCGCTGCGGTCGGGCTGTCGACGATCTCTGCCGAGCCGGGCGAGGGAAGCCTCAACCTGATGGTCATCCTCAGCGCGGTCTGGATCGTGGTGTCGCTGGTCGCCAGCTATGCGGCGGGCGGCTATATCGCCGGCCGGATGCGCCGCCGGGTCGACAAGGTCGGTGCGGACGAAGTGACCGTGCGTGACGGGATCAACGGGCTGGTGGTGTGGGGCCTTGGCGTCGTGGCGTCGCTTTTCCTGCTGGGTGCGGCCGTGTCCACCACCGTGTCGGCCGTGGGTCAGGCAGCATCCGTTGCCGGCGACGTGGCCGGTTCGGTTGTCGGTGGCGTGGCAGAAGGTGCCGTGAGCGCCGCGGGGGAGGCCCTGCCGGAAGAGGCAACGACCGACCCGCTCGACTACATCGGCAATGCCCTGCTGCGCCCGGCGCAGGTCGATCCCGCTGCAGTCGATGCAGCCTCCGCGGCGGCGGCGACGGCGTCCATTCTGGGCAACGCGGCTGTCACGGGCGAAGTCAGCGAGGCCGATCGTGCCTACCTGATCAGCGCGGTGTCGGCCACCACCGGTGCGACGCAACCCGAAGCGACCGCGCGTGTCGATGAGGCGATCGTCGCCGTCCAGAACGCCCGCGCCGAAGCCGAGCGTTTGGCGAACGAAGCGGCCGAAACTGCGATCGCCGCCGCCGAAGCCGCCCGGGTCAGCGCGATCCTGACGGCCTTCATCCTGGCCGCGGCCGCGATGGTTGCCGGCGCGGCAGCCTATGTCAGCGCAGTGCGCGGCGGACGTCATCGCGACGAAGGCCGGGTGTTCGGCGGGTTCGCCTACCGCGGGTAACGGTCGTTTGGCAGGGTAACTGCTGTACGAACAAGACAGACAGACCGCCGGAGATGATCCGGCGGTCTGTTCTTTTTCCGACCACCGGCAGTTTTAAAGGTCGACGGACCCGCCGACGATGGGACCAAAAAAAGGGACCGGCGGATGCCGGTCCCTTGCCCGTAAAAGCTGGCGCCCGTTCAGGTGCGCGAGCTCCACTCGTCGACCTGACGCTCCGCCTCTTCCTTGGCGATGCCGTACTTTTCCTGCACCTTGCCGATCATCTGGTCGCGCTTGCCTGCCACCTGGTCGAGTTCGTCATCGGTCAGCTTGCCCCACTGCTCTTTGGCCTGGCCGCGCAGCTGTTTCCATTTGCCTTCGATCTGATCCCAGTTCATCTCGTCGTTCTCCTGTGTCACGAACGGCCTGCGCCGCCCGAAGGGTTGCGTCGTCACAATGACGTCGTACAAGGCAACAGCCCGACCGGAGGCTTCGCGACACCTGAGGCGGCGAAGGCTCCGACGTGCGATCCCCTATGCGGAAAAAACTTCCGGACGCGCGATGGGTTCCGTGCACAGAAAAATGTGAAGCCGCGGAACCGGAGGATCGCAGACGCGTTCCGGAGCGTGGCGACGCAATCCTTTCTCGCTGTCGGCAAAGTTAGAGTGCCGCCAACCGGAGTCTTTCGCGCACGGCAGTACTGCACGGCGTTGGACCTTCGCCCCGATAAATCGACGCGATCAGCAGAAAGCCTGTTGTAACCGTGCGCTCGGCATCCATTTACCATCCAAGTGGATGACAGAATGACCCAGATGCCAAAACCCAGTGCCGCCGCAAAAACGCCCGAGTCCGAAAAGATCACCCTCAATCTGGGGTTCGTCGATCTTGGGCAGATCGATCTTCTGGTGCGCGAAGGGTTCTATTCGAACCGAAGCGATTTTATCCGCACCGCGATCCGAAACAACATCGAACGTCATTCCGAGACAGTGCGTCAGATCGTTACCCGCAAAAGCGTGCATCTGGGGCTGCGACAGATCAGCCGAGACGAACTGGCCGAGGCGCACGCAGCGGGCCAAATGCTGGATATCCGGGTTCTGGGGCTGGCTGTCATCGCGACCGATGTCCCCGCCGACCTGGCGCGAAAGACGATTGGCGCCCTGAATGTTCTGGGCGCCCTGCATGCCACGGATGCGGTCAAGACGGCGCTTGCCGACCGCATCACCTGACCCCCTTTAGGAAAGACCTGCAATGTCCACATACTTTCAGCGCGGCATGGCCGAGGTGACCCGGCTGACCCGCACGGGCAAACTGCAGGAGGCGACAGCGATGATCCGCAGCCTGCTCCACCGCCCGGACGCCGACGCACATCCCCATGCCGACCGCAGCGCGCCGCCGCAGATCGCGGCGGGTGACGTGATCGAAGGCGCGTTCACCGAAGTCGTGGCACCGTCTGATCCGGCACCGTCGCAATCGGCAACGTCACAATCGGCACCATCAAAGCCTGCATCGCCGAAACGGGCGGCGGCGTCGAAAAAAGCGGCCGCGGCAGACCCCTCGCCGTCCCGGCGCGGCATTGTGCGCTCGCCGCTGTCAGAAACGTTGCGCAAGATCGCAGCCGGCGGAATGCCCGCCCGCGCGCCCTTGACTGACGTGCAGGCTCCCGTTGCAGAAGGCGCGCAGTTTCTGGCGCTGATGCACGGCGGGCCGCAAGGCAGACGCAGCTACCGGCTTTACATTCCAGCCGCGCGGCCTGCTGCGGGCCAGATGCCCCTTGTCGTCATGCTGCACGGCTGTACCCAGACACCCGAAGACTTCGCGATCGGAACCGGGATGAACCTGCTGGCCGAAGAATTCGGCTGCATGATCGCCTATCCGGCGCAACCGATGGGGGCCAACGCGCAGAAATGCTGGAACTGGTTTCGTCCCGAGGATCAGCGCCGCGATCAGGGCGAACCCGCATTGATTGCCGGCATGACGCAAGAGATCTTGCGGACCTATGCGGCCGATCCGGCGCGCACCTATGTGGCGGGGCTGTCGGCGGGCGGGGCGGCGGCGGTGATCGTCGCGGCGGCCTACCCCGAGATTTTTGCCGCCGTCGGGGTCCATTCCGGGTTGCCATCGGGGGCGGCGCGCGATGTAGGTTCGGCGTTCGGGGCGATGCGGTCTGGCGCAGAAGGCGTGCCGCACACGGCAGCGTTGCCCACGATCGCATTTCACGGTCTGGCCGACACCACGGTGCATCCCAGCAACGGCACAGCCATTCTGGCGCAGGCGCTGCCGGCCTTGCCGCGCCTGCGGCTTAACGCCCGCAAAGACCGGGTGCCCGGCGGGCAGGCCTACAGCGTGACCGCGCACCACCATCCCGACGGGCGCACGATGGCCGAACACTGGCAGATCGACGGGGCCGGTCACGCCTGGGCCGGCGGCCGCACGGGCGGCAGCTACACCGATCCCAAAGGCCCCGATGCCTCGCGAGAGATGTTGCGGTTCTTTCTGCAGCACAGCCTGACGTAGTCTGCCGGTCCGATCCGGCGCCCTGCGCGCCGGGTCGGGGTTTTTGCGCGCCCCTTGGAACGCAAGGCCCGCTGCGGCGTTTGCTGGGTTCGAGACGCACGCAGCGAGGGAGACCACCGTGGGGATCATCTGGACCGTCATCATCGGCTTTGTGGCGGGCGTCATCGCCAAGTTCATCACGCCGGGCGACAACGAACCGCAAGGGTTCGTTCTGACCACCATCCTGGGCATCGTGGGTGCCTTTGTCGCGACCTATCTGGGCCAGTCGCTGGGCTGGTATGGCGCCGAAGAGGGCGCCGGACTGATCGGTGCGGCGGTCGGTGCGATCATCGTCCTTTTCGTCTGGGGCATGCTGCGGCGGCGCGCCTGAACCCGTCGTTCCTTTTTCACCCCCCTTTGAACGGAGAACCATCATGTCGAAATCTACGCCGTCGCTGCTGGCCCTGCTGGGTCTGGTCGCCTATGCCGGCTATCAGAACCGCGGACGCATCGGCGATATGCTGACCGATGCCCGGCACTCCGCACGCAGCTCTGGTGTCGGCCCGGAACAAGAGAACTTCCTGACCGACATCGGCCAGAAACTGCAGGCTGGCCTTGCCAGTAGCGGCATCACCGGCGCGCTCGGTGATCTGATGGCCAAGTTCAAGGACGCGGGCCGGGGCGACGTCGCCGACAGCTGGGTGTCCACCGAAGCCAACCGTCCGGTCAATGTCGACGAGCTCGAAGCTGCCATCGGTGCCGATACGCTTGCCGAACTATCGGAAAAGACCGGTCTGTCACGCTCGGAATTGCTGCTGCGCCTGAACGTGGCCCTGCCGGAGGTGGTCAATCAATTCACGCCCAGCGGGCGCCTGCCCACCGACGACGAGGCGCGCGGCCTCTACTGACCCGATTTTCCCCCGTCATTTCCCGAAAGGACAGATCATGAAAACCCTTGCCGAGGCGTTTCATCATACG
Source organism: Paracoccaceae bacterium (assembly GCA_031398695.1). Taxonomy (GTDB): domain Bacteria; phylum Pseudomonadota; class Alphaproteobacteria; order Rhodobacterales; family Rhodobacteraceae; genus JAIYDJ01. The sequence goes on along the minus strand of JANNNU010000152.1, from coordinate 5,273 downwards.
CTGCAAGACATCTACTATGCCGAGCAGGCATTGACCAAGGCTCTGCCCAAGGTCGGCAAGGCCGCGACGAACGCCGAATTCAAGGCGCTGGTCGATGCCCACCTCAAGGAGACGAAAGAGCAGGTAAAGATCCTGGACAAGGTCTTTGCGTCGATCGGTGAGAAAGCATCAGGCGTCAAGTGCGACGCCATCGACGGTCTGATCAAGGAAACCGATGGCATCATCGAAGAGGCCAGCGGTGTGGCGCTGGATGCGGCCCTGATTGCAGCGGCGCAGGCGATCGAACACTATGAGATCGCGCGGTACGGCACCCTGCGCGAATGGGCCAAAGTCTTGGGCCACACCGAGGCGCATGACATGCTGAGCCAGATCCTCGACATGGAAAAAGCCGCGAATTCAAAGCTGACCGGGCTGGCCGTGACAGCCGTGAACAGCGCCAAGAAAGTCGCCTGACATCCCGCCCTGACTGCGGCGCCGGGACCGCGCCGCGTGCAAGGCTGCCCCGCAGGTAGGGTCCCGTCCCGATTGCGCGCTGGCGCGTGCTGCATTCAGGCAGCGCGCGCCAGTATTCTGTTGCGGGATGCTTGGATTCCGTCAAGAAATCTGCAATCGGAGCGTCGGTAAGCAGAAAGTCATTCCGATGCCCCCTTCCCAAGCCCTGTCCGCAGTATCCGACGCCGCGACCCTGACCCATCTTCAGCGTCTGGAGGCCGAAAGCATCCACATCATGCGCGAGGTGGTGGCCAACGCCGACAATCCGGTTATGCTCTATTCTGTCGGCAAGGACAGCGCCTGCATGCTGCATCTGGCCCGAAAGGCGTTCTATCCCGCGCCGCCGCCGTTTCCGCTGCTGCATGTCGACACCACCTGGAAGTTCAAGGCGATGTACGAAATGCGCGAACGCGCCGCCGCCGATGCCGGGATGGAACTGCTGATCTATCAGAATCCCGAGGCCAAGGCGCGCGGTATCAACCCGTTCGACCACGGGGCCCTGCACACCGACATGTGGAAGACCGAAGGTCTGAAGCAGGCGCTGACCAAGTACAACTTCGACGTGGCCTTTGGCGGCGCCCGGCGCGACGAAGAGAAATCGCGCGCCAAGGAGCGGGTGTTCTCGTTCCGGTCGGCCAACTTCCGGTGGGACCCGAAAAGCCAGCGCCCCGAGCTGTGGAAGCTTTACAACACCCGCAAGGCCAAGACGGAATCGATCCGGGTGTTTCCACTGTCGAACTGGACCGAGCTCGATATCTGGCAATACATCCATCTGGAAAACATCCCCATCGTTCCGCTTTACCTGAGCGCAAAGCGCCCCGTGGTCGAACGCAACGGGTTGTTGATCATGGTGGACGACAACCGTTTTCCGCTGGCGCCCGACGAAGTGCCGCAGATGAAATCCATCCGGTTTCGCACCCTGGGCTGCCACCCGCTGACCGGTGCCGTAGAATCCGAGGCCACGACCCTGACCGAGGTCATTCAGGAAATGCTGCTGACCACCACGTCGGAACGGCAGGGCCGGGCGATCGACCACGATCAGTCCGCCTCGATGGAGAAGAAAAAGCAGGAAGGGTACTTCTGACATGGCCGTCGCAACCACGAACCCCGTCTACGTGACCGACGACCTGATTGCCGAGGACATCGACGCCTACCTGCTGATGCACCAACACAAGACGATGCTGCGGTTCATCACCTGCGGTTCGGTCGATGACGGCAAGTCGACACTGATCGGGCGGCTTCTTTATGACACCAAGATGATCTTCGAGGATCAGCTGGCGACACTGGAGCATGACAGCAAATCGGTCGGGACCCAAGGCGGCGAGATCGACTTTGCGCTGCTGGTCGACGGGCTTGCGGCCGAGCGCGAGCAGGGCATCACCATCGACGTGGCCTACCGGTTCTTTGCGACAACCGCGCGCAAGTTCATCGTGGCCGACACGCCGGGACACGAGCAATACACTCGCAACATGGTCACCGGCGCGTCGACCGCCGATCTGGCGGTGATCCTGATCGATGCGCGGCAGGGCGTGCTGACCCAGACCCGGCGGCACAGCTATCTGGTCAACCTGCTGGGCATCCGCAACATCGTGCTGGCCGTGAACAAGATGGATCTGGTCGGCTATTCGCAGGCGCGTTTTGACGAGATCGTCAGGGATTACACCGTGTTTGCCAAACAGATCGGGCTAGCCGATTTCCTGCCGATCCCGCTGTCGGGGCTGAAGGGCGACAACATGATCGCCAGAAGTCCCGAGATGCCGTGGTATGACGGGCCGTCTCTGCTGGACCATCTGGAAACCGCCCCGGTCAACAATAGCCGCATGATCGACCGGCCGTTCCGCATGCCGGTGCAGTGGGTCAACCGCCCGAACCTCGATTTCCGCGGCTTTGCCGGGCAGATCGGTGCGGGGGTCGTGCGCCCCGGCGATGCGATCCGGGTGCTGCCATCGGGCAAGACCACCACGGTCAAATCCATCGTCACCTTCGACGGCGACCTGCCGCAGGCCGTGGCGGGACAGTCCGTGACGCTGACCTTTGCCGACGAGGTCGATTGTTCGCGCGGCGATGTCATCACCGTGGCCGACGCGCCCTGCGAGGTGGCCGACCAGTTCGAGGCGACGCTGGTGTGGATGGACGACGCCGAGATGCTGCCCGGCCGACCCTATCTGATGAAGATCGGCACGCAGGTGCTGACCGCCTCGGTGACCGAGCCGAAATACGAGGTCAACATCAACACGCTGGAGCATATCGCGTCGAAGACGCTGGGTCTGAATGCGATCGGGGTGGTCAACATCGCGACCGACCGCGCGATCCCGTTTGAATCCTATGCCGACAACCCCGATCTGGGTGGCTTTATCCTGATCGACCGGATCAGCAATGCCACGGTCGCCTCAGGCATGATCCACTTTGCGTTGCGGCGCAGCCAGAACATCCACTGGCAAGCGCTGGAGGTGAACCGCGAGGCACATGCGGATCTGAAAGGGCAGAAACCGGGCGTGGTTTGGTTCACCGGCCTGTCGGGGTCGGGCAAGTCGACGATCGCGAACCTGGTCGAGAAAAAGCTGCACGCGCTGGGTCGGCACACCTATCTGCTGGACGGCGACAACGTCCGTCACGGGTTGAACCGCGATCTTGGGTTCACCGACGCCGACCGCGTGGAAAACATCCGCCGGGTGGGCGAGGTGGCCAAGCTGATGGCGGATGCCGGGCTGATCGTGCTGACCGCCTTCATCTCGCCGTTCCAGGCCGAACGGCGGATGGTGCGCGACCTGATGGTCGGAGGCGAGTTCATCGAGGTCCATGTCGACACCCCGCTTGAGGTGGCCGAGGCGCGTGACGTGAAGGGCCTCTACAAGAAGGCGCGCGCGGGACAGCTCAAGAACTTCACCGGCATCGACAGCCCCTACGAGGCGCCGGAAACGCCCGAGATCGTGGTAAACACCGTGTCGCTGTCAGCCGAAGAGGCCGCCGAAGTCATCGTTGCGGCCATCCTGGCGCGCTGACGGGCAGACAAACGCCAGCGCAGGACTCACGGGCAGCGTTGGCCGCGGGCGTGCCCTTGCGGTGCGTCGGTGGACGTGGCCGCTGGTTGCCCGCCCGCCTGCCCGACACTGGCACGGTCAGCCTTGTGCCGCCAGGGCCTGTTCGATGCGCGCGACATCGATGAGGTTGTTCAATTCCCAGAACACGCGGTCGCGCGCCTCGACCGCGACGCACAGGATCGCGCGACCGTTTTCCAGAAAGCGCAACTGTTCAAGACCTTCCAGTGTTTCGAGCGGTCCGGCCGTCCAGCCCAGATAGGCTGACAGCGCAGCCGGGCGGTAGGCATATAGTCCGACGTGATGAAACACCGGAACCGGATCGAGGTCGGCGTCGCCGGTGAAGGGGATCACCTCTTTGCTGAAGTAAAGCGCGCGCATCTGGCGGTCGAACACCGCCGTGGTCCCGCCAACGCGACCGGCCATGCGGTCGGCACGAAAGTGGGCCAGCGTCTGGCGGTCGCAGCGCAGGACCGGCGTGGCCACGTCGGCTGCCGGATGGGCAGCCATGGCGGCCATCAGGTCTTCGACGAACGAGGGCGGCGTCAGCGGCGCGTCGCCTTGCAGGTTGACCACCAGATCGGCGACCAGACCCGCGCGCGCCAGTGCATCGGCGCAGCGCACGGTGCCGTTCTCGCACGCATCGGACGTCATGATCACTTGCGCGCCGAAAGATTCCGCCTTGGCGCGGATCCGGTCGTCATCGGTTGCGACATGGACCTCGGCCACGCCGCGCACCGCCATCGCCGCCTCCCAGCTGCGCTGGATCAGGGTCTTGGCGACGCCATCCGGACCGCGCAGTTCGACCAGCGGTTTGCCGGGATACCGCGTCGAGGCATAGCGGGCGGGGATCAGGATGATGGTCTTCATGCGCGGTCAGCCCCCGGTTCCCAGCCGCTGGCCGACACCCTGCCGGTCCTGCAACGCCTGCCACCACGCGTCATTGTCAAGATACCACTGCACCGTCCGCTCCAGCCCCTGTTCGACGGTGACCGACGGGCTCCAGCCCAGTTCGGTGCGGATGCGGGTCGGGTCGATGGCATAGCGCAGGTCGTGGCCGGGACGGTCGGCGACGAAGGTGATCTGATCGGCATAGGGCGTCGCCTTGGGCCGTTTGCGGTCCAGAATGGCGCAGATCGTGCGCACGAGGTCGATGTTGCGCGCCTCGGTTTCGCCGCCGATGTTGTAGGTGCGCCCGTTCTGACCCCGGGTCAGCACGGTCAGCAGGGCGTCGGCGTGGTCTTCGACGTAAAGCCAGTCGCGGACATTCTCGCCCAGCCCGTAGACCGGGATCGGCTGACCGGCCAGTGCACGCAGGATCACCACCGGAACGAGTTTCTCGGGGAAGTGGTAGGGGCCGTAGTTGTTCGAACAATTGGTGATGACCACCGGCAGGCCATAGGTTTCATGCCACGCCCGTACCAGATGGTCCGATGCCGCCTTGGACGCGGAATAGGGGCTGCGCGGGTCGTAGGGCGTGTCTTCGGTAAACTGCCCGGTTGCGCCAAGCGAGCCATAGACCTCGTCGGTCGACACGTGATGGAGCCGGAACCCGTCCGGCTTGCCTTGCGCCATCCAGTAGGCGCGCGCTGCCTCCAGCATGTTATAGGTGCCGTTGATGTTCGTCTCGATGAAGGCCCCCGGCCCGTCGATCGACCGGTCGACATGCGATTCCGCGGCCAGATGCATCACGGCGTCGGGTGCATGGGCGGCAAAGATGCGGTCGAGTGCCGCCCGGTCGCG
>JANNNU010000116.1:0-5998 GCA_031398695.1 Paracoccaceae bacterium | reverse complement strand
GCCAGACCGGCCCCTATGCGCATCGGGCGGGCTATGATTTCATCATCCAAGGCATGGCGGGGGTGATGAGCGTGACCGGTGATCCCGCAGGCCAGCCGCAAAAGGTGGGCGTGGCGGTGACCGATATCTTTACCGGTGTCTATGCGGCAACGGCGATTCTTGCGGCCTTGGTGCAGCGCGGCGTAACCGGGCAGGGCCAGCAGATCGATATGGCACTGATGGATGTGGCCGCATCGATCATGGCCAATCAGGCGATGAACTATCTGACCACCGGTGTGGCGCCGCAGATGATGGGCAACGCGCACCCGAACCTTGCCCCCTATGCCGTGTTCGATTGCGCCGATGGCTGGATCATCCTCGCCACTGGGAACGACGGGCAATATCAGCGGCTTTGTGCGCTGTTGGGCTTGGCTGATATGGCGTATTCCCCCGATTATCTGACCAATGCCGACCGCGTGGCGAACCGGGTCACCATGACCGCCCGGTTGACTGCGGCCACCAAAACCTGGGCCAAGGCCGATCTGTTGGCGGCCTGCGAGGCCCAAGGCGTGCCCGCCGGGCCGATCAACGATCTGGCCGAGGTGTTCGCCGACCGCCAAGTACAGGCGCGAGGCCTGCAGATTGCGCCGGGCGGGATGCCGGGCGTGCGGTCGCCCTTCACCTTTTCAGATGCCGAGCTCGCATTGGACCGGCCCGCGCCGAAATTGGGAGAGCATCAGGACGAGGTGTAGGGCGGGGTTCATCCCGCCATGTTTGCGGCAAGGCGGGGTGAACCCTTTCCTACCCGCTCACCACTGGTCCGGGCCCTTGTCGATATAGCGGCGGGCCAAAAAGTCGATGAACGCCCGCACCTTGGGCTGGGTGAATCGGCCCGGCGGATAGACGGCGTAGATGCCTTGAACCTCGATCGGCAGGCCCGGAATGGCCTCTTCGACCAGCCCCTGCTTCATCGCATCCGCATAAAGGAAAGACGGCAGATAGGCGATGCCGAGGCCGGAAATCGCGGCGTTCAGCAAGGATTGGCCATCGTTGACCGTCAGCCAGCCTGCCGTGCGGACCTGCCGCTTTTCGCCCGAGGGTGCCGTGATCTTCCAGACGTTGCCATTGGCCTGATTGGAGTAATGCAGCAGTTTGTGTTCGTTCAGGTCATCTACCTTCATCGGGCGGCCATAGCGCTGGAAATAGCTGGGTGCGCCGATCATCCGCTTGGCGGTGTCGGTCAGCTTGCGGGCGCGCAGCGAGCTGTCCTCCAACTCTCCGACCCGGATCGCCATGTCGAATCCTTCGCTGATCAGTTCCACATAGCGGTTGTTCAGCACCATGTTGACCGTGATGTCGGGGTACTCCAGCAGGAAATCCCCAAGAATCGGCGACAGCAGGTTGACCCCGAAATCGGTCGCGACGCTGATCCGCAGCAGCCCTGACGGGGCAGATTGCATCGAGGTGACCAGCGCGTCCGCCTCGCCCGCGTCATTCAGAACGCGGCGGGCGCGATCGTAATAGGCAAGCCCGATTTCCGTCGGGCTGACGCGGCGGGTGGTCCGGTTCAACAGCCGCGCACCAAGACGGGCTTCCAGCGCCGAGACATGCTTTGAGACAGCAGATTTTGAAATACCCATCTTCTTGGCGGCGTCCGTGAAGCCGCCCTGGTCCACAACCGTGGCGAAGGCTTCCATTTCTGTCAGTCGGTCCATTGTCATCCCCAAGGCGTGCAAACGGCAGTCACCTGTCCGTATTGATCCGGGAATCAGGCAGGATAGCGGCGGCCCTGCGTCCTATCCGGGGAATTGTTCGGGATCGTGCGGCGCGCGGAAACAACCGGTGCGCGCATCACAGCGTCGGCGCCGGGTCGCGCCCCGCGGCGCTGGATCATAGCTCTTGCAGATAGGTCCACGAGACGTATCCCCTCAACCCGCGGGCCTCTTTCAACGCGACCTTGCACCAGCGCGTGCTGCCGGTCTGTTCGCAGCTTTGGACCCGCAGGACCGTGCCGTTCGGCAAGCCCAGAATCACCCGGTATCCGACGCCGGGACCCGCCCGCATCTTCAGCATGTCGTCTGCCTCGACGCCCACGACCTTGTAGTCGCCGGTTTCGGCCCATCCGGTGCCGGGGCTGATCGCCAACATGCCCAAGGCCAACGCCACGAAAAGGGCTTTCTGCATGACCGCTCCTGTCTGTTGCCCCGGGCGCAATTGACCGCCCGTGGCTGCGATGGTTAACATACGACCGACCCCTTGTTCCAGACGCGTCGCCTCGATCGGTTGGCCGATGCCCGATCCGGCTGCGCGACTGCCGCCGTCACGGGACGCACATCACCCCGGTTGAAGCCCGACGACCGGGGCGGCGGACCGCCGGTCGATCAGCCGGCGCGCGCTTTGCTCGTCGGTGATCAGGATCCCGGGGCTGAGGGTGTGGATCGCGGCCTTCAGCGCGATGTCCTTGTCCTTGCCGCCCGAAATCAGCACGCGTTAGGGCGTGCGTTGCAGATGTGCCAGTTTCACTGAAATCACCCGTTCATTGACTCCGTGCCTAGCCAGTGCGCCGGTTTCATCAACGAAATTGTAAAGGTAGTCGCCCACCGCGCCCGCCTAGATCAGCGACCGGCAGTCCGCCTCGCCGATGTAGCCAGTGCGCTAGCTGGTCGTCAGGGCGCTGATGTCACCGACCGACAACAGCGCCACATTCAGGTTATCGGCCATCTCGAAAATGTCGGCCAGGCCGCACCGTTCCGGCAAGGCGTGCTTGGTTTCGGGGCTGTCCACAACCGCCGGGGCCAGGATGAGATAGCCATTCCCCTGAATCAGCTCGGTGAATTGCCAGGCGAATTCCGCGGGGCTGAACCGGCGCGTGGCCGCGATGCCGCCCAGCAGCGAGATGACGCGAAAGTTGTCGATCCGGCGATCGACGATTTGCGGCACTGGTGGTCGTTTCGCGAAAATGCCCGCCAGAATGCTAGTTTTTCGGCCGAATTCTTGCAGATGATGCTGGGCAACCAGCCGAACTGGATGTTTCCGGACGTGTTCCGCGCCCGCCTGACCAAGGCATTCGACTGACCTTGGCGCATTGCGGGCGGCCGTGACCCGTTCAGCGCAGGATCGCGAATACCGTCTTGAACATGATGCTGACATCCATGCACAGGCTGCGGTGCGACTGATAGATCATGTCAAGCCGCGCCTTGCGCGGGATGCACGACCGCGAATAGATCGCATCGGTTTCCCGGTGGCTGCGGCTGCGCGCCAAGAGATGCTCTTCGTGCTTGTGGAAGTAGACCGAGGCAAGGCCAGTGATCCCGGGCCGCGACTGCAGGACCTTGCCATACACTTCGGGAAACCGTTCGACATACTCGCGCAGCGGCGGGCGGGGCCCGACGAGGCTGATGTCACCCTTCAGCACGTTCCACAGTTGCGGCAGTTCGTCGAGCCGGGTCCGGCGCAGAAAGGCCCCGGTGCGCGTGATGCGCGATGCCTTGTCGGCCCCTGAAACGCCGCTGTCCATCGCCACGGGCTTCATGGTCGGAAACTTCACAAGCCGAAACCCCTGCGTCGGCGTCCTCATCCGTTCCGAGATGTAGAACACCGGGCCGCCATCCATCACCAGGATGACCAGCGCGGTGATCACGATGACGGGCATCAGCATCGCGGACAGCAATAGGGCAACGACGATGTCGAACACGCGCTTGGACGGAGTCATCGTTGGTCCTTCACCTTTTGCCACTGCGCCACCATCGTGGCGGGGTCAGACTCCTCGGGTGCGAAGCCATATAGGCGTGACAGCCGGGTGCAGTCCAGAGTGATGTGTTGCAGGGCGGTGGGCGGCGCCGGAACCCACTGCCACGGGGCTTTCGCGGCGTGGGCCAGGGCCTGCATCGTCACCGGTTGGGGTACGCCGACGTTCAGAACGGCCGGAAGCGCATCCGGGTGCAGGGCCAGGGTTTCCAGGATGCGCGCCAGGCTCGCCGGACCGATGTAGCTGCGCCGGGGTCCCGTGCCGTCTGCAAACCGATCCAGGCGAAGGGGCCGGTCGGGCGTTGCATCCGGCACGTTCAGCAGCAGCGCATCCGCACCGGCCACGTTGCCGATCCTAAGGCAGCACACGTCAAGATCGGTCGCCGCGGCGCAGATCGCCTCGGCCGCCAGCTTGGCGCGGCCATAGTCGTTGACCGGCGCGGTCTGGGCCGTTTCGGACATCGGTCGTCCGTCTCCGGCACCATAGACGGCCGACGAAGACGCGACCAGCACGCGTGGCACCCCGGCGCGCCGCGCGGCGTCGATCGCGGCCCCGGCCAGCGCGCCGTTGTCGTAAAGCCGTGCACCCGGTCGGGGCGTGACGCCCGCCAGCAGGATCAACCCGGCAACACCGCCCTGCAGGCGCGCCCAATCGACAAAGGGTTGCGGCCCGTCAAGCGGTGACCAGACCAGACCCGCCCCCGCGTCAGTCCGGTTCTGCGGCACGATCCGCAAACCGCGGGGCGGACGCTGCGACCAGTGGCGCATCAACATGCGCCCGACGCGGCCCGATGCCCCGGCCAGCACCCACACGGGGTCAGGCCCGTGAATCGAAGACGCAGACGGTCGCTGTGTCATCCGGTCACCGTTCGGCGCGGCAGGCCGTCATGGCAGGGACCCCGCCGCGTCACTGCAAATCGGCAAAGGCCGCTTGCAGGCGGCTGACCGCCTCGACCACCGACGCGCGGGGCATGGCGAAGTTGAAGCGCATGAAGCTTGCCCCGCCCAACCCGAAGGTGTCGCCCGGAATCGCCGCGATCCGTGCGATGCGGTGGACGCGGTCCTTGACCTCGGCCGGGTCCATCCCGGTGCCGGCGAAATCGACCCAGCCCAGATAGGTCGCCTCGAGCCGCATCGAGCGCACACCGGGGATCGCGTTCAGGCCGGCGTCGAACACATGCCGGTTGCCGTCCAGATACCGGCAAAGATCGTCGACCCAGACAGCACCGGCGGGCGAATAGGCAGCCGTCGCCATATGCATCCCGAACGAATTCGGCGAGATGCCCATCGCGTTCATCCGATCGGAAAAGGTCGCGCGCAGCACCGGGTCCGCGATGATCACGTTGCCGGAATGCGCGCCCGCGATATTGAAGGTCTTGGTGGTAGCGGTCATCATCACCAGACGGTCCGCGATCTGCGGCGCGATCTTTGCCATCACGTGATGCGTTTGCCCCGGCATCACCAGATCGTGGTGGATCTCGTCCGAAACCAGGATCAGGTCGTGCCGCTGGCAAAACGCCGCCACGCCGAGCAGTTCAGCCTCGGTCCAGACCCGTCCGCACGGGTTGTGCGGCGAGCACAGGATCATCATGCCGGACGCGCACAATACGGACCAGTCTGTCCGAAACCAGTAATAGAGCAGTAGATCAGCCGAGGGTTGACTGCGGAGAGCGCCGAGTAGCCGAGTCCATATCGATCCAGCGTTCCCACCTTGAAATTCTCGATCACGACATCGGAAATCGCCGCTAGTCCTTTGGCAATTTCCTGGCCGGCGGGTACCGAGATGTCGACAGTTACCGATCTCTTGCCCCGGTTGGAAGAACAGAACGCGGCCGATTCCGAGGTCGGAGCGCCGGATTGATCTGGCAGGAAAGGCGCACCCCAGGAGCGCGTATCATCGCCTACCCGGGGCCGCTCTACCTTGATAACGTCGGCGCCGAGATCGGCGAGGATTTGTGCGCAGGATGGACCCGCGAACACCCGGGATAAATCGAGGACTCGAATTCCTTGCAACGCTGACGTAGCAATTTCCCGTGGTGCCTTTTCTCCAATTGATGCTTCTGTGCTCAAGCGGCCTCCGAGTGGATCCATATCCTGAGATTACAGTGTACGAGAGTCGGTCGTCGACTCTGTCGTGCCACCCAGTGGAACGATGTCCCAGCAATGCCTTGTGCCGCCAGATTGCCCTCCATACAATAATTTACTTCAGCAGCAGCCCTGCCCGGCGCTTTGAAGAGCAATATGGGATCGCGAACCGGGATCGCGAACTTCA
>JANNNU010000096.1:0-23590 GCA_031398695.1 Paracoccaceae bacterium | reverse complement strand
GGATCGGAAACAGGTTCAGCAATCCGATGCCCAGCGACAGCACGGCGAGCATCTGCACAAATGTATCCACACCCGACCGCGCGGCATCGCCCATCACCTCGGCCATGCCGATCGGACCCGAGATGTTGCAGGTCGAAATCGACCCCGTCACGATGTGCCACAGACCGGACAGCGACGTGCTGGCCACATACCACGTCTGTTCCAGCGCCAGTTGCACCGTTTCCAGCGGGCCGGGTTGGCGCGCTTCGAAGTCGAACAGCAGCCCGCCCGACAGCCCGATCAACCAGCGCGTTTCGAACCCGTCCTCGGTCGGCAGATCGCGGCGGCGCGGCGTCAGCGTCAGATCGAACGTCTCGCCGGCGCGCCAGACCTGCAACGCCACCGGTTGGCCTTGCGAAGCCTCAACGATCGGCGGCAGTTCGGCGAAACTCTTCACGGACTGTCCGTTGGCCGAAAGGATCACGTCACCAGTCTGCAGGCCCGCCGCCATCGCCGCCGATTGCGGCTGCACCGAGGCCGCGACCGGCGGCATCGGGTTGGGACCGACCACCTCGATCTTCACGCCCGCTCGGTCGACCAGATAGGTGGCAGAGGGTGCAGGGCCGATGTTGGTCACGACCTCGCCATAGGCGGCCAGATCGGGCGTCGCGGTGCCATTGACGGCCAGGATTTGATCGCCCGTCTGCAGCGACGGACCCTCGAACGGCACAGCGCGCAACTCGCCCACCACGGGCCGATCGAGCGCGACGCCCGTCCATGCCACCACACCGATGAAGACCACGATCGTCAGCAGAAAGTTGAAAACGGGTCCGGCCAGAACGGTCAGCGCCCGCGCCCATAGCGGCGCACCGTGCATCGTATGGCGCAATTCTGCGTCGGAGAGGCCCGTCATCGCCCCGTCATCGCGGCGCGATGTGGCGTCGGCATCGCCGAGGAATTTCACGTAGCCGCCAAAGGGAAGTGCTGCCAGCTGCCATTTCGTCCCGCGCCGATCGACGCGGCTGAACAGCACCGGGCCGAACCCGAGCGAGAACACTTCGGCGTGAATCCCAGTCAGACGACCGATGATGTAATGACCATATTCATGAACGGCCACGATAATCGACAAGGCCACGATGAACGACAGCACGGTCCACAGCAGACCGCCCGCGCCAGACATCAATCCAACAAAATCCAACCGCCCTGCCCCCTGTTCATCTGCCTGCCCGTCTCAACGACCGGACGTCATCGTCGCCGCGATTTCGCGTGCCCTGATCCGTGTCAGATGGTCTGCCTCTAGAACATCCTCAAGCCCCTCGACGGCTTTTCCAAGGCGGATGTCCGACGAAAGCCGGGCGAGCGTCGCTTCGACCAATCCGGCCATCTGCGCAAAGCCAAGCTGGCCCGCGATGAACCCATCTAGCGCCACTTCCTTGGCCGCGTTGAAGGCCGCGCCCGCCAGCCCGCCCACGGCCATCACCTCGCGGCACAGACGCAGCGCGGGGTAGCGGTCCAGATCCGGGGAGCGGAATGTCATGCATCCCAGCGCCGCAAGGTCCAGACGGGCCACGGGCAGCGGCAGCCGGTCAGGCCAATTCAACGCATACCCGATCGGGTGGCGCATGTCGGCCGCCCCCATATGCGCCATGATCGCGCCGTCGCGAAATCCGACCATGGAATGGATCATCGATTCGGGATGGATGATCACCTCGATCTGATCCGGACCAATGCCGAAGTATTCCTTTGTCTCGATCACCTCGAGCGCCTTGTTGAACATGCTGGCGCTGTCGATCGTGATCCGTGGCCCCATCGACCAGTTCGGATGGGCCAGCGCCTCCTTGACGGTCGCCCCCTCGAGCCGGTCCAGCGGCCAGTCGCGCAATGCGCCGCCGCTTGCGGTCAGGATGATGCGTTCGACCGCAGCCATATCCTCGCCAGCCAGCGCCTGAAAGATCGCCGAGTGCTCGCTGTCGACAGGCAGGATGTGTGCCCCGTGCGCGGCGGCCGTCCGCATCAACAGCGGACCGGCGGTGACCAGACTTTCCTTGTTGGCCAACGCCAGCGTGCGCCCGTGGCGCAGCGCGCGCATGCCCGGAACAAGGCCCGCCGCGCCCACGATGCCGCTCATCACCCAATCGGCGGGCCGGTCGGCCGCTTCGGCGATGGCTGCCGGTCCTGCAGCCGCCTCGATGCCCGAACCGGCCAGCGCCTCGCGCAGATCGGGCAGGCAGGCCTCGTTTGCCGTCACCGCGACTTCGGCTCGCAGCGCGCGCGCCATCTCGGCCAGCCGGCCAACCTTCTGCCCCCCGGTCAGCGCCACACAGCGATAGACCGTCGGCCCACCTTGCCGCATCAGCAGATCGAAGGTGTTTTCCCCGACCGACCCCGTGACGCCGAATACCGAAACCGACCGCATGATCGCCTAGCCCCCTTCAAACGGCAGTGGCAGGACCCATCCGATCAGCAGCACCGCCAGAACAGCCCCCGTCATCGCGTCGAACCGGTCCAGCACGCCGCCGTGCCCGGGAATAAGACGCGACGCGTCCTTGACCCCCGCCCGCCGTTTCAACCAGCTTTCCGCGATATCGCCCATCTGCCCGGCCAGCGCGACCAAGGGGGATAGCACAACGATGCCCCACCCGGCGAACCCCGCCAGCGCAAACCCGCTGCCTACACCGACCGCCGCCAGCCAGCCCGCGATCGTTCCCGACCAGGTTTTCTTGGGGCTGATCGCGGGCCAGAACTTGGGCCCGCCCAACAGCCGTCCCGCGAAATAGCCCATCACGTCGGATGCGACGACGATGGCCACCACCCACAGGATGACCAGCCCCCCTGCGGATCCGCGCAGGTGGATCAGTCCGAAACCCGCCACCATCACCGCAAGGCCGATGGCGGCGGCAAGCACCGGGTCCCGGCGCGGCGTCAGTGCCAACCCAAGCGACGGCAGGACGAGCACGATCCACGACACCCGCTGCGGCAGACCCACCGACAACAACAGCGCGCAGGCGCCCAACAATGCTAGCGCCAGCGCCACGCCCTGCGCCTTTGGCGCAGTCATCACGGCCAGTTCCCAGATCATCAGGGTGGTCAACAAAACGAGAAGCGCTATGAAGGACGGCCCACCGAGCCAGATTTCCAGCGCGCCCACCCCCAGCATGACCGCAGCCGAGGCCAATCGCACGCGCAGATCCGGCCAGCGGGCGCCCGAAGGCCCTGTCATCCGTTCGCCACCCCGCCAAACCGCCGGTCCCGATTGCCGAACCGCGCGAGGATCGTCGCAAACTCGTCCGGGGTGAAATCGGGCCACAGGGTCGGGGTGAATTCGAATTCCGAATAGGCCGACTGCCATGACAGAAAGTTCGAGGTGCGCGTCTCGCCGCTGGTGCGGATCACCAGATCGGGGTCTGGAAGCCCGGCCGTGTCCAGATGCGCCGAAATGACCGCATCCGTGATCGCCGTGGCCGGAAGCCGGCCTTCAGACACCTCGACCGCCACGCGACGCATGGCGCGTGCCAACTCGTCGCGCCCGCCATAGTTGATTGCCACCGTCAGGTTCAGCCGCCCCAGGTTGGCGGTCCGCGCCTCGATCCCGGCCATCAGACGCTGAAGTTTGAGGTCCAGCCGGGTGCGATCGCCGATGAACCGCATCCGCACGCCTTCGGCCGCCAGCCGGTCCGCCTCGCGTTCGATATAGCGCGCAAAGATCGACATCAGGCCAAGGACCTCTTCGGTCGAGCGCTTCCAGTTCTCGGTGGAGAACGCATAGATCGTCAGCCATTGCACGCCCAGATCCGGGGCGCAGCGGACGATTTCCTTGACACGCTCGGCGCCCTTGCGGTGCCCGACAAGGCGCGGCCAGCCGCGATTTGTGGCCCAGCGGCCGTTGCCATCCATGATGATGGCGACGTGGTCGGCCGGACGGACCGTCTTGGAACCGGAGCTGCTACCTGCGACCACATCTGCCTCGCTTGTGACCCGAGCCGCCGCCCGGCCTTGACACCGACCGCCCCGCGTTGCCGCAGGGGCCTGCGCAGGTCAAACCTGCATGATCTCGGCCTGCTTGCTTTCCAGTGCCCGGTCCACGGCGGCGATTGTCTTGTCCGTCATTTCCTGCACCTCGTCGGACCACATCTTCTGGTCGTCCTCTGACATGCCCGCCGCCTTGGCCTTCTTGATCTGGTCCATGCCATCGCGCCGCACGTTGCGCACTGCGACCTTTGCGCTTTCGGCGTAACCGGCGGCGACCTTGGACAGCTGCTTGCGGCGTTCCTCGTTCAGCTCGGGGATCGGCAGACGGATCAGCGGACCATCGGTGACGGGGTTGATGCCGATGCCGCTTTCGCGGATCGCCTTTTCGACCTTGGAAATCATCGCCTTGTCCCAGACGTTGATCACCACCATGCGCGGCTCGGGGACGTTGATCGTGCCCAACTGGTTCAATGGCGTCATCTGGCCATAGGATTCGACCTGGATCGGATCGAGGATCGACGCCGACGCCCGCCCGGTACGCAGGCTGCCGAATTCCTGCTTGAGTGCCGCCAGCGCCCCGTCCATCCGCCGCTGGATCGCATCCAGATCTATCTCAAGGTCGTCTTGGGCCATCGCATTCCTCGGTTGTTCTGCGTGCAGGGCCATGCCCTGCAGTTCGTGCACATCTACCCGACAAGACAGATTTGCGAAAGTGGGTCTGCGGTCGGTGCGCGACGGCTTTCTCTTCCGTCAAAACTTGCGCCCCGCGTCTTATCCGTGGACCCGGGTGTACGTACCCTGGCCGTTCAGGATCGTGCGAAATCCGCCCGGCGCGTCCAGCGAGAATACGATGATCGGCAGGTTGTTGTCGCGCGCCAGGGCGATGGCCGTCGCGTCCATCACGCCCAGATGCTTTTCCAGCACCTCGTCGTAGCTGACGGTGCCGTAGCGTTTTGCGTCCGCGTGCTTCTTGGGATCCTTGTCATAGACGCCGTCCACCTTGGTGCCCTTGAAGATCGCCTGGCAGGCCATTTCATTCGCGCGCAGCGTCGCCGCTGTGTCGGTGGTGAAATACGGGTTGCCGGTGCCGGCGGCAAAGATGCACACGCGCTTCTTCTCGAGGTGGCGCACCGCGCGGCGGCGAATGTAGGGTTCGCAAACCTGATCCATCGGGATGGCGCTGATCACCCGCGTGAACACGCCGACCTGTTCCAGCGCGGCCTGCATGGCCAGCGCGTTCATCACGGTGGCCAGCATCCCCATGTAATCGGCCGTCGTCCGCTCCATGCCCTGAGCGCTTCCCTGCAGCCCACGAAAGATGTTGCCGCCGCCGATCACCATGCAGATCTCGACCCCCATGTCGCGCACGGTCTTGACCTCTTGCGCGATGCGCTGAACGGTCGGCGGGTGCAGGCCATAGCCCTGATCGCCCATCAGCGCCTCGCCCGAGATTTTCAGCATGACACGGGAATAGGTCACGCCGGCTTCAGGTGCGGTTGCGGTCATGGAACTGCCTGCTTTTCGTGGGATGCTATGCTTGGCGCGCAAAATGTAGGAAAACCGCTTGCGGTTCAACCGCGAACTCGTGCGGATGCGGCGCAGCCCGGGGGTTTCACGCCCCCGGACCCGGGTGCAATGGTGCTGAGCACGGAATGAGGACGGCGTGAGCCTGCTGAACAGTTTAACGCGAGAAGCACCGATCCTGTTGGCCGGCCCCACGGCCAGCGGCAAGTCGGCGCTGGCGATGGCGCTTGCCGAACGTGACGGGCGGCTGATCGTGAACGCAGACGCCCTGCAGGTCTACGACTGCTGGCGGGTGCTGACGGCGCGCCCGACCCTTGCCGAAGAAGCGTCGGTTCCGCATGCGCTTTATGGGCATGTGGCGGCGGAACGGACCTATTCGGTAGGGCACTGGCTGCGCGAGGTGGCCGGGTTGCTCGATCGCCCCGTGGTGATCGTCGGCGGTACCGGGCTCTACTTTGCTGCGCTGACTGAAGGATTGGCCGAGATCCCTGCGATCCCCGCCGCGGTACGCAGCGAGGCCGAAGCGGTGCGGGCGGCGGGCGGAACGGCGGCACTGCTTGCCGGTCTCGATACGGTTACGGCAGGGCGGATCGACCGGGCCAATCCGATGCGGGTGCAGCGCGCGTGGGAGGTTTTGCGGGCGACCGGGCGCAGTCTGGCCGACTGGCAGGCGGACACCGGGGCGCCGATGCTGCCGGCGGGTTCGGTGCAGGCGGTCGTGCTGCACCCTGATCCGGTCTGGCTGGACACGCGAATCGCGCGGCGGTTCGACCAGATGCTGGCCATGGGCGCCATAGACGAGGTGCGGCGCATGCAGGCCGCATGGGCGCCCGATCGCCCTTGGGCGCGGGCCATCGGCGCGGCGGAATTGATGGCGCATCTGCGCGGCGAGTTGTCTTTGCAAAGTGCGGTGGAGGCCGCGGTCCTGTCCAGCCGCCGCTACGCCAAACGCCAGCGCACCTGGGGCCGGTCGCGCAAGACGGGATGGCGGTCGGTCACCCTTCCCTGACGGTCCCGCGCCGCCGGGCGGGTACGCGTCAGGGTCAAGACTGCCCACAGACTTGTCCACAGCAATCGAAGCAGGCGCCCGCCAAGTGCTGCAAACGGCCCTCTTTTCACTTGGGTTGTGGCGTCCATGCTGATTATCTGGGGTTGCAAATATGAAGAAATCGAACATGACCGCCCTGACCGACCATTCGCAGGCCCGCATCATTGCCATCCCCCGTCTCGCCGCCGGCGGCCGCTGGCGGGTGGAGGCAATGCGTTCGATTTCGGAGCCGTGCCTGCTGTGGTTCACCAAAGGGCAAGGACGCATCACCATTTCCGGCGTGACGCGCGGCTACACCGCCCACAACGCCATCTTCATCCCGGCCGGCGTGATGCACGGCTTTGAAGTCGGCCCGCAAGTCTTTGGCTCGGCTGTCTTCTTTGGCAAAGCGTCGACGGTCACCCTGCCCGCGGATCCGCTGCACCTGCGCATTCGAGAAGTGCATGCACAGCAGGAACTGAACGTGATGCTCGACATGATCCAGCGGGAGATGGACAGCGTCAGTCCGGCGCACGACCGGGCGACACGGCACTACCTCGGGCTGCTCGGCGTCTGGCTGGAACGTCAGGCGGTCAAGGCGGCGACCGACCAGACACGTCCCGACGCGGGGCGGCGGCTGGTGGCGCGCTATACGGCCCTGCTGGAAAGTGCCTTCAGAACGGGCTGCGGCGTGGCCGACCTGGCGGCAGAACTCGGGGTTACCCCTACCCACCTGACGCGCTGCTGCAAACAGGCGTGCGGGCGATCGGCGCATGATCTGCTGGCCGAACGCCGCATCTTCGAGGCGCGCCGTCTGCTGGCGGAAACCGATCAGCCGGTCGGCAAGATCGGCGCGAGCCTCGGGTTTGCGTCGCCTGCCTATTTCACTCGCGCCTTCCAGCACATGACCGGCCATTCGCCCTCGGCCTTCCGCCGCACGCAGTAGCCGCGCAGATGTCAGCCGCCCGGCGACGTCGCAGTCAGCCGACGCGCCCGCGAATCGATACCACCCGACCGACCCGTCCACGCGCCCTGGTTGCAGCGCCTTCCATCCTGATGGCCCTTCGCCGCGTGGCCGGTCGCTTGTGCCGTTTTATTGCACCTGCAGCATCGGTTGCGTCGCAAATGTTACAGCAGGGGGCGATTCCAGTCGTTGACGCAAGGCCGGAAAAGATGCGGAATGGCACTGTCAGACCGGTTGCCTTGACGCGTCTCGGCATCGGACGGGCATTGGTCCGCCCGCGCCTCCGCGCCCTGGCACGAAACAGTCGCTGAACCAGAAAATAATCAGGGCAATGCCCGACAGGGAGACGATGATGATCCACAAAACCGAACCCACGGCCGTTCATCCGGCAGCCGAGATGTTTGTCAAGGAACACCGTGCCGGCCAACTTAGCCGCCGCGAGTTTCTGACGCGCACCACCGCCTTGGGCGTATCGGCCGCCGCAGCATACGGGCTGATCGGATTGAACGCCCCGGCGCAGGCCCAGGACGCGCCCGTCGGTGGCATCCTGCGCGTCGGCATGGAAACCAAGGCGCAGAAGGATCCGCGCACGGCCGACTGGCCGCAGATCGCCAACGTCTATCGCGGCTGGCTGGAGTATCTCATCCAGTATAACCCCGACGGCACCTTCGAAGGCCGCTTGCTGGAATCGTGGGAAGCCAACGCCGACGCGACCGAATACACGCTGAAGGTGCGCCCGGGCGTCACCTGGAACAACGGTGACGCCTTCACCGCCGATGACGTGGTGCGGATGTTCGGCCGCTGGACCGACGGCACGGTCGAAGGCAATGCCATGGCCTCGCGCTTCACCGGTCTGGTGGACGAGGCAACCAAGCAGATGCGCCCCGACGCAGTGGTCAAGGTCGACGACATGACGGTCAAGCTGATGCTGTCGGCCTCGGACGTCGCGGTGGTGCCGAACCTCGCGGACTATCCTGCCGCCGTCGTGCACTCGTCCTACGTCGACGGGTCGGACCCCTCGACCAACCCGATCGGCACCGGGCCCTACGTTCCGGGCGAAATCTCGGTCGGTCAGCGCATGACGCTGGTGCGCGCGTCGAACCACACCTGGTGGGGCGGCACCGCACCGCTGGATGAAATCCACTACATCGACTTTGGCACCGACCCGTCCGCGATGGTGGCACTGGCCGGCTCGGACGAGATCGACTGCAACTACGAATCGACCGGCGACTACATCGGCATCCTCGACGGCATGGGCTGGGAAAAGCTCGAAGCCGTCACCGCCTCGACCATCGTGGTGCGGATGAACTCGGCCAACGGTGATCTCTACAAGGACAAGGCCGTCCGCCAAGCCATCCAGAAGGCGGTCGATTTGAACGTCGTGCTGGAGCTTGGCTACAATGGTCTGGGCACCACGGCCGAAAACCACCACGCCTGCCCGGTTCACCCGGAATATGCCGAAATCCCCAAGCAGACCGTCGATGCGGCGGCCCTGATGCCGGCGCTGGAAGCCGCCGGTCTGGCCGGAACCGAATTCGAGATCATCTCGCTCGATGACGGCTGGGAAGCCGCCACCACCGACGCGGTGGCAGCCCAGCTGCGCGACGCCGGCATGAACGTCAAGCGCACCGTGATGCCGGGTTCGACCTTCTGGAACGACTGGCAGAAGTATCCGTTCTCGTCGACGACATGGAACCACCGCCCGCTGGCCGTGCAGAACATGTCGCTGGCCTACACCTCTACCGGGTCGTGGAACGAGACCGGCATGGCAAGCCCCGAGTTCGACGCGGCCATGACGCAGGCCCTATCTCTTGCCGACGCCGATGCGCGCCGCGAAGTGATGGTGACGCTTGAAACCGTCCTGCAGGACGAAGGCTACATCATCCAGCCGTTCTGGCGCTCGCTGTTCCGTCACGCCAAGGCCGGAGTGAACATCGACATGCACCCGTCGTTCGAACATCACCACTACAAGTGGTCGATCACCGCCTGATCGGGGCCATCACCATCGGGCGCGCCAGCCTAGGCGCGCCCCACCATAAGCCACCGCAGCCAAAAGACCGGTTCAAGCGGGCCTGACGACCAAGGGGAGCCAAAGATGGTGAAGTTCGTGGCGCGCCGCCTTGGCGTGATGATCCTGACTGCGCTTGTTCTGACGTTCATCGTCTTTCACCTGACCAATCTGCCGCCCAACCTCGAAAAGCTTGCCCGCACCGAAGGATCGGTCCGGATGACAGACGAGGCAGTGGCCTCGTGGATCGAAGGCAACGGCCATGGCGGATCGGTGTTCGCCCGCTACTCCGAGTGGTTGGGCATCGCGCCGGGCTGGGTAATCACCGACGAAAAGGGCGTGACCCGCGGTCGCTGCATCGATGGTGGCGTGACGGCCGAAAACGCCCCCCGCTATTGCGGCATCCTGCAGGGCGACTGGGGCTTTTCGACGTTCTCCAAGGAACCGGTCATCAATTTCCTGGGCGAAAAGTTGGCCGCCACCGGCTGGCTCATGCTGTTCGTGATGCTGCTGATGGTGCCCGTATCGCTGCTGATGGGGGTCCTGTCGGGCATGCGCGAAGGCTCGCGCACCGACCGCGTGCTGTCATCGGCCGCCATCGCCACCACCGCCACGCCCGAATATGTGTCCGGCGTCATCCTGGTGGCGATCTTTGCCTCGGCCACCACGGGCCTTTCGCCCATCCTCAAGGAATGGGGGTGGATCGAGACGAACACCCTGTTCATGGGCACCGCCACCTCGGCCGAGCGCGGCTTCACCTTCTGGAACTTCGGCCTGCCGGTTCTGACCATCGCGCTTTACGGCATCGGCTACATCGCCCGGATGACCCGCGCCTCTATGACCGAGGTGATGACCCAGCAATACATCCGCACCGCCCGGCTAAAAGGCGTGGCGTTCAAGGACGTCGTGATGCGCCACGCCTTGCGCAACGCGCTGATCGCGCCGTTCACCGTGATCATGCTGCAATTTCCTTGGCTGCTGAACGGCGTGGTCATCGTCGAGACTCTGTTCAACTACAAGGGCTTCGGCTGGACATTGGTCCAGGCTGCCGGCAACAACGACATCGAACTCCTGCTGGGCTGTTCGGTCGTCGCCGTGTTCGTCGTTCTCGTGACGCAACTGATCTCTGACATCGGCTACGTCTTCCTCAACCCCCGCATCCGGCTGAGCTGAGGAGCACATATGGAAACCGAACTTCCGTGGGGCCCGATCTTTGCCCGCATGCTGGTGCAGTTCCTGCCGGTCTGGATCGCGCTGATCGTCACCTTCACGCTGTCGATCGTCTACCGCCGCCGCCTCGGTCTTTACGGCAAGCTGTTCGACAGCCCGGTGGGGATGATCGGCTTCGGCCTCGTGATGTTCTGGGTGTTCACCGCGATCTTCGCAGATCTGATCATCACCCACGATCCGTTGGCGCAGCTGTCGGGCCTGAAGAACGCTGTGCCGGGGTCGGCGCTCAAAGACACCCGCGGCGACACCCTTTACCCCTACTATCTGCTTGGCGGCGACAGCCTTGCGCGCGATGTCTTCAGCCGGATGGTGATGGGCGCGCGTCGCGTGCTGTCCATCGCCCCCGCCGCCACGCTTTTCGCCTTCATGGTCGGGATCACGCTGGGTCTGCCCGCAGGTTACCTCGGCGGCAAGCTTGACACGATCCTCAGCTTCATCGCCAACCTCGTTCTCGCCTTTCCGGTGATCCTGCTGTTCTACCTCCTCGTCACCCCAGAGATCCGCGTGACCGGCATTCCGATCGCGCTCGCCGCGGTGCTGTTCCTCTTCCCGATCATCTTCCTGACGATCCTGTGGAACTCGCGTTATTTCACCAACCCGCCACAGCGTAACCTCTACGTCGGTGCGACGCTGGTGATCGGCCTCTGGGCCTACTCCGGCCTTGCGTTCAACGCCGACCCTAGCGGAGAGATCCTGTCGGCGATCTCGGGGCGCAACGTCCGCGACGTGTTCTCGATGGACCCCAACTTGCTGAACGTCTTCGTGTCGGTGGTGTTCGTCAATGCCCCCACGGTGTTCCGCATCGTGCGCGGCATCGTGATGGACCTCAAAGCCCGCGATTACGTTGCCGCCGGCCAGACCCGCGGCGAGGGCCCGTGGTACATCATGCTGTGGGAAATCCTGCCCAACGCCCGTGGCCCGCTGATCGTCGATTTCTGCCTTCGCATCGGCTACACCACGATCCTGCTCGGCACCCTGGGCTTCTTCGGCTTGGG
The DNA here is from genome assembly GCA_031398695.1 of Paracoccaceae bacterium. Classification (GTDB taxonomy): domain Bacteria; phylum Pseudomonadota; class Alphaproteobacteria; order Rhodobacterales; family Rhodobacteraceae; genus JAIYDJ01. The sequence goes on along the minus strand of JANNNU010000096.1, from coordinate 11,894 downwards.
CGTCTCGCCCGAATCTCCGGACTGGGGTTCGACGATCAACTCGGGGCGCAAACTCCTCACGCTCTTCCCCCACCCCGCCGTCGTCCCCGCCCTCGCCCTGATGAGCCTCGTCCTCGGCCTCAACCTGCTCGCCGACGGCTTGCGCGAAGAAAGCCTGAAGGACTGACCCTCATCATCTGTTCATAAATATCCCGGGGGTCCGGGGGCTGGCCCCCGGTCCGACCCATCCACCAGAGAGGCTGCCATGACTGATTGGGACCCCAGCAAACCGATCCTCGAAATCGACAACCTCTCGATCTCGTTCTTCACCCGCCTGCGCGAGATCCCCGCCGTGATGGATTTTTCCTGCAAGGTGATGGCTGGCGAATCGATGGGCCTCGTCGGCGAATCCGGCTGCGGAAAGTCCACCGTCGCGCTCGCCGTGATGCGCGACCTCGGCAAGAACGGTCGCATCGTCGCAGGCTCGATCAAGTTCAAGGGGCGCGACCTGACCCACATGGGCGACGAGGAGCTGCGCCACATCCGCGGCTCGGAAATCGCGATGATCTACCAGGAGCCGATGGCCTCGCTGAACCCCGCGATGAAGATCGGGGCCCAGCTGGCCGAGGTGCCGATGATCCACCGCGGCATGGCCAAGACCGAGGCGTGGCAACTGGCCCGGCAGATCGTGGCCGACGTGCGCCTGCCCGACCCGGACCGCATCCTGAACGCCTATCCGCACCAGCTTTCGGGCGGCCAGCAGCAGCGCATCGTCATCGCGATGGCGCTGATGTCGAAGCCAGCCCTCCTGATCCTCGACGAGCCGACGACCGCACTCGACGTGACGGTCGAAGCGGGGATCGTGGATCTGGTAAAGGACCTGGGCGAGAAATACGGCACGTCCATGCTGTTCATCAGCCACAACCTTGGCCTGATCCTCGACGTCTGCGACCGGCTTTGCGTCATGTATTCCGGCGAGGCGGTGGAGACCGGCAACGTGGTCGAGGTGTTCGACAAGATGCGCCACCCCTATACGCAGGCGCTGTTCCGGTCGATCCCCCTGCCCGGTGCCGACAAGAATGCCCGTCCGCTGGTGTCAATCCCCGGCAACTTCCCGCTGCCCCACGAACGCCCGCCCGGCTGCAACTTCGGCCCGCGCTGCGACTACTTTCAGTCCGGGCGCTGCGATGCGGTCGAGGTGCCGATGTACGACGTGCCGGACGACGACCGGCACGCGACGCGCTGCCTGAAATGGCAAGAGATCGACTGGGACGCGCCGATGAAGGCGAAGGTGACCAAGCCGAAGACCCCGATCGGTCGGGTCGTCCTCAAGATGGACGATTTGCAAAAATACTACTCGATCTCTGGCGGCGCGTTCGGCGGCGGCACCAAGAAGGTGGTCAAGGCCAACGAATCGCTCAGCTTCGAGGCGCGCGAAGGCGAAACACTGGCCATCGTCGGCGAATCGGGCTGCGGCAAGTCCACTTTTGCCAAGGTCCTGATGGGGATGGAGACGGCGACCAGCGGCTCGATCATGCTGTTCGACGAAAACGTACAGTCGACGCCGATCCAGAAGCGCAACACCGACACCGTGTCCTCGGTGCAGATGGTGTTCCAGAACCCGTTCGACACGCTGAACCCGTCGATGAACGTCGGGCGCCAGATCATTCGCGCGCTGGAGATCTTCAAGCAGGGCGCGTCGGATCAGGAACGCAGCGACCGCATGCTGCAACTGCTGGACCTGGTGAAACTGCCCCGGGCGTTCGCCGAACGGATGCCCCGGCAGTTGTCGGGCGGCCAGAAGCAGCGGGTCGGCATTGCGCGGGCCTTTGCCGGTGGCGCCAAGGTGGTGGTCGCGGACGAACCCGTGTCGGCGCTTGACGTTTCTGTGCAGGCGGCCGTAACCGACTTGTTGATGGACATCCAGCGCGAGAACAAGACGACGCTTCTGTTCATTTCGCACGACCTCTCCATCGTGCGCTACCTCAGCGACCGCGTGATGGTGATGTACCTTGGTCACGTGGTCGAAATGGGCACCACCGATCAGGTGTTCCAGCCGCCCTACCACCCCTACACCGAGGCGCTGCTGTCTGCCGTGCCGGTCGCCGACACCAAGGTCATCCGCAAGCGCATCGTGCTGGAAGGCGACATTCCGTCTGCCGTCAACCCACCGCCCGGCTGCCCGTTCCAGACCCGCTGCCGGTGGAAATCGCAGGTGCTGCCCGCCGGTCTTTGCGACCGCGAGATGCCTCCGGTGCGCGTGCTCGAGGGCAAACACCAAATCAAATGCCATTTGCCCGATGACGTGTTGGCGCAGATGGAGCCGGTGATTAAGATCGCGGCGGAATAGCGGCCGCGACGCGATCTCTATGCACGGGGTATGCACGGCCTATGCACAGCATGCATACCGCCGTTTTCAGGCCGAAGTTCAACCCAGAATGGCCACGACATAGTTCTTGGTTTCGGTGTAGGGCGGAATGCCGTCATGCTTTTCGACCGCGCCCGGACCGGCGTTGTAAGCCGCCAGAGCCAGCCGCCAGCTGCCGAACTTGTCGTACATCTGCCGCAGATACCGCGCCCCACCCTCAAGGTTCTGGTGCGGGTTGGTGGCGTCGACGCCCAGGATTGCTGCCGTCGCCGGCATCAGTTGCGCTAGACCAGTAGCCCCTTTCGACGACACCGCGCCGGGGTTCCAGCCGGACTCCTGCTGGACAAGCCGCAGGAACATGTCCTCGGGCACGCCATGCTTGCGCGCAGCGGCCTTCGCGACCTCCAGAAACTCGCCCTTGTAGGACCCGCCGTAGCGGACCGTCGGGGTGCTTTCGGTCTTTTCGGTCTGCGGTTTCAGCCGGTCGGAAAAGTCGTATTGCGAGGACAGGCGCCCATCGAGCAGCTTCGTCTGCGATTTGAAGAGGTTGGTGCGGTTCTTGCTGGATCCGGACAGGACCAGCCCTTCGGCGGACGTCGCTGCGGGCAAGCCAGCCGTCAAGCCAAGGCAGAAACCTGCAACCGCCACACGCTGCACAAACCGCATCGTCTACCCTCTTTGCATCCCTGAGCGGACTATAAGCAATTTGGCGCGGCAATCCAGTCGCACGTTTCCGTAACGGCGAAAGGCGCCGGTGCGTGCTGGGCAAGCGAACCGGCACAATTGGGTCAAACCCATGAATTCAGTGTGATTCCCGCGGAACCGGATTGCCTGCAGATGCGTTGCGATCAGGCTTGGTCAACGGTATAGACGACTTGTTAACCAGTTCCGGCAAACCTGCGGGAGCGCGAGAATCAGGGGACGGACATGGCGGGATCGGTCAACAAGGTAATCATCGTGGGCAATCTTGGCCGCGACCCCGAGGTGCGGAATTTCCCCAACGGGGGCAAGGTCGTCAACCTGCGGATCGCCACGTCCGAAAGCTGGCGCGACAAGCAGAGCGGCGAAAAGAAGGAACGCACCGAATGGCATTCGGTCGCGATCTTCAACGAAGGTCTGGCAAAGATCGCCGAACAGTATCTTCGCAAAGGCTCGACCGTCTACATCGAAGGCCAGTTGGAAACCCGCAAGTGGCAGGATCAATCCGGGGCCGACCGCTATACCACGGAAATCGTGCTGCGGCAGTATCGCGGCGAGATGACGCTGCTGGGCGGTCGCGACAGCGGCGGCGGTGGCGGCGGGTCATATGAAGATCGCGGAGCGCCGGACGAGTATCAGGGCGGCGGGGCGATGAGCGGCGGCAGCGCAGGCGGCCGCAGTTCGGGTGGATTTGTCGGGGGTGGCGGCGCGGGTGGTGCATCTCGACCCGACCTTGACGACGAAATTCCGTTCTGAGCGCGGCCAGCACAGACATCACGGCGGGCCCGATCACGCGCCGTGCCGGATCGGTCGATCGCAAGCTGTCGGTCGATCTGCTCAAGATCGTGATGGCGCTGTGCGTCGTCGCCATTCATGTGAACCCGCTGACCGACCTGCCTGGCGGCGGTGCGTTTCTGACCGGCGGGATCGCCCGTGTTGCTGTGCCTGTGTTCTTCCTGATCAACGGATACTACTTCGAAAGCGTGGCCCAGGGCGCGGGCACACCGGCCTATGTGCACCGCCTGCTGTGGCTCTTTGCAATCTGGTCGGTGCTCTATCTGCCGGCATGGTCCTGGGCGCTGGTGCACCCCGATCTCTGGCCGTTGGCCCGCTTTGTGGTCATGGGGTGGTGGCACCTGTGGTATCTGCCGGGTTTGGCGATCGCTGCGCTGTGCGGTGCGCTGATCCGGGATGTTGGCATAACGGTGCAGATCGCCATCATGGTCGTCAGTTTCGCGGTGGGCGTGGCCATTATCTATGCCCTTGCGCTCGATCGGCTGCACCCGTCCGAGCTTGTTTTCGGTGACATGACCGTGCTGCACCGCAACGGGCTGTTCCTCGGCCTGCCCTTTCTGCTGGGTGGCATGCTGATCCGGCGCTACGATCTGGAACACCGCTTTGACAAACCCGCGCTGACCGGCGTCGCGGTCCTTTCGCTGCTTTTGGTGGTGGCCGAAGGGATCTGGTTTCGCGAGGTTGCGACGGGCCTTGCGAACCATGACAACCTCGCCAGCCTCGGCATGGCCGCGCCTGCGATCTTTCTGCTCGCGCTCAAGTTCAACGCGCCAAGCCCGTCGCGCCGCCTCGGTGTCTATGCGAACGGTCTGTTCTTTCTGCATGTGGCCTTTTGTGTGATCGGCTTTCGGTTCACGGACCTGTCCCATCTGTGGATCTTCTGCATCGCCGTCGCTGGATCGGTCGCGGTTACCTTCGTCATGATCCGCGTCGGCCTCGCCCGCCGTCTGCTGTAGCTGCGGCAAGGCTGGACCTTTGCGTGTCCATTCCCTATATAATTGGTCAACAACTGCCGGGGGACCCGATGAATCAGCCGCAGGACAAGATCGAGGGCACACCGCTGATCCGCCCGTCCTCGACGGACCATCCGCTTTACGACCAGGTGGTCGAAGCTTGCCGGACCGTCTATGATCCCGAGATTCCGGTCAACGTGTTCGACCTCGGGCTGGTTTACACCATTGATATCTCGTCTGAAAACGAGGTGCAGATCCTGATGACCCTGACGGCGCCGGGCTGCCCGGTGGCCGGCGAAATGCCGGGTTGGGTATCTGACGCGATCGAGCCGGTTGCGGGGGTCAAACAGGTCGCCGTGGCCATGACGTTCGATCCCCCCTGGGGGATGGAAATGATGTCGGACGAAGCCAAGCTGGAACTCGGCTTCATGTAACCTTGCAAGATAGGCCGTCCCGGCCCATCTTGGATGCAACCAAGGAGCACAGATCATGTTCGGCATTCCCGGCAAGGCCGCCGTTACCCTGACGCCCACCGCCGCGCTTCAGATCTCTCGCCTGATGGCAAAGCAGTCTAGCGCTGGCTTGCGCATCGGCGTGAAGAAGGGCGGCTGCGCGGGCATGGAATACACGATGGACTATGTGGCCGAGGCCAACCCGCTGGATGAAGTCGTCGAACAGGATGGCGCGCGCGTGCTGATCGCACCGATGGCGCAACTGTTTCTGATCGGCACCGAGATCGACTATGAAACCGACCTGCTGTCGGCCGGCTTCAAGTTTCGCAATCCCAACGTCGCCGAAGCCTGCGGGTGCGGCGAGTCGATCAAGTTCAAGGATCAGCCCGCCGCCTGACCGGCATCGGGCTTTATGCCGTCGCGGGGCCTTTCCCCGACCGCCCTGCGGCGCTAGGAACGGCAAAACGAGGGGACACAGTTGCGCAAGCTCGCCGCCGGAAACTGGAAGATGAACGGGGACCAGACCGCGCTGGCCGAAATTTCTGCACTGTGCCAGGCCCACCCGTCGCCGCCCTGCGAGATGCTGATCTGCCCGCCCGCCACGCTGCTGTCGCGGATGGCGGATGTTGCGACCTGCACGGCGCTGCGCCTTGGCGGGCAGGACTGCCATGCCAACCCCGCAGGCGCGCACACCGGCGACGTTTCGGCCCAGATGCTGCGGGACGCCGGCGCCACCTACGTGATCGTCGGGCATTCGGAACGGCGCGGCGACCACGGCGAAACGGATGCGATGGTTCAGGACAAGGCGCAGGCCGCACGGTCGGCAGGCCTGATCCCGATCGTGTGCCTTGGCGAATCCGAACGGCAACGCGACGTGGGCGAGACGCTGGACGTGATCGGCAGGCAGCTTGCAGGCTCGGTGCCCGATGCAGCCACAGCCGACACGCTGGTCATCGCCTACGAACCGATCTGGGCGATCGGCACCGGCCGCACGCCGTCGCTCGCGGACATCGCCGAGGTGCACGCCTTCCTGCGCGCCCGTCTGACCGCGCGGTTCGGGTCCGACGCCGACGGAATGCGCCTGCTTTACGGCGGATCGGTCAAGCCATCCAACGCGGCCGACATCTTTGCCTTGCCGCACGTCGACGGAGCCTTGGTCGGCGGTGCCAGTCTGAAGGCGGCCGATTTCGGGGCCATCGTGGCGGCGCTTTCCGCCGCCTGACGGATTGCGGGTGTCGGAGACGGGCTAGCGCCCCCGCCCGCCCCCGGCTAGAACCTCAGGCATGACAACCGCACCCCTTCTTTCGGCACCGCGCAGCCTCGCTTCGGCAAACCTGATCTGCGTGGCCTCCATGCTGGTCTGGGCCGCAGGGCTGCCCGCAGCCGATCTGGTGATCCCGCACATCCCGCCGATCGCCCTGACCGCCCTGCGCACCGGACTGGCCGGAGCTGTGCTGATGCTGGTCTGGGTCCTGGTCGAAGGCACAGGCCCGATACGCCGGGCGAACTGGGGTCGCGGCATCCTCGTTGGCGGCATCTGCATCGGCCTCGGCGCCGTGTTGCTGGTGATCGGCCAATCCTACACCGACGCGGTCACGGTATCGATCATCACGGCGACGATGCCGATCATCGGCATTGCGCTCGAGGTGCTGCTGGACGGCCGCCGCATCACGCGGCCCCTGGTGTTCGGCCTGCTTCTCAGCCTCGCGGGCGGCATGATCGCGCTCGCCAAGGGCGGCTTCAGCCTGAACCTCGGCCTGGGTGCGCTGGCGGCCTTCGCCTCGTGCTGCGCCTTCACCTGGGGGTCGCGCGCGACCGTCACGCAATTCGGCGATCTGACACCGCTGGGGCGCACGGCCATCACGGTCACCGGGGCGTTGATCGTCATGGCGATCCTGTCGATCGTCTGGGCCGTGGCAGGCGGCGCACCGGTGCAGTGGGCGGCCCTCGGCTGGCCCGAAGCAGGGGCGCTGGTGGTGTTCGGGATCGGATCGCTGGCGCTCAGCCAGATCTTGTGGATCGTGTCGGTGGAACGTCTGGGCATCGGCGCGGCCAGCCTGCACATGAATGCGGTGCCGTTCTACGTGATGATCATCGCCTTTGCGCTGGGGGCGCAGTGGAGCTGGCTGCAAACCTTCGGCGCCGTCGTGGTGGTCCTGGGCGTCATGATCGCGCAAGGCATGATCCGGGTTCCGGCCTCGCGCGCTGCGGCACGATGATCGCGCTGTCACAGTCCCCAAATGATCCGCCGTTCGTCCAGAACCCTTATCCGTTCTACGAAAAAGCTCGGACGCAGGGAGCCTTCTTTCACTGGACGGACTATGGCCTGCCCTTCACTCCCTGCGCTGCGGCGGTGCATGCGGTCTTTCGTGATCGCCGCTTCGGACGCGAAGCTCCGGCAGAGCATGCGCCCGCCATCGCACCACACACCGCGCCATTCTACGCGGTCGAGGCGCATTCGATGCTCGAACTCGAACCGCCGCGCCACACCCGCCTGCGCGGCCTTGTGCTGCGCGCCTTCACCTCGCGCCGGATCGCTGCCCTCGCTCCGGAAATTGCCGTTCTGTCCCACCGTCTGCTGGATCAGCTTCCCGGTGGCGATGTCGATCTGTTGCGCCACTTTGGCCAAAAGCTGCCGGTGATCATCATCGCCCGCCTGCTGGGCGTGCCCGAAGACATGTCGGATGATCTGCTGCGGTGGTCGAACGCCATGGTCGGCATGTACCGCGCCAATCGCGACCGAGCGACCGAAGATCGGGCCGCTCAGGCGACCGAGGCGTTCACCGCCTTCCTGCGCGACTATATCGACCAGCGCCGCGCCCGACCGGCCGACGACCTGATCACCCACCTGATCGCCGCCTCGGACGACGGCGACCGTCTGACCACGGACGAGCTGATCTCAACCTGCATCCTCTTGCTGAACGCGGGCCACGAGGCGACGGTCCACACCATCGGCAACGGCGTCAAGATCCTGCTCGAAACGGCCACGCCGCATAGCGCGCTTTTACCCGCCACCATCGACTCGACCGTCGAAGAGATCCTGCGGTTCGACCCGGCGCTGCACATCTTCACCCGCTGGGCCTATGAGGATGTCGATGTGATGGGCCACACCTTTCGCCGCGGCGATCGAGTGGGCCTTTTGCTGGCCGCCGCCAACCGCGACCCGCAGGTCTGGGACGAACCCGCCCGGTTCGACCCCACACGCCCGATCAAACCCAACGCGAGCTTCGGCGCGGGTCTGCATTTCTGCGTCGGCGCCCCCCTCGCCCGGCTGGAGTTGCAGACCGCACTGCCGATCCTCTTTGACCGCCTGCCCAATCTGCGCCTCGCCGAACCGCCGAGCTACGCCGATGTCTACCACTTCCACGGTCTGCAAAGCCTTTGCGTCACCACCTGACCGGCATCAATTGTTGAAAAACATCCTCGGGGGTTGGGCCGCACAGCGGCAAGGGGCGGAAGGCGCCCGCTATTCGGCAATCGCTATACTGGCAGCCGGGTCGTCGATTTTATCTCTTCCATGCTCAACAGCGCCGTCACGTTGTAGATCCGCACCTCCGAGATCAGCGCCTGATAGAATGTATCATAGGCCCGCGCATTCTTGACCCTCACCTTGAGGATATAGTCGATCTCGCCTGCCAGACGATGCGCCTCCATCACCTCGGGACGCTCCTGCAGCGTGCGCAGGAACTTGCGCTGCCAGTCCGCCTCGTGCTCGCTGGTGCGGATCAGAACGAAAAAGCAGGCCTCCAGCCCCAGCGCCTCGGGGTCGAGCAGCGTTGTCGTCTGCTTGATCACCCCCGCCTCGCGCATCCGCTTGATCCGGTTCCACACCGGCGTTTTCGACGACCCCACCTTGCGCGCCATCTCGTCCAGCGACTGGCTGGCGTCGATTTGCAACTCGGTCAGGATTTTCCGGTCTATCTCGTCCAGGCGGACTGCCATTCGCCGCTCCTTTGGTTTATTGGAACCGTGTTCGTATCCGGCACAGGGCAAGAACAGATTTCCTTATCTATCCAGACTACTGGCAGCAGAATAGAAAAATCTCCTATATTGGTGACAGAAAACAGGATGCCCGATGACCGACCTGCCCGTCTTCACAGCCACGACTGCAACCGTCACCTTTGTCGGCGCCGGCCCCGGTGCGGCGCGGCATCTGACGTTGGGCGCCTATCACGCCTTGCAGACGGCTGACGTGGTGATTCACGACCGGCTGGTGGGCGCGGAAATTCTTGCGTTGATCCCCGACGGTGTCCGGCGGATCGACGCCGGCAAGGAAGGCTTCGGCCCCACCACCCCGCAATCCGACATCAATGCCGTTCTGGTGGCGCAGGCCTTGACCGGGGCGCGGATCGTGCGCCTGAAAGGGGGCGATTGCGGCATCTTCGGACGGCTCGACGAAGAGATGGTCGCGCTAGAGGCGGCCGGCATCAGCTTTACCATCCTGCCCGGTCTGACCACCGCATCGGTAGCCGCCGCCAGCATCGGGCAGTCGCTGACCCGGCGCGGTCGCAACGCCAGCCTGCGCATCGTCACCGGCCACGACATGGCCGGCTTTGCCGAGCAGGACTGGCGCGGCATGGCGCGGACGGGCGAGGTCGCGGCGATCTACATGGGCAAGAAATCCGCGCGGTTCATCCAGGGCCGGTTGATGATGCACGGTGCGAACCCCGCCACGCCGGTGTCGCTGTGCGAGAACGTGTCCCGTCCGGATCAGCGCATCCTGCCAGCCACGCTCGCCACCCTGCCCGACGTAGCCGCGCAGCTGACGGGCCCCGCGATCATCCTTTACGGTCTGGCTCCGCGCCAGGCTGCCCTGCTGTCCCAGTCGAACGAGGCCCGCGCATGAGCCGCCGCTTTACCCCCCAGGTCGTGACCGCCAACGACTTGCGCCTTGGCGATGTGGTCTATCTGACCGCAGACGACCGCTGGTCGCGCCTGCACCACGAGGCTGAACTGATCGAGGACGAGGCGCACGCCCAGATGCGCCTGCTGTTCGGCGCGGCGCAAAGGCAGGTCGTGGTCGGCGTCTACCTCGCCGATGCCAAAGCTGGCCCGAACGGCCCCGAGCCGATCCATTTCCGCGAGGCGTTTCGCACGCGCGGCCCCTCCAACTATGCCCATGGCAAACAGGTCGATCATGTATAGCTACTCGGATTTCGACGAATCCTTCGTCCGCGCCCGCGTGGCGCAATTCACCCAGCAGGTCGAGCGCCGTCTGGACGGGTCGCTGACCGAAGACGAGTTCCGGCCGCTGCGCCTGATGAACGGCCTGTATCTGCAACTGCATGCCTACATGCTGCGCATCGCCATTCCCTATGGCACCCTTGCGCCACGTCAGATGCGCCAGTTGGCCCTGATCGCCGACACTTGGGACAAGGGCTATGGCCACTTCACCACCCGGCAGAACATCCAGTTCAACTGGCCGGTGCTGGGCGATGTGCCGGCCATTCTCGGCGCGCTGGCCGACGTCGAGATGCATGCGATCCAGACGAGCGGAAACTGCGTGCGCAACGTCACCGCCGACCATTTCGCCGGTGCCGCGGCGGACGAGATCGAGGATCCCCGCCCCTACGCCGAATTGCTGCGCCAATGGTCCACCGACCACCCGGAATTCCAGTTCCTGCCGCGCAAGTTCAAGATCGCGATCACCGGCAGCCCCAACGACCGCGCTGTGACGCGCGCCCATGACATCGGCCTGCGCATGGTCCGCAATGCCGCCGGCGAGCCGGGATTCGAGGTGATCGTCGGCGGCGGCCTTGGCCGCACCCCGATGATCGGCCACACCGTGCGGGACTTCTTGCCGGTGGCCGACCTGCTGCCCTATGTCGAGTCCGTGCTGAGCGTCTACAACACGCTGGGCCGCCGCGACAACAAGTACAAGGCGCGCATCAAGATCACCGTGCACGAAACCGGCCCCGCCGAATTCACCCGCCTGATCGAAGAGCGTTTTGCCGAACTGCGCCCCGCATTCAGTGGCGCCGACCAGCGCCTGCTGGCCGACATCCGCGCGGCCTTCGCACCGCCTACGTTCCGCGACGCGCCCATCGACAGCTTCGACGCCTTCCACAAATCCGATCCGGTTTTCCGTGCCTGGGCCGACACCAACCTCGCCGCACACCGCAACCCGCAATACGCCATCGTCACGATTAGCCTGAAGGCGCACGGCGAGACCCCCGGCGACGCCACAAGCGCGCAGATGCGGCTGATGGCCGACTTGGCCGAGCAGTATGGCCACGACGACCTGCGAATCAGCCACGAACAGAACGTGATCCTGCCGCATGTCCACAAATCCGACTTGCCGGCACTGCACGCGGCCCTGACGAAGGCCGGGCTTGCCACGGCGAACGTCGGCCTTCTGTCCGACATCATCGCCTGCCCCGGCATGGATTATTGCGCGCTGGCCACCGCCCGCTCGATCCCGGTCGCGCAGGAGCTGGCGCTGCATTTCGACGCGCTGAAGCTGGAGCACGACATCGGGCCGCTGAAAATCAAGATCTCGGGCTGCATTAACGCCTGCGGTCACCACCATGTCGGGCACATCGGGATTCTCGGCCTCGACCGCGCCGGGGTGGAAAACTATCAGATCACGCTGGGCGGAGACGGCACGGAAACCGCCGTGATCGGCGACAAGACCGGCCCCGGCTTTGC